>NZ_BSNG01000001.1:2400000-2700000 GCF_030159855.1 Devosia yakushimensis | reverse complement strand
TCGCGGTGGCCGATACGCGGCAGGGCCAGGCCGAACTCGGCGCCAACGAGCAGGCCATCTATGGGGCGGCCGCGCCGCTCTCCACCCTCGCCGTCAATGCCGAACAGGTCACGGCCTGGCGGCGGGGCAGGCTGGTGTTCGAGAACCGCCGGCTGGACAGCGTTATTGCGGAGATCGCCCGGCAGGGGAGCGGCACCGTGCTTATCCTCAATCCTGAAATTGCCGCACTCGAAACGCCATCGCCCGAACCTTGCCGGTGAAGATCACCGCATGCCGTTCGTGACCATCATCCGCTGATGAAGCGCTTGGTGCATATTCCACGCATTTCAACAAGCGGACAAAAAATATCAACTTTTTTCGCAAAGCCGCTGCAAGAATCGTCCGCGTGTTTCGTCCTCGGAATATGGGGTGTTGAACGGCGCAGTATGAACGCGCTGCAACGCCCAGGTATTGCACGGGGCATAGTTGGATGGCGGACATATTGGGCAGAGCACGGCGGGGCGTCGGTGCTCGAGGCATAATCAGAGCTCTGCTCATGACGACAGCAGTCGGCATGGCGGTGAGCGTGCTGGGGCCGGTTGGGCCCGCTTGGGCTCAGGCCCAGGCTGATGCGGCGACCTATTCCGTTCCGGCAGGCAGCCTCGCGCGGGCCCTGAACTTCTTTGCCGACCAGGCGGGCCTCACCTTGCTCTACCCTTCGGCCGTCACCGCCGGGCGTTCGACAGCGGGCCTGTCGGGTTCATTCGGGCAGCAGGAAGCGCTCCGGCGCCTTCTCTCCGGCACCGGGCTTTCATATCGTTTTACCGGTCCCGGCACCGTGACCATCGAGGACGCGTCAGCGGCCGATGCCGAATTCGTCTTTGATGACGGCACCATTCTCCTCGAAACCGTCAAGGTCGCTGCCTGGGGGCGGGCTGCAGCCAACGGTTCAGGCTTCCGGGGTACGCCCGATTGGGTCTACGAGGCGCCATCCAGCATCAGCGTGATCAGCCGCGATGCCATCGCTTCGGCCAATGTCCGCGACACGCGCGACCTGCTGAGCAATGTTGCCGGCGCCTATGCCAATTCATCCAATGCAACCTACCCCTCGATTTCCCCAAACCTGCGCGGTCTGCAGGATATGGGGCGCGTGGTGGTTTCCATTGATGGGGCCAGGCAAAATGCTTCTCAGACCGTCGCGGCGGGCAGTGAAACCTATCAGGGCGGATCAAGCCACGCTTACGTGGACAGCGCCTTCATACGGTCGGTGGAAGTCAGCAAGAATACCGCCGCCGACGGCGCAAGCGGCGGGGCGCTGGGCGGTGCGGTCACCTTCCGTACGGTGGGCGCCGACGACCTGATCGAGGACGGCGGGACATGGGGTCTCGAGCTCAATGTCACCACCGGCAGCAATAGCCATGATTTCCAGGGCTCCATACTGGGAGCGGCCAGGCTGACCGATACGCCTTTCTCCATAACTGCCGGCCTGAGCGGGCTCAACCTGGGCGAATATCGTTTGGGTCAGAACGGCACTGTCGTCTGGAACGGGGCAGACACTGATCAGACCAATCTTATGGGCCGGGAAAACTGGTCAAGCCTGCTCAAGGTCGAGGGCGATTTCGAGGATGTCGAGGTGGCGTTGACCTGGACGCACCAGGAGAAGAATTTTGCCTATGCCGTTGGTGGCCCGGGCGCCCAGCAGACAATGCAGGCAACCACCGACACGCTGACGGCGAGCCTGGGATGGGACCCGGCCGACAATGAGCTCATCGATCTCAACACGCGTCTCTGGCTCAACAATACGCTTACCAACCAATTGCGCCACCAACGGACCAATGAACTCGGCACCATTCTGGCGCCCGACACCTTTGTCGATGGAAACCTTTTGAGTTTCGGCGCGAGCATCGACAATACCAGCCGTTTCGAAACGCCGCTGGGTCCCTTGAGCGTCAATTACGGTGCAGAGGTCTTCCGGGACAATGGAACGGTGGAGGCCAACAGCACCTCGATCACAGCCAACCCCAGTTGGGCCAGCAACTATACCGCCTTCAGCCCTGCCGGTATCCGCGACATGGCGAGCGTTTATGCCAATGCCACGATAGAGCCTGCGGACTGGGTCAAACTCACGGGCGGCCTGCGCTACGACTGGCACCGGTTGCAAGGGACGCCGACCTATTATTCGCAGACGACCGAAACGGTTGGCACGCCTTCGCGCCAGGCGGGCGCAGTGACGACATATCGCGCCTGGGCCCTGGCTCACAATCAGGCCGTATATAACCAATGGAACAATCGCTGCCTGGGCATCACAATCACCAATCCGGTTCAGATTGCGGCGGCTTGCGCGCGGCTCAACCTGACGGGTGAAATCATCAATGGCGTTTGGTACGCAACGGGCGCCTGGATACAGGGCAACCAAACGACCCGGGTAATCTATCCCGCCACGACCCTCGATATCGATCGCTCTGCCGGCGCCCTTTTGCCATCGGCGACCATCGAGCTCACGCCGCTGGACTGGTTCCGCCCCTATATCAGCTATGGCCATAGCATGCGTCCGCCCACCATCTCGGAAGCCTTCTTCGCCGGCGGTTCGCCGGGAGACGGCGCCCCGGGCATTGGCTATGCACCCTATGAGGGCCTGCTGCCGGAAACGGCGCGAACCTGGGAGATCGGGGCGAATCTCGCCTTTGATGGCCTGTTGCTGGAGGACGATACGCTCCGGTTCAAACTGGCGGCGTTCGATCGAACCATCGACAATTATATCGTGGTCGGACAGCACTATCCGGCAAATGCCTCCAAGCAATATATCGGCTTCATGAACCTGCTGGATCAAACGCGCATGCAGGGCGTCGAGATCGAAGGAAATTACGATGCGCGCCAGTTCTGGATCGGCGGTTCGGCCACCTGGCTGCAGACCGAATGGGGCCAGCAGGTCGCCGTGACCGGCGCTGGTGCCGACGTCACCGATGGCAAGGTATTCATGTGGGCCGGCGATGTGCCGCCGAAATTCAAAGTGACGCTCGATGGCGGCGTACGCCTGCTGGACGAAACGCTGACATTGGGCGCGACGGTGACCCATGTCACGCCGACCCTCACCCATGAACAGAGCTTCAGCGAAGACGGCGCCTACCTGACGGACGCCTATACCTCGGTTGATCTCTACGGTGCCTACGCGCTCAACGAGAATGCCACGATACGGCTTGGCATCGCCAATGCCTTCGACGTCAACTACGTCCCCGCCGGCAGCCGCTATCCCGCTCCCGGCCGCACCGTCACCCTTTCGCTCAATGCCAAATTCTAAGGAAGAAAACATGAACGAGGTCGCTGATCCCCAACGCCCTGTGGTTGAGGAACCGCGGGGTCTGTGGTCCCGCCTGAAGAGCGAAACGCGAGCTACGCATGAAAAGCTGGATGGCCGCATCATGGCGGGCCGACCGTTCGAGAGCCGGATTCACTATGGTCTGTTCCTGCTGGTCCAGCATGATTTCCATTCCATTGTCAGTCCACTCTATGGCCATGCCGATCTGGCCGGGATGCTGCCCGACCTCAGGAGCCGCGACCGCCTGCCTACGATCGAGCAGGATCTTCGCGATCTCGGCTTGGCCGTGCCGAACCGCCTCCGCTCGCCACGCGATTATCTGCTGGATATTCCCGGTTCTCTGGGTTGGCTCTATGTGGCGGAAGGCTCAAACCTTGGTGCCGCATTTCTCCTCAAGGCGGCCCGGCAGCTCGACCTGTCGGAGACATTTGGTGCACGGCATCTGGCCGCGGCGCCGGAGGGACGAGGGCTGTATTGGAAGACCTTTACCAGTGCCCTCGATGCCATCGAGCTGTCCGCAGTGGATGAAAGGCGAGTGATTGGCGGCGCCAATGACGCATTTATGCGAGTTCTCGGTTTCGTGGAGCGGCGGTTCTTCGACGCGACAGCGGACTGAGGGGCAGGGGCCGGCAAGCCAGCCATGGGTCCTCCACGGTCAGCCAGCCGGTCCCGCTATTGGCGATCCTCAGACCCTTACAAAGGAACTGCTTTCCGTAAAAAGGGAATAGCGATCGACCACCTGCCGCTTGGCTGCGGATCCCGGGGCAAGATGAGTTCGACGTCATCGCACTTTGATCTGGTCTGCCAGGTATGGATGGCAGATGTCGCAGGATGTCGATTGCCACCAATATAAGTGCCCATAATTACCGGCAGAAAAGCGGGTCGCACTCTTAGGCTGAGAATGTGCCGCTGCGTTCCATTCTTACACTGAAATTCGCCGCGGTCTTAAAAGGGAAACGGTCGGAATAGCGCCATCAGGCGTCGTAGTCTTACGTGGTGCGGACATCATGTCTGCAGTCCGCACCGCGAATAACTGCGACTGGAAATGGCTCATACACGTAACAATGCCGATCGCCTCTCTGCGACGCCGAACTGGTCGTTTGTAAGGCTCAAACCGGACGTCGGCTTTCGGGCGATCGATGAGGCACCCCGAAATGACCGAAAAGGGGCGCTCTGCCGGCAGATGTTAGTGGGCACCAAATGTCACAACACTGATGCCCACGAAACCATGCCCGACTAATCCGGCGCGTCCAGTATGGGGCCGGCGGGGGCGTAGTTGAACACTTCGAGGCGCATGACGCTTTCGCCGGGTTTGCTGGCGAGGATGGTGAGGCTTGCTGGGCCAACGGGGATAATGCGGCGCGGCGAAAGATCGAGCAGGGTCTGCAGCAGGGCGCGGATGACGCCGCCATGGCAGATCACCAGCAGGCGGTCGGCAGACTGGGCCGCCTCTTGCGTGGCGCGGGCGGTGCGAATGCAAAAATCAGCCCAGTTCTCGCCGCCGGGCGGGGCAAAGGTGCCGGCACGCCAGCCGAGATAGGCTTCGGGCTGATCGGCGGCGATGCGGGCGATCTCCAAGCCGGTCCAGTCGCCCACATCGACCTCGCGCAGGTCCGGTTCGCGCCTGGCGTCGGGAAAGCCGAGAAGTTCTGCCGTCTGGCGAGCGCGGCGCAGATCGGAGGTGATCGCCAGGTCGGGCGCCAGCTGTTCGATAATGGGCGCCAGCATACGAGCCTGCGCGTCGCCTTTTTCAGAGAGTCCGATATCGGCCTGGCCCTGCAGTCGGCGGACGGCATTCCATTCCGATTCACCATGGCGAACCAGCAGCAAGCGCTTCATGACAACCGCTCCCCGTTCGCGCCAAACAGCGCGGCGGGCGCGGCCGGCAGGATGAAATGAACGGTGTCACCGACGCCAAAACGCGGCGCGGCGTCGACGACGGCAGTGATGCGCAGGTTGTCGCGCGTGCCGGTCAACATGGTGCGGCCAGCTACCAGACTGGCTTCGGCAAAATCGAAGGCCAGGCCGCCATCGACCGGCGTGGCGCTGACCAACAGATCCTCGGGCCGATACATGGCCGAGGCTTCGATGGGCAGGTTCGCCGCCTGCGGCGGCGATAGCGCAGACACCGGAACGAGGTTGGCCGGCGGCGTGCCGACGAAGGTGGCGACGAAAGCGGTGTTAGGGGTCTGCACCAGTTCCTCAGGTGTGCCGAATTGCTCCACCTTGCCATGGTTGAGCACAGCGACATGGCTGGCCATGGTCATGGCCTCCACCTGGTCATGCGTCACATAGACAGATGTGGCACCGGTGGCGCGATGGACGCGGAGCAGCTCGGTGCGCATTTCTACGCGCAGCTTGGCATCGAGATTGGAGAGCGGCTCATCGAAGAGCAGGATGGATGGACGCGGCGCGATCATGCGCGCAATGGCGACACGCTGCTGCTGCCCGCCGGAAATCTCGTTGGGATAGCGCCCGGCCAAGTGCTCGATGCCAAGCATGCGCAGCACGTCGGCCACCCGCGCCTGGCGGTCGGGCTTGGCCATGCCGGCGACCTTGAGCGGCCAGTCGACATTGCCGGTCACTGTCATGTGCGGCCACAGCGCATAGGACTGGAAGACCAATCCGGTGTCGCGCTGCGCCGGGTCGATCGTCCAGCCGCGATTGCCGTCCGAAACGATTCTGTCGCCGAACGAGACGGTGCCGCCATTGGGTTGCTCGAGCCCGGCCAGCATGCGCAGCATGGTGGACTTGCCGCAGCCGGATGGGCCCACCAGGACCAGGAAGGCGCCCTGCGGCACGCTGAAGGATATGTCGTCGACAGCGTTGAAGGCGCCGAAGGATTTCACGAGGTTTTCGATGCGGATCATGGGGGTGACTTACGATTTGAGCCAGGGCTGCGACTTGGCCTGCAAGTGATTGGCCAGCAGGGTCGCGGCAATCGAGATCACCAGGATCACGACGGTTATGGCATTGGCGAACTGGGTGAAGCCTTCGGAGGCATAGCGATAGGCAAGGACCGACAGCACCGGCATGGTCGGGGTGAACAGCAGGACCACGAGCGAGAGGTCGCGCATGATCTTGACGAAGACAATCAGCCCTCCGGCGGCCAGGCCCCGGCTGGTCAGTGGCACGGTGATGGCGGTGAGGCGGCGGAGAAATCCCGCCCCGGTCATGCGGGCGCTTTCGTCGAGATCGCCGGAGACCTGCTGGATGACGGCGCGGCCGGTCTGAACGGAAAAGGGCAGGAGATAGGCCGTGCCGGCGATCAGCAGCAGGGCGAACGTGCCGTAGAGCGCCGGGAAGGGGCCGATCGGCGCGCCGAAGAGAGCAATATAGGCCGCGCCGAAGGCGATGCCGGGCACCAGCAGGGGCAGGAAGCTGACCTGGTTGATGATGCCGGCCAGCGGCCCCTTGCCGTCGCGGGCGAGAACGAAGGCGACGATCAGGCCGATCAGCGTCGTGGTGATGGCTACGGCGACACCCAGGCTCATGGTCAGGCCGGTGGCCGAGACGATGAAGGGATTGGAGAAAATTCCGGCCTGTCCCTGGGCGATGGCGGGATTGGATGCGCCGGCCCAATAGTGCAGCGTCCAGCTGGAAAAGAGTGCGGACGAAGACGGGGCGAGCGAGGAGGCGACGAGGATGACAACCGGCACGATGGTCGTGACCAGGCAGATGAGGGTCGCGAGGGCGAAGAGCGGCAGGCGCGCATTGCCCAGGCCGAAGCGCTTGGCACGGCCGCCCTTGCCGGTAATGGTGGCATAGGAGCGGCGCCCCGAAATCACTTTGTTGCCCAACCAGAGGAAGAGAGCGGATACCGCGATCAGCAGGATGGCGATGACATAGCCACGTGCAGTCTGCCCGACTTCGATGAGACCATAGAGCCGGGTCGCCAAGGTCTGCATGCGTACGGGCAGGCCCAACAGGGCGGGCGCGGCAAAATTGGAAACGGCGCCGGCAAAGGTGAGGGACGCACCGGCGACGACGGCGGGGAGCGCCACGGGCAGAACGATGCCCATGAGAATACGGCCGCGCTTGGCGCCGGCCATCTGCGCGGGCTCCACCAGGTCCGAATTGACCGTGGCCAGCGCCGCGGCAATCACCGTGAAGGCCAGCGAATAATAGTGAGCGATCAGCACGATCAGCGTCGGCACCATGCCCCAGGCCAGCCAGTCGGGAATGGTCAGACCGAGGCCTTCAAGAAAGCCGGTTTGCCCGCCGACGCGCGAATTGCGGAACAGCGAACCCCAGGCCAGCGAGGTGGCGAAGCTGGGGATCATGAATGGCAGGGTGGCCATCAGCCCGATGGTGCGGCGGAAGGGCACGTCGGTCATCACCACCAGCCAGGCGAGGAAGCCACCCAGCAGCACGCAGCCACAGGCGACACCCACGCCCAGGATCAGCGTATTGCCGAGGGGGACCCAGAGCAGGTTGCGCGCCAGCCTGCCGGACGTGACGTCGCTCCATGCTACGATGGCACCGGGCGACAGCGTTTCGAACAGGATGCGCAAGAGGGGCGCGGCGACGAGCACGCCCAATATGGCCAGGACGACCAGCTTGAGCACCAGCTTTCCCTCGATGCGGAGGGGCCGCGCGGAACTGCGTGTGGAAACGAGAGACATGGATGTAAACCGCCGGATTGGCTCCCGGCGGCAATGCCGGGAGCCGTTGCAGGGACTATTGCAGGGAAAGCACGAGGTCGCCCACTTCCTGGCGCAGGTTGGACGTCGCGACCGGATCGATCGACCAGGCGTTGAACTGATCGAGCGGCACCGCATCGGGGTGGCTGACGATATCGCTGCGGGTGGCGTAGTCGCCCGCGACATAGAAGGGCTTGAAACCTTCACCGCCCGTTTCGCTGTCGTCACCCATCAGGAAGTCGATGGCCAGACGCGCAGCGGCCGGGTGGGTCGCGGTGGCCGATACGGCCAGAACGGCTGGGAAGATGATGCCATTGGACGGCACGACATCGTTGGCGACCTGCAGGGCCCAACCCTCGTCTTCATTGTCGCGGCGGTCGGAATAGGAGGTGAAGCCCACCGGCGGATTGGCCTGGCCCAGGGCGCCGACGGCGGCGTTCACGTCGTCGGTCGAGGAGACGAGGATGAGGTCGTTTTCGAAGAGGTCGACAATGAATTGCTGACCGGCATTTTCCACCCCGTCATCGAGGGTGATGGCTTGGCCGAACTGGGCTTCATAGGCACTGGCCATTTCATCGGAGCGCAGCACGATCTCCGTCATCAGGTCGAGATAGTCGCCGCGCTGCAGCGGATCGACCATGATCACGCGACCAGTCCAGTCTTCGCTGGTCAGCTCCCAGAGATTGCTGACCGGCGCGCCATCGGGATTGGCTTCCTCGTTATACATCAGCACCTTGGTGGAGAGGCGCTGGGCCAGAAGCGGCTCGCGTTCATTGGCGTCGAGCAGGGGGACGACGCGAGGCGGAACATAGGGCGTGACCAGACCCGGACCCAGAAGTTCGGCGAAGACGACGGGCGCGTCCGAGATATAGACGACGTCGGCGCTGGCAATGCCGGCCGCCGCTTCGGCCTTGAGCCGGGTGATCTGCTCGGTTGAGCTCATGTCGTGGCTGACCATGTCGATGCCGGGATAGGCCGCTTCGAAGGCGGCTTCCACTGCCGCGATGCGGCTGGTGAAGGCGTAAACCGTGACGGTGCCCTCTTCCTGGGCGAGCGGCAGTAGTTCCTCGGCTGTCATGGCATCGAGCGCTGGATCGTATTGCGCGTAGGCTGGCGCGGCCAAGGCCAGCAAGGTGGTCGAAAGCAGCAAAGTCTTTTTGTCCATCATTTCCTCCTCAGGAATGGCGCTGCATGCGCCCTATGGATGCACATGTGCTTGCATTATATTTGCAACATGCATGTGAACTTGCAGAGATTGGGCGTGCAAAATTCCTCCCTTGCATGCCCTTTAGTCGAAGGCGTCGATGAGCTGGCCCAGGGTTTCGAGATATTGCAGCGAAGCCTTGGGGTCTTCCTTGGCCATGGTCAGCACCAGCGCATTGCAGATCGCCATAGGAATAGTGAGGGTCTGGAACGCATCCTGCGAGCCCGTGCGGGGGGCAAACAACAGATGATCCCCCGCAGGCACCAGCGACGGGCCGACGCTGCCGGAGATGACCACCGACGTCGCGTTCACGGCGCGGGCGTGATTGAGCAGGGCAGCGTAATGGGTGGGCTGGCGGCGAAAGGCGAAGGCGACGATGGCATCATCGCCGTTCATGCCCAGCACTTGTTCGGCGAGGTCGCGGCCCTCGCCGGCAAGCATGATGGTGTCGCGACCCATGCGCCGCAGGCGGCGGTCGATCAGTACGGCCAATGCCTCGGCATTGCCGCGGGCGAAGACGTAGATACGACGCGCCCTGAGCAGGGGTTGGGCGGCCGACAACAGCTTTGCATCATCGACATAGCGCTGCAGTCCGGCTAACGCCTCGATCTCGCGACTGACCAGATCGGTGATCAGTCCGGCTTCGCTGGTTTGCTGAAGTGTATTGCGCACGCGGGTGGCCGGATCGGTGCGGACGATAAATTCTTCCTGGATCGCGGCGCGGAATCCGGCATAGTTAGGGTAACCAAGCTTTTTGGCGAGGCGTGAGGCCGTTGCTTCATGTACGCCGATGCGTTGAGCCAGCCCGCTCGCCGTGCCCAGCGCTATGTCGCGCGGGCTGGCGATCACCTGCTTGATCAGCAATTGCTCGGCCGGTGTAAGCGTCTCGGCCGCTTCCTTGACGCGCTCCAGAACTGACATGCGCCCCTCCACTATCAGCACCATAAGGTGATGCATGAAAACTTGCAAGAAATAAAATTTGTGCAAGTTATCATGCAAAAAGATGTCAAAGGTGAGCAAGACGGACCGGCAGCCTCGGAAGGTGCAAAGCTCACCGCACCTTCAGCTCAATATGCCGAAAGTCTCTGCCGACCCAAACAGCCGACACAATCGCCAACCTGGTCGTTCCCTTAATAGACCTAGGTGACGTCGTAAACTTCGGTCGCCGGCATTGCCAATAGCCGTTCGGCCATCTCCTGCTTGAGGTAGGTCAGCCGGACATCTTCCTCCGCCGTGCGGTCAGTTTTGCGGCCAAGCGCGATGAACTCGTCACGCACGAGGCCGGGCCGGATCTGCAGGCGGACGGTGGTGCCTCGGTAACTCAACACAAACACATAGCGAGCGAGCGTTTCGCCGCGTTCCGGGCGCTCCAGCGCAGCATCCACCACATATCGGCTCTCCGTCAGCGAGCGGGTGACCATCTCGAAGGCGTCGCGCGCGCCCGGGCCGCGGAAGGCGGTGCGTATCTCGATTTCCCGGCGCTCGGGCGGTTCACCATCGGCCAATAGCGGCAGCGCGCGCTCCAGCACCTTGAAGCCGTGGGCGACGCCGCCGGGAAAGCCGAAGCCGTGATAGGCGAGCAGATCGGCGAAACTGTAGAGGAGGTCCTGCCCAGCTTCGCGGACATGCAGTCTGGTGGCCATGGTCAATCCTTGCGGTCCAGGGCTTCCCGCATCCAAGGCAGGAAGCCATCGAGAAATCGTGTGGTGGCCGGCATGAAATGGCTGCCGTGATGAAAGAAGGGGTCGAGGCTCGTGATCACCATACGGCCGGCGGTGGTCACCTCGTCGACATAGAGAATGGGCTTGCCGCTCTCGTTGACCGCCAGCACTTCGGCGCCCGCCGGCACATCGAACCAGCCATGCAGGTGCCAGGTGAGGTCGCGCTGCGCGAGCCGTTCGAACAGAGCATGGCCGGGTGCGGCGATGCGCACGCCGAGATCGGCGCCTGGCGTGAGCCACCACCAGAAATTGGTCGGCTGCGGCGTGAAGCTGATACCGGGAAGGAAGAGTTGCGACTCGCTCTCGCCGGTGGTGACGATAGTGCCGCCCTGATCAAGATAGGCGCGCAACCGGGCCTGATGCTGAACCATCCGGTCGGCCGGCGTGCGGCAGGGGATGAGGACCACGGCATGGTCTTCCAGCCGCACCGAGGCGAGGTCCTCGGGACGAACCAGTTGGTCGAAATGCTGCGCGTAACGGGGGCTCTCGAAGCTCTCGATGTGGTAATAGGCGCCGGGATGGATGGCCAGAATGCTCATGGCAGCTCGCCCCGGCACCAGGCAATGATCCGCCGGGTCAACAGAGCGCCATCGCCGCTCTCGCCACCCATGCCACCGAGATCGTTGCCGGCATGGGAGAACATTCGCCCGCCGGCTGGCAGAGCCCAGTCCCAATCGATGGGCACCAAGTTTGGGCCAATGCCGTTGACCGCTTGCGCGCCGTCGGGCAGTGGGTTATGGCCGCGGCCATAAAAGCCCGCGACCCCCTTGTTTTCCTCAAGCGAGCGCTGCTCGATGCCGACAAAGATCGGATGCTCGAAGAGACGCGTCATCGCGAGGTCGGCGCGCCGGGGCTGGTGCAGGGGCACATAGCGACCGAGCCCTTCGACGAATTCGCGCAGGATATGACCGTTGAAGAACCAGCGGCCGCCACGATCCAGCAAGGCCTGCAGGGCGGGCTGGTGCTGCAGCAGGCCGATCTGATCGAGATGGGTCGTGGTGAGGAGGCCCGTCGCGGCGGCGAAATGCCCGGCGGTCAGCTCGCGTTCGCGGACAACCAGCACACCGGGATCGGCGGCGTAGCCCTGTGGCGCCGCGCCATAGTGCGAGTGGATCAGCAGGACGGTCATGCGGCACGCATTCCGGCAAAGGCAGGCAGCACGGCCCGGTGCGCCGACCCGTCAGCACCAAGCAGCTGCACCAGCCGCATCGGCACGCCATAGAGCCTTTCGAGATGGTCCGGGACCACAGTCTCGCTTACCGGTCCGAACAACGCCGGTCCATCGGGCATCATCAGGAGGGCGTCGTCCGCCGCCGCGAGCGCGTGATTGGGATCATGCGTGGTGAAGATGATGGCGCGGTCGCGCGGCCTGCGGAGCTCGTCCAGCAATGCCAGCAGCCGCTGCTGGTTGTGCAGATCGAGCGCCGAGCCCGGCTCGTCCAGCACCAGCACATCCGATCCGGTCGCCAGCGCTCGGGCCAGCAGCACGAGTTGGCGCTCACCTCCGGACAGGCGGTCGAAGCGCTCCCCGGCGAAGCGCGCGGCACCGACCCGATCGAGCGCGGCGCGGGCTTTCGCCATGTCGGTTGGCCTTGGTTGGCCGAATAGGCCGAGACCAGCGGCGCGGCCCATGACCACGACGTCGAGCACGCCATAGCTTTGGTTACTTGAGGCATATTGCGGCACGTATCCAACGATAGCTGGTGCTGTGCGAGTGCCGCCATGCAATGGCTGGAAGCCCAGCATGGCGCGTAGCGCCGTGGTCTTGCCACGACCATTGGGCCCGAGAATGGCAATGCTGCGGCCCTTGGGCGCGGCAAAGCTGAGCCCGTCGAGGACGGTCCGCGCACCGAAGCGCACCGTGGCGTTGGTGAGACCGATCATTTTGCTTCCCTTTCGCGGTAGTGCCGGCGCAGCAGAGCCGCGAAGACCGGGGCGCCGACGATGGCCGTCAGCACGCCGAGCGGAATTTCGGCGGCGGTGACAGTGCGGGCGAGCGTATCAATGGTGACCATGAAGGCAGCGCCGAGCACAGCCGTCGCCGGCAGCAGCCGGCGGTGGTCGTAGCCTACAATGAGACGCGCGGCATGAGGGATGACGAGCCCGACCCACCCCACAATACCGGAGACTGCTACTTGGCAGCCCACGATCAGCGCCACCAGCGCGAAGACCAGCCAGCGTTCCAGATCGGGATGCGCGCCGAGGCTCCTGGCTTCGCTGTCATCGAGCGACAGCACGTTAAGCCGGAAGCGTAGCGCCCAGAGCAGGCCCATGCCGGCCAATAGGCCTGGCGCCGACACCAGCACGCGGTCCCAGGTGGCGGTGGCGAACGAGCCCATCAGCCAATAGACGATGGCGGGCAGCGAACTGTTGGGATCGGCGATAAACTGCAGCAGAGAAACGAAGGCGGAAAATAGCGAGCCGATGACCATGCCGGAGAGGATGACGGTGATGATCTCGGTACGGCCATCAATACGGGCCAAGAGGCCCACCAGGATCAGGGCCAAGAAGCCGGCGACGAATACCGCCAGCAGCAGCGGCACTCCCCAAATGCCCATGGTGATCGCCAACGCCCCGCCAAAGGCGGCGCCCTGCGAAATGCCCAGCACTTCGGGCGATACCAGCGGATTGCGGAACACGCCCTGCAGCGCGACACCGGCCGTCGCGAGCGCGGCCCCCGACATGGCGGCGATGATGACCCGCGGGGCCCGGACCAGCAGCACTATGCGCTCGTCCATGGTCTCGACCACGCGGCCGGGCTGCATGATGGCCGTGCCGAGGATTTCGAGGGCGCGCAGCGCCGATACCGAATAGCGACCGACGCAAAGGCTGACCACGATGCTGATAGCAAGGGCCGCCAGAAACAGGGTGAAGGCCAGCGCCGTCCGGGTCCAGCGGCGGGAGGCCACGCCCCCCGCTTCCTCAGCAAGCGCTGTCACGATCAGTTGACCGCGAACTGGTCGTAGCCGAGGCCGGTACCCTGCTGGGCCGTCCAGATGATGCCGTCGATGTCCTCGTCGGTCAGCTCGTAATTGTAGAGCGTCTTGTAGGCCGCGGTCATTTCGGCGCGCAGGTCGTAGTTGAACAGGTCCGGATGCAGCAGCTCGGCCAGCCACATCCAGGTCAGCGGCGATTCCTGGCTCGGCGGATCCCAGCGATAGCCACCCAGCGGCATCTTGTAGACGCGGCGATTCTGCGCCGCTTTGGTGAGCGAGAGGATCGGATCATCGTAGACCCAGCTCACGTCCAGTTCCGGCTCGAAGCTGTTGAGCAGGATGACTTCGGGGTCCCACTGGGCAATCTGCTCGCGGTTGATCGAGACGCTGCCATCCAGCTCGGCTGCGGCGTTCTTGCCGCCGGCCAGCTCGATATACCAGGAACTGTACTGGCCCTTGTTGCCGGCCGCCGTGATGTCGGAGAGCGAACGGCCGAGATAGAGCACGCTGGGGCGATCGGCTTCGGCGATGCCGGCCGTCTTGGCGGCGATCTCCTGCTGCACGCGGTCGCGCCAGGCGACCAGTGCGTCGATGCGCTCGGGCTTGCCGATCGCCGTGGCCACCATGGTCATGTATTCGCGGGTCAGCTCTTCGGTGCCATACTTGATCAGCAGCGTGGTGAGACCGGCATTGACCAGCGGATCGACGATCTCGGGACCGCGGCCGCCCCACTGGATGACGAGGTCCGGATTGACCTCGGCCAGCGCCTCGACATTGGGCACGAAGTCGGTACCGGTGACGGCATCGGAAATATTGAGGGCGTCGGGGAAGATCTTGCCCAGAATGCCCTCGCGGATGGCCGTCAGCGACAGCGGATTGAGCCCGACCAGCGTGTCGGCACCACCGCTGAGCGCGATGACACCGGATGCCATCGGCATCGGGATGGTAACCACTCGTTCGGCAGGCGCGGTTAGCACGACCTGGCGGTTTTCATGATCGGTAACGACGATGTCCTCGGCGAACACCGGAATTACCGCCGGGCTCATGGCCAGGACACAGGCTATGGCGGCGGGAATGAGGGGGACGCGGGGCCGTTGCGACTTCATCTGAATGCTCTCCAATTGTCCGCCGGTGGTGACAGCGACCAAAAATATGATTAGCGTTGTCACCTTATGTGGCCGGAGATGTCAATGAAATTCAATGCAGTTTAGAAATAGTCTAAACTATTGATCGCCTTGTTCGTTGGCCAAACGTCGAACTCTGCGACACGGCAACTCAATGCGCTTTGCGATCTGCTTCCTCCTTTTCGGCCGCCGCCCCGGTCTCGAAGGGAATGGCAGCTTTCAGGAGTTCGACCGATCCATGCCAGATCAAAAGCGGGGTCAGGCCGACGATCCTGCATTCGATGGCGAACCATCGCGGTGCGCCCTAGAAGGCCGAGGACAGGACCTGGGCCGTGGCCATGCTCAATGGTCCCGGGCGGCAGATGTCCTGGGCGGCCTTGAAACGGCAGTAAGCGTTGATCGCGCGGATCGTCTGCCGGTTGAGCCGGCCATTGACCCGGGTGTTCAGGTATCCAAGGTCTCTGAGGCGCACCTGGACCAGGGCGACGAAGGCATTGGGGTTCACGGCAAGCAGCCGGACGACCAGCGACCGGCGGTCCCGCAGTGACAGTTCGGCGAGCTGGCCGATGGCTTTTTCCGAATCGGCGAACCCGGACGGGGCGGCGTCGAGCAGCAGCGTCTGGTAGAGATAGGAGCCGCGATCCAGCCGGTCCTTTGCCGATTGCAGCACTTGGAGAGCCATCTGCTCGCGGCGGCGCAGCAAGGACTTTCCGTTCCTCTGCAATCCGTCGCGATAGATGGCGACCAGATCCAGCGCGGCGGCCGGATTGCCTGCAGCGGCAGCTGCTGTAAGGATTGCCAAGCCCCGTTCGATGTCGGCGTCGACCCCTTGGCCGAAGAGATAGCTCCCGGCAATCGCCGTCACGGCATATTGGTTGCCCTGCGCGCCGGCCCGCTGCACCAGCTCCATGCCTTCGGCGCTGGAACCCAAGGCGTCGAAATCGCGATCGAGATAGCCCAGGCCCAAAGCGTATAGGCCGAAGCTCTCCCCGGCATTGGCCGCCATGCGGTAATAGCCGACGGCGCGTTCGGCGTCGCGCCTGATGTAATAGCCGTCGCGGAACAGCTCGCCCAGCCGCAGATAAGCATCGGTTCGCCCTCCCGCGGCAGCTGTTTCATAGGCCTCTACGGCCCCGGCCACGTCGATCTGGCCAACGTCTCCGGCAAGCAGGAGATCGCCCAGCGCCATGGCGGCATCGCCATTGCCATTGGCAGCTCCGATGCGCAGCGTGGCCAGGCCGGACGCCACGTCCTGGGTAACGCCCTGTCCGCCAGCCAGCATTTCCGCGACGGCCAGTTTGGCCGAGGCACTGTCCTTGGCGGCAGCGGCCGCGTAGTAATCGAAGGATTTTGGCAAATCGACCGGGACAATGTCGCCGGAGCGGAAGACGTCGCCCAGGCTGACCATAGCGGCAACGCTGCCGCCATGGGCGGCCTGCTGATAGGCGGCAATAGCACCATCGGCATCGACATAGCCCAGGGTGCCGCCGGAAAGCAGGTCGCCGAGCAAGGTCTGAGCATTGATATTGCCCGCGCCGGCAAGGACGCGGATCAGCCGCAATCCTTGGGAGGTGTCCCGGGGGCCACCTAGCCCGGCGACCAGCATCTGTCCAAGCCGGAGCTTGGCCGTGTCGCTGCCAGCATGAGCCGACTGCTCGTAATGCAGCCGCGCGCGCACTAGGTCGACGGCAACGCCCTCGCCCTGCTCGAACACTTCCGCCAGTCGCAATTGGGCATCGGCGCGCCGGAGCAAGTCTTCGTCCGTATTGCCGCTGACGGCCGGGTTCGGCTGCGCCACAATCGGCGCCGCCAGCAGCAGGCCGAACGCCAACAGGCCGATCGCCAGCAGAGCTTTCACCGGCCGGCCTCCGGCAACGAAGGCGTCGGCCCCGCCGCCGCGGCCTCCAGATAATAGGCGACGGCCCGCTGTCCGTCCCGCGCCACGATCTTTCCGTCCCGGTAGAGATCGCCCAGACGCAGCAGCGCATCCTTCCGCCCCAGGGTTGCGGCCTGTTCATAGGCAGCCACGGCAGTGGCTCCGTCAGGCTCCACCGCGCCAGCCAGCAGATCGCCCAGGAGCAGATAGCCCGAAGCGTTACCGCCCATGGCGATCTGGCGCACCAGTGCGGTGCCGCCGGCAAAATCCTTCGGCGCCCCCTCGCCCCGGGCCAACATTTCCCCCACTCGAAGCTGAGCGGTCTGACTGCCTGCGGCCATGGCACCGCGATAGAATTCGAGAGCCTTTGCAGGTTCGGCGGCGACGAGCTGTCCATTGCTCATCAGGTCGCCCAGGCGCAGCAAGGCGACCGGATCGCCCAGATCGCCGGCATGCTCGAGGGCAGCGATCGCCGCGGGCACGTCGATTGGCCCGGCGGCCGCGTCGAGCTGGATATCGGCTAGCGTGAGATAGGCGCGCACATTTCCCGCCGCGGCAACCTCTCCAAGCAGGTGCAGGCCACGCGCCCGGTCCTGAGCAACGCCCTGGCCGCGCGCCATCATTTCTCCGAGCCGCAGCTTGGCACTGTCGCTGCCGGCATCCATGGCGCGCTGGTAGTGCTGAAAGGCCAGCGCGAAATCCACCGGCAAGGCAGTACCCGCCTGGCCGCTATAGATGTCGCCAAGTAGGGTGAAGGCGTCGACATTATTGTCTTGGGCGGCGGCGTTGATGAGCTGCAGACCGCGCGGGATATCGGTGGAGATGCCCTCGCCCCGGATCAGCAGTTCGCCAAAGCGCAACGTGCCGGCAAGATTGCCCGCATCCATGGCGCGCCGATAGTAACCGAGCGCCCGCGCCGGATCTTTGGCTATGCCGTTGCCGTTGCGAAACAGATCGCCCAGCCGCACCCACGCATCCGAACGCCCCAGATCCCCAGCCTGTTCATAATTGGCAATGGCGGCAGCTGCATCCGTCGCCCCCAGCCGGCCATCAACCAGCAGGTCGCCGAGCACGATCAATCCATTGGGATTGCCCGCATGCGCCACTTCCTGCACCAGCGCCAGACCGGTCACGACATCCCGGTCCGCCCCCGACCCGGTGATGAGCATTTCCCCGATCCGCAACTTGCCCGTGTCGCTGCCCGAGCTTGCCGCCTGCCAGTAATAGTCGAATGCTGCGGGCAGGTTCTGCGGCACCACATCGCCGTCACTATAGAGGTCGCCCAGCCGCAGCAGCGCATCGGCCTGCCCAACCGAGAGTGCCTCGGTATAAATTTCGGCCGCCGCTTGGCCATTGGCCTCGGCCCTGCCATTTTCACGAATGAAGCCATTGGCCGGCAGCACGGCCGTGATCGCCGAGGGATCGGCGGAACCAGCCATGCGCATATAATAGCCCAATGCGCGCTGCCCGTCGGCGGCGGTGATTTCGCCATCCCGATAAAGATCGCCCAATTGCAGCAGGGCAGTGCCGATTGAACCGGACAATTGCAGGCGTTCGACCATTTCAACGTCTTGCGGAGATAGCGGGGGAAGTTCGGCGGCCGATGCGGTGGCGTGGGCGGCCATCAAGGCGAAATAGGTGAGGGCGGCGCGGATCAGGGAGAGCCGCTGTGCGTTCAGGCCGGGGCTCATGACACCCCCCGCCGCCATGCGGGCCCGACGGCGGGCCGGATTGCACGATCGACGCGCCGGATCCAGCGCCAGCCGGAGGATACCAGCCGATCCACGGGTGGCGCCACCGGCAGGCCATGCCCCTCCAGCAGGGTGGCTAGGCCAGCATCACTGACATCCTCGGTCATGATGATGCGGGACAGCGCGAAACGATTCTCGCTGGTGGCGCTCAGCGCATGCCGCACGCGGCAGGCAGTATTGAACCCAGCCGCCGCCACCAGGCCGCGGATGGCCGGGCTGGCATAGCCATGCGGATAGGCGAAGGCTCTGATCGGATGCGCTAGTGCCCCCTCCAGCACGGCTTTGCTCTCGAAAATTTCCTGCCTGGCCAGCGCAGGGGGCAGGATATCGAGCTGAGGATGGCTCATGGTATGGGCGCCGATCTCAATGCCGCGCGCCGCCAGGTCGCGCAACGTGGCCCAATCCAGCATGGGGCGCTGGCCCTCGCCCAATGGTTCGAGCCAGTCGGCGGTTTTCCCGACCCGGCCAGCGACCACGAAAAGGGTTGCCTTGTAGCCAAAATGCTCAAGGACGGGCAGCGCATTGCAGGCGAAATCGCCGAGACCGTCGTCGAAGGTAATGGCGATGCTGCGCGGGGGCAGCGGGCGATGACGCGCCAGGCACTCAGCCAGCTCTTGCATCGTCAATGGCCAATAACGACCGGCGGCAAGCACCGCCATCTGGCGTCTAAACCGCTCTGGCGACACGACCCAGCGCCGATAGGGCGCGGCGCCCAGATTGTCGATGCTGTGATACATCAGGATCGGCACCGGGCTCATGGCTGGCCGCCAATGATGTGGGAGGGACCGGCAGTGGGCGCGGGAGGCGATGCAATTTCCCTGTTGTAGCGGCGCAAGGAAGAGCGGCTGCGGAAATAGGCCCTTACCCCCGCCAGCATGCCCAGCCGTTCCCGCCACTGCAGATCGCGGGGATAGTCCGGTGGAAGTCGGCTGTTCTTGCCGGAATGGGGGCTGAGCAGATGGGTGGCGGCCTGGGGCAGGGCGCGCGCGAAATGCAGCACAGCCGGGGGATCGTCCACCAGGGTCTTGGTGAGATAGGCACCCAGCCCCACCCCATAGCCATAGGCCTGGTTGCGCATGCCCTGATCGTCGCGCCGGTGATGATGCCAGACAATGGCGCCCGGCTCGTAGACCAGCCGGAAGCCGGCTTTCACCACGGAGGAGAAGGCCGCCAGATCGTCGCCGCCCTTAGCGAGCGTTCCCGCGCCCAGGGCCGAGTCGAAGCCACCAATGCGCTCGAGCGCCGTGCGGCTGAACGCCATATTGGCGCCAGAGCCGAACGACCCGGCCGCATAGGGGAAGAGAATATCCCGCGGCCGGTTTTCCGCCAGGTCGAAACAGCGGCGTGCGAAGCCCTTGCCAAAACCGCCATGCCGCTCGGTCCAATACTGGGCCCTTGTGTCGAGTTCGGCGGGCAGGATCAGTCCGGTGACACAACCGACCTGCGTGTCCCGGGCGAAATTGGCGGCAATGGCACCAAGCCACTGCGGGTCCACGATTACATCGTCATCGGTGAAGGCGACGATCGGGGCGGTGAGATCGGCCAGGCCGCGATTATGGGCATGGCCAAGGCCGGGGCGGCTTTCCAGCAGGTAATTGACCCGACCGCCCGGTCCGTAGCGCCGGGCGATCAGGTCTCTTGTGGTGCTGGTCGAGGGCGCGTTGTCCACCACCACAATTTCATAACCGGGGTAATTCTGAACCAGCAGGGAATCCAGACATCGCGACAATGCGTCGGTTCGATTGCGAGTGGCGATAATGACCCTGGCGAAGGGCAAGGTTTCGATCGCGCCGGTCGAAGCCGGCGCCGCAGCATGAGTGCCGGTAGCAAACAGCGTTCCGGCGCGCTCGGCTGTGATCGTCTCGCCATAAAGCGGGAATTCCACGACATCGACCGGACGGCCCTGGTCTCGAACCAGTGCGAAGACGCCGCCCAATGGCGTCCCATCAGCGTCAACGGCATCAATGGCCGGCACCGGTCGGGACAGTTCCACATCCATGATCCGGATTGGCAGAAAGTCAGCCGGCGTCGGCGGGCTGCCGGTGCGGCGTCGGTGCGCGGCCATATAGCTGCCTGAGACCAGGGCAAGGCCGGTCAGGATCGTCCAGGCTCGCCTCGGTCCCGAGGGGTCACGACGCAGAACCAGGTCGGCCAGGCCGCGCAGCACACCCCTGGGCAGGACTTGAGTCACATAGGCTCGTTCGCTGGAGAGCCCGTCCTCTGTTCCGGCCTTGTCCACGACCAGGGCCTTGGAACGCCCCTCGGCGCGGCAGCGGGTATGAAAATAGGCCCGACTGGTTCGTGCTTCCGCCAGGATATGCGATACCCGCGCTTCCGGATCATGGAGAATACGCGAGCGTGGAAAGGCTTGGCGCGCGCGAATGCACAATTCGGTTTCCTCGCAGCCCGCCGCATCATTGCCGGCCCTGCCCAGATCGACCGAGAACCCCCCGATCCGCGCGAAGATCGCTCGCCGAAACGACATGTTGCAGCCAATCAGATTGCGGATATCGCCGAGCACGGCGGGCTGACCGCGATAGCTGCAGCCGACCACCCAGTCGAACTCCTCAGCAAACCAGGTCGGCCGCCCCCGGGGCCAAATCGGCACGATATGCCCACCGACGGCCATGACATGAGGGTCGGCATAATGGCGGCAGAGCCGCTTCAGCCAGTCGGGATCGGCCAGGGCATCGTCGTCGATAAAGGCTACGACCTCGCCTTGCGCCGCTGCTATGCCGGTATTGCGCGCATCGGAAAGTCCCTGCTGCCCGCTATTGGCCAGGACGCGGATATCGGGGAACTGGGCGGCTATCGTCGCCAGCAGACTGTCATTGTGATCGATGACGGCAATAATCTCGCAGGGCTGTGCCGATTGGGCTCGCAGCGAGTCCAGCGCGGCCCGCAACATGCCGGCGCGCCCACTGGAGTGGGAACAGACAATGGCGGAAACGGCGACAGGCTCGGACATGAGAGCACCGCCTATTCGGACGCTCCGAAGCGTCGCCGCGCCAGCCCGACATCACCCATGCCATGGCTCGATCGCGCCGCTGCTTGCGGCGCAGGCTCGGACACGCCAAGGCTCATGATCTTGGAGAGCACCCGCCAGCCATCGGGAATGCTGCGCAAATTGCTTTTGCCGTGCACGCGGCGATGTTCCCGGCTGGCAACCTCGATAACTTTCAATTTGGCGCGCAGCGCCTGCACATTCATGCTGGTTTCGATTTCGAAACCGTCATCCTTCTCGATGGACATGTTTTGCAGCACATCGCGCCAGAAGGCATTGTAACCGTAGCACAGGTCGGTGAACTGCCCGCCGAAGCGCATGGTTACGAGCTTGACGAAGCCCCAATTGCCGAAGCGGCGATACCATTCCATATCATCGGTACCGCCGCCCTGCAGAAACCGGGACCCCTTGACGAAGTCCGCGCCCGATAGCAACGCCCCCACAAAGGCCGGGATTTCGGCCGGATCGGTGGACCCATCGGCATCGAGCATAACGATAATGTCGCCCTTGGCGGCGGCAAACCCGCAGCGCAACGCTGCGCCCTTGCCGGGCCTGTCCTGATTGACCACGATGATGTCGGGTACAAGGCGACGGGCGACATCGACCGTCGCATCACGCGAATTACCATCGACCAGGACGATTTCACCCACCCAGGATGGGATGCGCGGCAAGACATAAGGCAGGTTCTGCTCTTCATTCATGGCCGGGATTACGACGCTGACACTGGGTGTTCCACCGGGTGATAAGAAATTTCTTCCCGTTCGGCTGGCTTCCTCCCTGCCCATCCCGATGGCAGATGCACCAAATGGTATTGCGCTCATGCGTAACCAACCCCCTCCAGCGGCGACGATTACCCGAATAAATGAAAAAATTATCCGCGTGAAAATCTCGCAGAAACTTGCTTCATACCCAGAATGATCATCGATAATTCAAAGATTAATATTTGTCTTGCCGCCAACTATCGTGTCAGTATTTCTGACAATCTCTTTTTCTATTTGAATTGATTATCTTATTAACTAAGTCTTAATCTTTGGCACTGGCCTTGTAAAGTCACTCTAAAATGAGGGTGGTAATTGCATAAAATTTCTAAATCAATGCAAAGGCATAACGATATTTTAACTGCCATCATAATGTCATCAATTCCTGCTCTACTTTCCAATCGCGAGTAATATTCCGACCTAGCAGGCAGCGCTCTGGCCGACTGCAATGCTCCAGTTCTCGTAAGACGATTGCCGGTTCCATTTGGGATCACATCGGATTGAGACTGCCGGGCTAGCAATGAGTTGTCAGGAAGTTCAGCATATCGTCGATATCACCTGAACCTTTGCTGTCCGGCCGAGGTCCTGGTTGTGGCTCGGCTGCATGGAGAACTCGATGAGGGCACGTCTGGACGATACGGCACTTGCCGAGTGGCAAAGGCTGATGGCGGAGTGGGATGAGGTCAGCCGCGAACTGGACGGGGCCCGCAAAGCATCGGCCGGCTCTGGCCCAAACGATGCGGAGTTGAGCAGGCTGACAGCCAGATTGCAGGTCTTGCAGGGCAGTATCGACGCCCTGATCAAGCAGACCCAGTCCGTTCGCGATCCACAGCGCCGGGATTTGCTGGTCGCCACCATTCAGCGTGGGCTGGCAGCCGAGGATCAGGCCGGCGACGACAAGCCGACGGCCCCCAGCCGGATTACCGCACGTTCGAAATAGCTGCGCCGCGGCAATTCTATCATAGCGCCCATTCAGGCAAAGGCGGCGAAGGTGAGCGCACGCTGGATGACCAGGACCAGGGCGCCGATCAGCACCATCGCGATGGCGGCATCAAGCAGTCGCATGCTCCTTGACTGAGGGGAACTACCCATCGCGCCGACTACCTGGCGGTAGCCAAGGGCCAGCAATGCGGCCGACAGCAGCACCACGCCCAAGAGCTTGCTATGCTCCAGCGTTGCCGGGTTGGCGCGGGCCCTGATACTGACCGCGAGGGGGACGCGGCCATCAATGGCCGGTAGGACCTCGATCCGGCTCTGGCGAATAAATGGCAGTCCGGCCAGGGCCGTGTCCAGCGCTTCGAGCGCTGCCGGACTATAGGGCTCACCAGGCGAAAACGGCACCAGGGCGTTCAGCATTGCCGGATCGAGCGCGCCACCGCTATCGAAGGTCACCGTGCCCAATTCGGCGGGCGCACCCAGCGTCAAGCGGATCGTCAGGGCGACCGTTTCGCTGGGATCGGTGACAAGATCGGCAATCTCGGCCTCGGCCGTGGCGAAGGCAGCGGAGCGGGCCCGCCAGACCATGTCGGTTGTCAGCTGGGAAACGATATTCTCGCGCGCGGGCGCCCCGACAGTGCCAGCGATCAGGTCATGGATACCTGCCTGCAAGGTGGCGGGCGCGGCACCATCCAGGCCAGTAACCTGGATCGAACCGATGCGGTAAAGAGGCCCGGCGTGAATGTCGAGATCGAGCACGTCGCTGCCCTGCTCGTCCGAGCGGCGCACGATGTCAACGCTACCGTCGAGGTAGCCAAGGGCACGAACCAGCTCGGTCAACCGCCTCGTCTCGCGATCCATGGCAGCCTCATCGGCCGTCAATGCCGGCAGGTTCAACGACATAAGCAGCGCGGCCCGCAATCCGAGCGTGACCGCGGCCGGCATATCGATACGCGGCTCCGCCCAGGCCTGCGGCGCCAGCAGGCCAAACCAGATCAGGACAAGAGCGAGACGGGCCAGCATCCCTAATTGTCCCTGAAGCCGATGACCCGCTTCACCATGGCGCGCAGCCCGGCATCCAGGCGAGTTATCGGCAGTTTCTCGATGATGTATTCCGCATAGGCATAGGGGGCGGCGCCGAACCGGGCCTTGAACAGGGCCAGCGATGAGGACGTGCCGCTTTCCCCCATATGGTAGTAGCGGCAGCCGGCATTGGCAGCGTGCTCGATGGCGAGTTTCTGAATCAGGTCATTGGCGCCCGTGGAGCCGACGAGAGCGCGATCCATGGCGCCGCGTGCGTCGTTGACGTTGTGCTGTTGCAGTACGAAAATCGCAGCAGCCGGTCTGCCATCGACCCAGGCGGCCCAGATGCGGCAGTCCTCGCCAAGCTTGTCGATAATGGTCTGGAACTTCTCGATCGGATCACGCATGCCCCCGCGCAGCCGCGTCAGAAGGCGCGGCTCATTCTGCTTGGCCGCCCAGCGATCGAAGGAGCGTTGCAGCAATTCATAAAAGACCGGCAGCAAGGCTCCGGCACTGTCGCTTTGCGTGACGACACCGAGCTTTTCGGCCTTGCGCACCGCATTGCGTGTATTGCCGCTGAACCGCTTGGTCCATACATGCTCAAAGCCTCCCTCCAGATCGAGCACATGGGCCAGGCGGGGAACGGCGAGAACCGTATTGGGCTTTGCCGCCGCCCAGAGTTCGCCATCACGCGGATTGGGCCGGATCTTGATCCGCTGATAGGGCAGATCCCGCAGATCGGCAAAGATGGCGCTGAGCTCCTCGACATGAGGCGCGGCCGAGCCGATCAGACCGCCAATGCCCCAGGCGGGCGGCAACGAAGACGCCGTGTTGAGAACGGACGCCAGGCCGCTGCGCGCCACCAGCGGCATCACATAGTGACGGCCGTCCCCAAAATCATAGAAGCGGCTGACATCCCGATACCCTCCCATTGCGCAGATGCTGTCGAGCCAGGCGGGAGACTGATAGGGCATGGCTTCGGGGTCGGCATGCATGAGACGCAACCACATTTCGCGTGGCGCCGGACTCAGAACGCTTGCTCGCTGGTCACCCAAAGGACGCTCCCCCAACTCGCCTGAATGCCATTGGCCCATGATGGGCGTCGCTGACATCTCGTTACGCAAGTCTTCGCCCGTGCTGCAGCCGCGATCAAATACTACATCCAGGCCAGGGCATCATCAACGTAGTATGGTCGAAAAGCCATCGACAATACTTGATCTAAATCAGAATAAGCAGCACTTGAAACGCCACAAAGAGCAGAGCATGCTTGTTCGGCGGCCTAAATTCATAATGACGGCGCAAATTTTGCTTTGATTTATAAGTCAATCCTGCGCTGAATAACGATGACTTCTACATCCGCTGCGCGTGGGGCTGCGGCACATCTGGGAAAGTTAGCCGTGCGGATTGCTTCAGGTTTTTCCATCAAGTCGCACCGACCGGCCAGCAGGGGCCTCGGATGCCTGGGTCGATCTCTGCTGGCCACCGTGATGCTGCCCTTGATCGACGCGGGCGCCGGAGCAGCAGAGGGTCCCATCGGGGCGGCCGGCGACTGGATCCCCATCTTCAGTGAAAACTTCAACGAGCCGACCCTGTCCGATACACGCTGGACCACATGCTATTGGTGGGACGACGATGGCTGCACCAATCTGGGCAATAACGAGCTGCAGTGGTATGTTCCGCAAAATGTGACGGTCGAGAACGGGCATCTGGTGCTGACGGCGCGGCCGGGCGAAGTCACCGGCTTCAAGGGCCGCAGGTTTCCCTACACATCCGGCATGGTGACCTCGGGGCGCATGTATGAGGAACGCGCGCTCCGCGACCGCTTCAGCTTCACCTATGGCTTTGTCGAGGTACGAGCCAGGCCACCTGTCGGTCAGGGGCTTTGGGCCGCTATCTGGATGCTTCCCTCCGATCATACCTCCCGGCCCGAAATCGACATCATGGAGGTTCTCGGCCATCGGCCCGACGTGCTGGAAATGCACTACCATTTCGGCGACGAGGACAGTGCCGGCAGTGAGGCCGAGATAGAGGGCCTTTCCGGGCAATGGCAGACCTATGGGGTGGATTGGGGCCCGGAAGCGATCATCTGGTATCTCAACGGCATCGAGCAGTGGCGTTACGAGGACGCCGCGAGCATTTCCGATGTGCCGATGTATCTGCTGCTCAACCTTGCCGTGGGGGGAGACTGGCCAGGCGCGCCCGACTCCACCACCAAGTTTCCCGCGCGCTTCCTGATCGACTCCGTCAGCGTCTGGCAGCGCGGCCGGCAATGACCGCCAATTCCTCCGACCTGCCGTTTCGACCCTCCCGGATGCGGCGCCGGAGCGGTCTGACCATGCTGTCATTTCCCTCGCCGCTGGTGCGCAATGGCTATGCGCTGATCGCCAGCGCGGCGGTCACTTCCGCGCTCGGCATCGTTTTCTGGGTCATTGCCGCGCGGGTCTATAGCGAAGAACAGGTCGGCATAGGCGGCGTGCTGATCTCGGTGCTGCTGACGCTGAGCAGCATAGCCCAGCTCAATTTCGCCAATTCACTGAACCGGTTCGTTCCGGCCGCCGGCACGCGAGCCGGCAATCTCATCCTGTTCGCCTATGGCGCCGCCGCCGCGGCCTCGATCGTCGTGGCGCTCGGATTCCTGGTGGCGATCGACCTGCTGGTGCCGGAACTGCATTTCCTCACCAATAGTCCGCTGCTTGCGGCGTGCTTTATCGTTGCTGTGGCGGTCTGGACCATCTTTGCGCTGCAGGACAGCGCGTTGGCCGGATTGCGGCGCTCGATCTGGGTGACCATCGAGAATTCGCTCTATGCCGTGGTCAAGATCATCCTGCTGATAGTATTTGCCGGCATCTCGGTGGCCGGCCTCAGCATTTTTGCGGCCTGGACCGTACCGCTGCTGTTGTTTGTTGGTCTGGTCAATTACCTGATCTTCTGGAAATTCCTACCCGAGCACGGGCAGGCAGCTGGCAATATCGACCTCAGCATGCGGACCATGGTCCGGTTTTTCGGTTGGGATTACCTGGGCGGGTTGATGACGACCGTGGCCATGGGGGTGGCCCCGGTCCTGGTGCTCTCCCATCTCGGGCCCGAGGCCAATGCCAGCTATCACCTATGCTGGCTGATCATCTATTCGCTCTACCTGATCGGGCGATCGATGGGCATTTCACTCCTGGCGGAGAGCACGGTCGATCTCCGGCGCCTGCCGACGCTGGCCGCCGACGCCTTCATCCATACCATGCTGCCGCTGGGTGGCTCGGCCATCGCCATCGCCATTGCCGCGCCGCTGCTGCTGCAGGCTTTCGGTCCCAGCTATGCCAGGGATGGGGCGGGATTGCTGCAGGTGCTGGCCCTTTCCACCATACCTTGGGGCCTGGTGACCATTTTTCTGGCCATTGCCCGCGCCTATGGCTGGATGCGGACCATCGCCGTCGTGCAATTGGCGACGATGATCCTGGTATTGGGATTGGGGAGCCTGTTGTTGCAGCCCCTGGGCGTGCTGGGCATGGGCCTGGCCTGGTTGGCCGCGCATAGCTTGGTATTGACAGCGATTGCCGCCGTTCTGATCAAGCGAAACGGGCTCGAGGGCGTGCTGGGATGGTCCCTGGCAGCAGCTTCTTCTCTGGCGCGTATCCTGACCGGTTTTGCCGGATCGAGAACGGCGGCGCCACTGGACCCGGCGCTGGCGCCAGATCTTGCCATTGCGTTGCGGGCAACCGGTCAGTCGGATGCTGCCCATTGGCGGGTGGCCGGGCGCATTCCTTCGCAAAGCGGGATGACGGTGCTGGCGCTGCTCGATACGACCGCGAGCGATAAACCCAATCCGGTGGCCATCCTCAAGGTGGCCAAGGGGCCTGAGCAAACCGCCTCGCTGAAGCGAAGCCTGGTTCGATCGACGGCAATCGCGGACGATCCGGGATTGGCCATGCTGCCTTTCGTCATTCCCAAGGTATTGGCGACGCACCGGACCGAAGCGGCCCTGCTGGTCATCGAACAGGCCATTGCCGGAATTGACGGGCGCCAGGTGCTGCGCAACGACAAGCAGCGCCCGATGGCGCTGGCCGCCGCGGCGGGCGCCATTGCTGCGCTGCACAACGCCACGGCAACGCCCCGGCAGATCGACACGGCCTGGCTCGATCGCTGGATCGCCCGTCCGCTTGGGCGGCTGCGGGCCAGTCCGACACTATTGCTGGCCCGACCGGCACGGGACCGGGCCCTGCACGTCCTGGCGCAGGAGCAGCAGGCATTCTGGCTTGGCACGCGACAGCAGGTGGGCATGTGCCATGGCGATTACAGCCCTGGCAACCTGCTGTTCTCCCCGCCGCAGCCGAACAAGGCCACGACGGTCGCGGGTCTGGTGGATTGGGATCGTGCTTGCAATGACGCTCCGGCGGGGTTGGATCAATGTCATCTGGCGCTGACCTGCCGGATGCTGGTCCATGACGCAGAACTGGGCGCGGTGGTGCGCGAGCTGCTGGCCAATCCACGCCTGGACGAGGACGAGCAGAGCTGGATTGGGGCCGGGCAGGATTGTGGCTGGAGCATGGATGCCGCCGCTATCCGCGCGATGGTCGTCCTGGCTTGGCTGAACCACGTGGCGGCCAACCTGGACAAGTCCGGCCATTATGCCGGCAGCCGGCTCTGGCTGGCCTATAATATCGACTGGGTGCTGCGGGCCTTCGCGGAGGAGTAGGTGACGGCAAACACAGGCGTTGAAATCAGCAGCGCGAGCATGGGCGTGCAAGCGCGCCTGCTCGATTTCGCCTGCCTCATTGGAGCCTTCGTACTCTGGATTTATGGTCTTAACGACATCGACGTCGCGGCGATGACCGATCTCGGCTTGGCCTCGATATTGCCCGCGACGCTGTGGGCCGCCGGCAGCCTCGCCATACTGGGCTTTGCCCTCAGCCTGAGACCCGCCACGCTGGGCGGGCCCTTGCCATTCATGCATCTGGCCATGCTGATCCTGGTGCTGCATGCAACGCCCGCCATAGCCTATGAGACGTTGCGCTATTCCTGGGCATGGAAGCATCTGGGCATTGTCGATTTCATCCAGCGCCATGGCGCGGTCGATCCCGATGCAGCGTTTCTCTCGGCCTACCACAATTGGCCGGGCTTCTTCGCCCTCAGCGCCATGGCTGCAAACCTGTTCAAGCTCAATTCGGTGGCCCTGGCCGAAATCGTCCGTTTCTTTCCGGTTGTGCTCAACCTGGTCCTTATCGCGCTGCTGCCGCTGGTCTATCGCCGGCTGACTATGGACCGCCGCCTGATCTGGACCGCAACCGCCATCTTCGTCGTCGGCAATTGGGTCGGCCAGGATTACTTCTCCCCACAGGGCACGGTCTACGCTTGCTATCTCGGCATGCTGGCCCTGTGCCTGGGGCCCTTGTCCATGCCGTTTCATCCAGCCGGCACCGGCCTGCTTGGCCGGTTCCGGACCTGGGTGCCGCGCGGCGAGCCGGCGTCAATGCCAACAGGCAAATGGACCCGCCTGCTTGCATCGTTAGGCGTCCTGCTGCTCATTCTGGCTATCGTCGTCACCCACCAATTGATGCCATTGCTGGTTATCCTGGCACTCGCCGCGCTGGCCGTGCTGGGTCGGCTCAGCTTCGGCTTTCTGCTCTTTGCGATAGCGGCCGAAACCCTGTGGCTCTTCTATTTTGCCGACGTCTATGTCTCGGCCGTCTTTCGTGATCTGGTCGCCGATTTCGGCCAGCTCAATTCCGAGATCGTCGGCAAGATGGTCGATTTTTCCGTTGCCAGTCCGGGCCAGCGCCTGGTCTCGCTGGCGTCACGCGGCCTGACCGGCGCCATCGGGGTTCTGGCCATATCCGGCGGCCTGAGGCGCCTATGGCATGGTCATCGGGACGCAACGGCTATCGCGCTGACACTGGTGCCGTTCCTGCTGCTGATCGCGACCAGCTATGGCGGGGAGATCGTGTTCCGCCTCTATTACTATTCCCTGCCGTTTCTGGCCTTCTTTGCCGGCGCGCTGTTCTTCCCGATTGCCAGCAGCCGGACCGGCCTGCCAGCCCTGTTGTTGGCCGGCCTGCTCATGCTGCTGGCTACCGGCTTTATCCTCGCCAACAACGGCAAGGACCGGCAGTATCATTTCACGCCTCAGGAAGTCGCGGCAGCGAGCTGGCTGTATGAGGCCGCGCCCGATGGTGCCCTGATTATCGAAGGCGCGCGCAATTACCCGTCCCAGTTCATGAATTACGAACGCTTTACCTTTGTGCCACTGGCAGAGGAGGAGCCGGAGGACGTTGCGGCATTGCTCGCGGACCCAGCCGCCGTGCTCGGCCGCTGGCTGCAGCAATGGCCCACAAGCGGCTTCATCATCCTGACCCACAGCCAGAAGGCCTATCTCGACGATGTGGGCGTCATGCCGGTCGGTACTCTCGATACCATCAAGGTTTCGCTATTGTCATCGGCCAGGTTCAGGCTGGTCTACGCCAATGACGACTCCAGCATTTTCACGCTCAATCCGGCATTGACGGAGCCCGGCAATCGTTAGCCTGGCCAATCGTTCCTGAAGCCATTCGATCCGCTTCGAGGGATACGCGATGCGTTGTTATGCCGATCGAGTCGGTGAGGCGGCACCCTGCCTGTTCCTAGGCATTAACACCGGAAACAGCCGGCGCTGGACGGCGACTTCTGAATGGCAGAAATGGGGAGCGTTGCTGACTGACGCTTAGGGGCGTAGAGCGGAGTGGCCAGCATTAACGGGCGGAGATGAAAGGCGGGCCAGTTGCCGTCGCCCGGGGCGGGGTGGAAGCTTGCACCACGACCAGCGCATCCGGGTGTCACTCTTGCGACGAAGCCGCCGCCGTCGCCATTAGCTGGTCCAGCCTAGGACAATCTTGCCGTCAAAGGCAGCTTTTGGGATTTCGAAGGTTGGATGCCGATGACAGAAATCGGGTGGGTAGCAGGCAGACCGCTTTCGAGCAGGATTGGAAGATTGCGGGCGTTTTCGCCTGATAACGCTAGGGCCGGATCTACCGGCGTATACATTTGCCTTTGAAGCGCCTGCGGCCACAACGGCCGCAGGCGAGAATTTATCACATGCAATCAGCGATGTATTCGTACTGATCGGCCAGTTCCGGCTGGTCCGCGGTGATCGCCACGATCTCGGTCATCGTGACCGCCTCGACGGTCTCGCCGGCAATCAGCTTGGCGGCCACTTCCATCGCCACTTCGCCTTCGAGCTTGGGGTTCTGGGCGATCAGCGCCTGGATTTCTCCATTCTTGAGGGCAGCGACTTCGGCGCTGGCGGCATCATAGGCAACCATCTTGACCTGACCAACGGCACCGGCCTGACGGAGGCCGGTAATCGCGCCGATCGCGCCCTGGTCATTGGTGCTGAATATCCCCGCCAAATCCGGGTGGGCGGAAAGCGACGAGGTGACGATTTCAGCGGCCCGTTGCGGGTCGTTGGACTGATATTGCGCACCCAGATAGGTGATGTTGGGGTATTTCTCGGCTAGGGCCTTTTCGAAACCGGCGGCACGCGCGTCCTGGGCGAGCGACCCCGGAGGCTGGGTGATGACCAGGACTTTCCCGGTCTCGCCGATCAGTGCCGCCAACTGATCGGCGGCCAGCGCACCGCCTGCTTCATTGTCGGTCAGGATCTGGGTTTGCAGGAAGCTCGTATCGGCCAGTGTCTGGTCGACCGTGATGACCTTGGCGCCGCGATCGGAGAGCTCGCGCATGGGCGGCAACAGGGCCTGCATGTCCGTCGGCACGATGGCGGCGACTTGCGGTCCCGCCGCCGTAACGGCATTGACCACCGGAATCTGCGCATCTGCGGCGAATTGATCCGCCGCCGAGACCGTCAGGGACAAGCCCAGTTCTTCGGCCTTGGCCTGCGCGCCGCATTGCATGGCCTGATAGAAGGGGCTGCCGCTGGAGCCCAGCACCAGTGCTACCGTGCCTTTGTCTTGCGCCGTCACGCCGAGCGCGGAACTAGCCAGCAAGGCGGAGGCCAGAGCGGCGGTTTTGATGATCGTGTTCATGATGGTTCCCTTTATTCCCCTGTTCGTTCCCTTCGGCAGTGCCAGGCACTAGCCGCGTTTGCGGAGCCGTCGCTTGAGTTGGTCGATCCAGACGGCAAGGATCAGCACGGCACCCATGGCGACAGTCTGCCAGAATGGCGGAATGCCCAGGATGACGAACCCGTTGAGAAGGATGATCGGAATGAAGACTCCGACCACGGTGCCAAAGACCGTGCCCGCACCACCAAATAGGCTCGTGCCGCCCAACACGACTGCGGATATGGTGGCGAGATTGTCCATGGCGTGGCCGTTGATCGTGGTGGTGGAAAAGCGCGCATTGGCCATGACCGCGGCAATGCCGGCCATCAGGCCGGAAATCGCATAGACCTGGATCAGCCGTGCTGTGGTGGGAATGCCCGAGCGCCGGCTGGCTTCGGCGTTCGAGCCGACCGCAAAGACATGAAGTCCGAAGCGCGTCAGATGCAGCACTATGCCGGCAACGATCACCGTGACGACGGCAATGACGACCAGCATTGGGATGCCCAGGACCCGCCCCGAACCGATCTGCGTCACCAGTAGTTCCGGCATGGCGCGAACATCGACGCCGCCCGACAGAATCTGCGCGCCACCCAGAGCCATGCCCATGGTGCCGAGCGTGACGATCAGCGGCTGGATGCGGGTGACCGCGATGAGAAAGCCGTTGAGCACGCCCCAGGCGGCGCCGGTCAGCAGGGCCGCCGCGGTCCCTATGGCGATGACATCCCAGCCGGCGGCAGTCGTGCCATAGGTGGTCCCATCGGCGCCGGAAAGCACCAGCATCAGCTTGGCCGAGACGACGGAAGCGAAGACCAGTACCGAACCGACGGAAAGATCGATGCCGGATGTGATGATCGCATAGGTCTGCCCGGTTGCCAGAACGAGCAGGATGGCGGCATTGATCGCCAGTTGCTGGACATTGTAAGCCGAGCCGAACTGCTGTGGTCGCAGGATCAGGAAGACGGCGATGAGCGCGATGAGAAGAAAGAATATCCAGCCGCCCGTGACCAGCCGCAGCATGCGCTCTTCTGTCGTTTCAACCGGCACTATGGCCGTTTCGTTGCTCATGGGCTGGACTCCCTGGCCTGTCCGCTGGTCATGGCGCGAACGAGGTCATCGACACTGGATTGACTGGATTTGAGGTCGGCTACGGTCTGGCCGAGCCGCAGCACCTGGATGCGATCGGCCACCTCAAGTACCTGCGGCATGTTGTGGCTGATGAGCACGACCGAAGTACCGGCATCGCGTACGCGCTGGCAGAGTTCGAGCACCCGCTGCGTCTGGACGACACCGAGCGCGGCCGTCGGCTCGTCGAGAATGACGAGCTTGCGCGCCCACATGGCGGCCCGCGCGATGGCGACGGACTGGCGCTGCCCTCCGGAAAGCGAAGCGATTGACACCCGCTGCGACTTCAATTGCACGCCGAGCCGGGCGAATTGCTGCACCGCCTGCGCCTGCATCGCCTTGCGATCGACAAAGCCCAATCGTCCGAGCAGGCCTGGCCGGATGAGTTCTCGGCCGAGAAAGAGGTTTTCGGCCGGCGTCAGGTCCGGCGCCAGCGCCAGATCCTGGTAGACCGTGGCGATGCCATGCATCTGCGCATCGAGCGGCGACATCAGTCGCACCTCTTCGCCCTCGACCTTGATCGTTCCGCCATCGGGCCGGTCGGCGCCGGACAAGATCTTGACCAGGGTGGACTTGCCCGCCCCATTGTCACCGATCAACGCCACGATCTCGCCGGGATAGACCTTGAAGTCCGCTCCCCTCAGCGCCTGCACGTGGCCGAAGGTGCGACTTATGCCGGCAGCTTCGAGCAGGGGCTGGCTCATGCCTCCAGACCCAGGCCGATATTGTTGGAGAAGGCAAAGAACTCGTTATAGCGGGCCGCGACCAGGTTGGACCAATGGTTGAAGGCATCCATGGTCTGCGGGAAGGTCCAGATTTCGACTTCCTGGAAATCGTGCTGGCCACGAATGTGGAACCGCCCCTGGGTGGCGCCACCCGCGGCCTCGGCCTGTTCGCGAATGGCGCTCCAGTTTTGCTGCAGGGCAGTCTGTTCGGGCTCGCTCAGCAGATACCAATGCGGACGCGGACGGGAATAATGGATCCAGATGGAATTGCTCATGTCAGTGCCTCGGCGCGATGAGTTCGGCGAGCGGCGTCAGCCGGCCCACGATGTGTCGGGAAGTGGTGAACTTGAAATCGGCGACGTCTTCATGGCCGCGAATGGCGGAGTCGGCGACGTCGGGATGGCCAATTTCCCAGGCACCGAGATGGTGCCAGTGATGCGACCAGTCCATGCGATGGCGGCCGGCAATATTGACCTTGTGCGCGAGGTCTCCCTTGAAGGCGATGTCGCATTCAAAGTCGTATTCGGTACGCTCGGCCGGCGTGGCCTCACACCACTGATCGTTCCATTCCCAGAGCGCGAGGAACACCCAACCATGATTGGTGATGGCGCCTTCGCCCATGACGGGGGCGAATTCCTTGACGCCCATCAGCCATTCGGTGCGGAAAAGACGTGCCCAGCCGGCGCGTTCGAGCCGCACGGTGCCCGTGATGGCCGCCTCGAGGTTCGGCGCCTCGAAGACACCGGCAATGTCATGCTCATGGGTAAAGCCGGTATCGAGGCCAACGGGGCTATTGCCGGCTGTAGGATCGAAAACCTTGCGCAGGGCCAGCGTCCAGCCTTCGGCGGCGAGTTCGGCCAAGACGGCAAGGATCGCCTGACGATGGGTTTCGGTATAGATGCCGGGCAGTTCGTCCTGGCGATAGCCGACGAACATGACCGAGGCCTCAGGACTGCCGTTGTCGGCAGCGGACGAAAAGACGTCCGTGTCTCCGGTAAGGCTCGTCATTACCGCACCTTTTCCATGGCGGTCATCAGCGCTTCGACGCGGGCCGGATCGACCGGGTTCCACCAGCGCGACTCGACCTTGAGCCACTGTCCAATAATGGCGCCGTCGGCGACCTCCATCAGTGCTGGCACCTGTTCGGGCGAGAGACCCGAGCCGACGATGACCGGAAGATTGGTGCCGGCGCGAACCTCGTTGACCTCGGCCGGCTGCGTCGGAGAACCCGTGCGCGTGCCCGTGGCGATCAACACGTCGGCGTCGAACCATTCGGCATCTGTGGCCTGTTCGGAAATGGAGCGGTCGGCGGTGATGGCATGAGCGCCAAACTTGACATGCACGTCGGCGAAGATGGAGACATCCTTAGCCCCGATCTGCGCCCGGTAGCGCATAGCTTCGGCCGCAGGGCCATTGAGCAGGCCTTCATTGGCGATATAAGCATTGACCCACTGGTTGACGCGGACCCATTTGGCGCCGACGGCCTTGGCAACCGCCAGGCCGGGAATCGCACCATTGGCGACGCAGGTGATGCCGATCGGTGCATTCACCGCCCCCCTGACCTCTTGGCAGACCGCCGTCAGCGCTGCCACGGTCTCGAAGCCGATATGCTCGGGCCGCGAGAAGGGCATGTCGCTAGCATTTTCGATCATGATGCCGTCGATGCCGCCATCTGCAAGCGTGCGTGCATCAGTGATGGCGGCCGCGATGATCGAGGACATCGCCTCGCCTTCATAACGCGGCGCACCCGGCAGAGCCCTTAGATGGACGACACCGATGATCGGCTTGGGCTTGTTGAAATGAGCCGCAAGCGCATTGGGCTTGGTGGGCATTACGATGGGGGCAGTCATGCGACCTCTTCTGTTCTGATAGAAAAATTCTGGATGTCTCGCGGCGTGGGGTAACCGGTCTGCGCGCCGATGTGGCCGCAGGAGAAGGTGGCGGCGTTGACAGCTCGACCCAGCGCCGTTTCGAGCGACAGGCCAGCGGCGCGACCCGCGAGGAACCAGCCGGCGAGGCAATCACCGGCTCCGGTCGTATCGACGATCTGCAGGCCTTCCGGTGGTCGAGCAGCGATCGCGGCGCCGGGCGAGTGATACTCGGCGCCAAGCGGCCCGCGGCTACGGATGATGGCCCTTACGCCCAGCGCCAAAAGCTGCGTCAGAGCATCAGCACCGATGGCGTCTGCGGCTCGGTCATTGACAAAAACTAGCTCCGCGCCGGCCAAGACATCGACCAATTCGCCGATGCCGTTGCGGAATGTCGCCGGCTCGAGATCGATCGACCAAGTCATGCCCTCCGCGCGGGCGTGCGCCACCAGGGCATGCGCCGCAGGGCCGAAACAAGCAGTATGGAGATGGTCGAGCCCGGCTAGGTTGAGCGCCTCGATCACCCGTTCGCCGGGAAAAATAGACACGCCGGGATACAGCAGCAGGCGCTTTTCGCCGTGCGGCTCGAGGATGGTCACAACTCGGCACAATCCACCGGCAATCCGATGGGGACGGAAATCCAGCCCCGCATAATCGAGTTGATCGCCGATCGCTTCGGAAGCCGGATCGTCACCCACCTGAACGGCAAGCACCGCCTGCCCACCCGCCTTGGCAAAGGCAACCGCAGTATTGGTCACGACCCCGCCGACACCTTCGGACGCAGCGGAGCAATGAACCTTCTCATCCGGCGCCGGAACGTGCGACGCTGACAGGCTTAGGTCGAGACTAATATCGCCGACAAACAGGCAGGCTTTCATGCGGACCCCTCCCATGAATGAACATTTGGTACAATGTCATTACATTTAACGTCAACACCTTCTTTCAAATGAGATGCAAGAAATTCTCTGTTGCACAAAATCTGCTCGCTGTGCCTACAAGATCTGTGCGAAACATGGGCACGGTGGTCATACGGCGCTTGTTTCCCGGCGACATTATGCGTAGAGAAACATTGTCATGACATTGTAGAGGGCCATGATGGCTTGGCACGAAGCGAGCTTGGTTGAGGACGGGACGCCAAAATGGCTTCAGGTTGTCGGTATTCTGCGCCGCGGCCTGGAAAGCGGTGAATTCTCGCCGGGCGAAACCATGCCCACCGAAGCCCAGCTCAACAGCGCCTTCGGCATCAGCCGCACCACCGCACGGGCTGCACTGAACAAGCTGGTGCAGGAAGGTGTGCTCCTCCGCCGATCAGGCGTCGGCTCGGTCGTTCTCGGCCCAAAGGTCGACCAGCCCGTCAGCCAGATTCGCGGCTTCACCGAAGACATGCTGCTCCGCGGCCTCCGACCTTCATTTGAGGTGGTGACCGCCGACTGGGGTCGCGCGTCGGGTGAAGCCACCCATGCCCTGGGCCTGCCGTCGTCTGACACGCCATTCATGGTCGAGCGCTTGCTCAAGGCCAATGACCGCCTGATTGGGCATTCCGTATCCTGGGTCCGCCCCGACATTTTTGGGGCGATAACGCCCCCCAGCGCCGAATACCTTGTCTCTGCCTCGCTTTATGCCTGGCTGCGCGAGAATTTGGCCGTCACCATTTCCGGCGGCGTCGAATATATCGAGGCCCAAGCCGCCTCGGTGGACGTCGCGCAGCAACTCGACGTCGCGCCCGGCTCCGCCGTCCTCGTCGTCACCCGTGTCGCCCGGACAAGCGAAAGCCTGCCGATCGAGTTCGCGGTCGTCACCTATCGTTCCGACCGGTACAGATTCCGCGTCGAGCTCTAGGCCAAACCGCGCAAAGCCCCCGAGATCGATATTCTGTTTCTTGCGCCCCCGACGCGATAGGGCAGACCCGCGTTAGTGTAGGCATTGAGCGCGTCCTCGATATTAGTGAGGTCGGGTATGAAGCCGCTTTGGGCATTAACCTCTGTGCAACCCTGATTACCGGCCAAGAGTTCGCCCGGCGGCACATCGCCGCCGGCGGAGGCGGCGCGATCGTTAACGTCACCTTCATAGTTGGGCATCGCGGCTTTCAGGGCCGTTGCTGTTGGCATCGCGCGTCCATTCGCTCCCGGGCTGCGTGAACTATACGCTGTCGGTACGACCTTGGCATCGGTATGCGAGCTTTCATCTTGGCTGGGCTGGCGTGCTAGACCGGCGATCTGCGACAACTCACTGGGGCCGCGGCAGACGAGTTCCATACACGTTTCCCCACTGTAAAACTCAAGCTCCTAGTGCATTTTAAGGGGGGTAGGGCACGGCTACAAACTACAGTTTTCGGTGCCCAGCGGGAAGGACGGTACTAATCGCTTCGAAGGGGATGCCGATCTCTTGGGCGATTGTCTTGACAGCCGTTCATTCGGCTGTGCCAAAACCATGCCTGTAACTGACATCAATGGCGAGGGCAGGGCGCTTCCACCATGACGGCGGACACGAGTCTATGCCGCCGAACACCGCCAACGACACGCAGCATCTAGGCCACGTCACCTGATCGTGGATAGTCAGCTATTGGCAAAGATAGAGAAGAAACGGACGAGATGTCCTAGAAACGGCCGCCCGATTTCTGCGACAAGTTTACCGCTATTCATGCAAGACAGGAGAGAGCCCGATAGATCTCCTGCTCGTCAAACAGAGTGAGTGGCGATGCCGGACCCGGCAACAGCGCCGAGCCCCCACCCGAGATGAGGGCAATGACCAGATCGTCTTCGGTCAATCCCTTCAGGTGCGCTAGGATGCGCCCGGCAGCGGCCAGACCGGCCTGATCCGGTATAGGATGGCTAGCCTCCGATATTTCGATTCGGTGGCAGGACACGGCATTGCCGTGGGAGGTCACAACATGGCCTGATAGAGGGCCGAGCCACTTCAACGCCTGCGCCATGCGAGCGGATGCCTTGCCGCTCGATCAGAACCGTTCGGCCCTTAGGCACGGGCGGCAGGTGGTCGGGCATCGCAACGATGGGCGGACACGCTGCAGCGTTGAAGGCTGGGGCCAGCATGGCAGCCGCTTTGTTTTGAGTCATCACGTATAGCGGATGCGCGGGTCGAGCCAGGCCAGCAACAGATCGGACAGCAGGGTTCCGATCACCGTCAACACGCTCAACATCAGGATGAAACTGCCCGCCAGATACATGTCCTGGCTGATTAACGCTTGCAGCAGCAATGGTCCGGTCATGGGCAGATTGAGCACGACCGCGGTAATTGTCGCGCCCGACACCAGCGTTGGCAGCACCCAGCCGACCGTCGAGATGAAGGGGTTAAGCGCGATGCGGACGGGGTATTTGAGCAGGAGCCGGTTTTCAGAAAGACCGTAGGCCCGGGCCGTCGTGACATAGGGTTTGGACAGTTCATCAAGCAGGTTGGCGCGCAGGATACGGATAAGGGCCGCCGTGCCGCTGGTGCCCAGTACGATGGTGGGGATGATAAGATGCTGGCCCAGATTTATCAGCTTGCCCCAGCTCCAGGCTGCATTCTCGTATTCGGGCGAGTAAAGGCCGCCAATGCCCGTACCGAAATAGCGGAAGGAGATGTACATGAGCACAAGGGCGAAAAGAAAATTGGGAATAGCCAGACCCAGCACGCCGATGAGCGTGGCGAGATAGTCGCCCACCGTATTCTTGCGCACCGCGGTATAGATGCCGATTGGCAAGGAAATGGCCCAGATGAACAGCAGGGTTACCAGTGCCAGAAGGAAGGTCAGTCCGAGCCGGTTCCACAGCAGATCGGCAACCGGGCGGCGCCATTCGAGCGAATAGCCGAAGTCACCGGCAAAGACGATGTTGGATATCCATTTCCAATATTGCACATGCAGCGGATCATCGAGTCCGTACCGGGCTCGCAGGGCCGCCATTTCCGCCGGATCAACCGTCGTGCCCTGAAGATTGAGCTGGGCCACCATAGCCGTGACATAATCGCCAGGCGGCAATTGGATGATGATGAATGTCATCACCGAAATCGCGGCGACGGTAACCAGCATGTAGAAGAAGCGCCGGGTGATGAAGGCGGCCATGATCCAAACTCCGATAGAAAGCCGCCCGGCCTTGGGCCGGGCGACAGCAGGGCGGATTATTCAGAGGCGTAGTAGAATTGTTCCGGATTGGCAGCGCCAGGATGGGCATATTCGGAACTGGCAAGTAGCACGCCGGGGAAGTTGGCCATCAGGCGGTTGACGATGCCGTAGTCCGAAATCGGTTGCATGACGCCAATCGTGTAGAATTCGTCCTTGGCGATCGCCATCAACTCCTGCATCAGCGATAGGCGCGTCGGCGCATCAATGGTGGCAAAGACCTGCTGGTAGAGTTCCATCTGGCGCTTGGCCGCATCGGAAGGCTCTTCCGGATTTTGGTCATTGGTGAACCATTGCCCCCAGGTGGTTGCGTAGAAGGCAGCCCAAGATGAGGGGAAATAATATTTGGGGTCGAACAGGGAGTCAGCGCCGCCCGAAGCGGACCACACTGCCGCATCGTGATCATTGGACTCGACACGCTGGTTGAGGGCGGTCGTGTCGGACGTATTAATCAGCAGGTCCACTCCGATCTGCCGCCAATAGCCCTTGATCAATTCGGCACTGTCGATCCAGGGTTGACGGATCACCGAAATATCGATGGTGAACTGCAGGGGCCGGCCGTCCGACATCAGGCGGATGCCATTGCCATCCTTTTCTGTCAGACCCATGCCATCGAGCAGTTCATTGGCCTTGACGATGTCGAAATCAGTGAATTGGGTAGCCATCTCCTCGTCGAAGAGTGGCGATTCCGGGCGCTCGACCGTCTGATAGGGTAGGCCCTGACCCAGCCAGACCAGCTCGATAACTTCCTCGCGATTCACCGCCACGGAGAGAGCTTCGCGGAAGGTCTTGTTGGTGAAAAGCTCGCGAATGACCGGGTCCTTATGGGTCATATTGAGCGAAATGATCATCAGATTGGCGCGGTTGGGCAGCACTTCGTAGAATTCGTAGCGGCCCTTTTCCTGATTGTCGAAAAAGGTGCCACGATTTTCCGGCGTGGCGACGAAGCCGACATAGGAGTCGAGCATGTCGAAATCGCCATTGGCCGCCTTGAGCGTGGTGACCTGCGGATCGGTGATGATGTCGACGGTTACCCGATCGAAATAGGGCAGCTGGTTACCCTCGGTATCGACCTTGAAGTAATAGGGATTGCGCTCTGCAATCACCTGCGCGCCGCTGCCCTGTCCGATGCCTTGAGTGATGATCCAGGGATGGAGCCGCGGCATTTCCGGATTGCGCCACATATCGGCCTTGGCGTGGAAATCCTGTACCCAGGTGCTGCCCGCCGCGTCTTTGTTGAAGTCTGGGTGGAACTGCGACAGATAGTGCTTGGGATAGGCGAAGGGCTGGTTTTGCTCGGCATCATTGGCCGGCGTCGCCATATATTGCAGCAGCAGGCCATTGGGGCCGCCGAAGATGAATTTGACCGTGGTGTCGTCGACCTTTTCGACCACGAGCGGGGTATCGTTACGCACCGACCACGTCGGCTTGGCCGGAAAGAGCGAAGTGTTCGAATAGACATTCTCGTACCAGAACATCACATCATCAGCTGTAAAGGGTTCGCCGTCGCTCCATTTATGGCCTTCGCGCAAGTGAAAGACATATTCCGAGCCGTCGTCGTTGATCTCGACGTCTTCGGCGACGTTCATGATGACATCGGGAACGATATCTTCCTGGTCGGTATCGGGCTGCCAGGTAATCGAACGCACGAGGTTTTCGTAGCCGATGGTGCGGGCCAGTGTGCCGATGTCGCTCGGTGCATTCATCACCATGCGCCAGGTGCCGCCATATTGGCCGACATTTTCAAACGGCGTTACAACCATGGGATTGGCCGGCAGGCGTTCTTCAACAGGCGGCAGGTCACCGCTGGCGACGCGCTCCGCCAACATGGGCGCCTCGCCATAGTCCTGGGCCAGAGCTGCTGCCGAAGACATGAGCAGGGCCGTCAGGGTCAGCACAGGCAGTACCGATCTCGTAAAGTGCATGATTTCCTCCTCCAAGGGTTGGCACCGGCTTTCCCTCTGGCCGGTGCGATCAAGGCCGGCGGCGAACCGCCGGCCTTCTCGCTATTTGCTGGTGATCTGAATGGCTTCGAAGGCGTCCACCGGCGGCAGGATGTACCAGAGATAGCCCTGGTCGTCGGCCGGCCCTTCCGGCTCGATGGTCTTTCCCGCAACAAGGGCTTGGGCGGCGCCCTCAACATCGCGAATGCCAAGCCGCAGGCCGTGCAACGCCGGCGCCTCTTCGTAGAGGTTGTTGCGCTGGCCGCCATAGTTGACGAGATGAACCAATGTCCTGCCGGTTTCCTTCTGGCTCTGGATCGTTACTTCCAGCGAGCCCCGGCCCTCGACCTTGACGGGCGCCGGCGCGATGTGACGCTGGATCAAATCGACCAGAAAGGTGCGCGTATGCTGCAGGCTGTCGCGATAATAGAGTGCCTCGGCATGCCAGGGCACATAGATCGCCTTGCCCTTGCCATGGCTGCCGATAATGGCGCCCGGCATGTCGCTCTCATAGTCGGGGAAGCAGAGTTCGGGCGGGCCAAAGCGCTGCGGCGGCAGGAGTTTCAGCACCGTCTCGACACCGCCCACCGGCTCGGCGACGTAATAGCTATGATCAAGCATCAGGAGCTTGACGTCATCGCCAATCGGGAGCTCGCCCGGCGCGACGCGGAAATAGGCGCCCTTCATGTTGTGTCGCACCATGGGACGGTCGGTGATGGGCAGGCTTTCCAGCGCCGGCTTTTCGCGCATGGCGCCCTTGTGGTCGTACAGACTGGTTTCAGCAGTCGCCAGCAGCACGCCGCCCGCCTTGACCCAGGCATCGATAACCTTGGCCTCGGCCTCGGACATGCAGGTGACATTGGGCAGGACCAGTGCCTCATACTGTGCCAGCACCTCGGCGCCACCCGGGCGGGCAATTACCTCATCGACGACGAGATCGAAGGGAATGCGTGCCTCCGACAGCGCGCGATAGGCACCACGGAACGAAGCTTCAGCCAGATGGCCGCTGGCCGGGCGCTTGGAATAGCCGCCGGCGCCGTGGCCCGGCACGACGGCATGGGAGTGATAAAGCGCAACCTTGGAGGCCGGTGTCAGGCCGACATAGTGCCGCTCGTTATCCTTGTGCCAGTGGAACAGTTTCGAGGTATCGGCAAAGGCCGACTTGTCGTCCTGGTCCATCACCCCGAGCAGATAGAAGTCCAGCGTGGCGCCGCTGGCCAATTGCTGAGCTGCGCGAACCAGTTGATAGGGCCCCGATTCCGAGACAAACCGCCAGGCAAAATCGATGAAATTGGCCGAGGTCGAAGAAACAGTCTTGCCCTGGCCATAGGCCTGGCCCCAACGCGCCTGTTCGCCCGCCTGATAGGGCCATTCCGGCTGCGGACGATCAACGCCGCGTTGCGTTTCCATGCGGATGAGATCGCTGTCGCCGCGATGGCCAGTCATCGCAACCTTGGGCGCTACTTGCTTGATGTGCTTGTAGACGCGCGACCGCAATTCGAGCGAGGTGCGATCCTTGAATTCGAGATAGTCGGCATAGGAGGGATCGGAGAAATCCTCCTTGAGCGGCAGTGGCTTGCCATACATGTCGTGGAAACGGCGGCGGCAATTATTGCAGGTGCAGGTGCCGAAGTAATGGCCCGAATAGGTGAAGTTGGTGTAGCCGAACATGTTGAAGAACACGCCGTCCACGTCATATTTGCTCAGTGACTCGCTGATAATGTCGAGTGAGTAATCCTGATACCAGCCGCCATTCACGCAGGCCTGGTAAGTGCCGTTATATTCGAGCGCCTCACCCTTGGCATTATGCACGAACCATTCCGGATGCGCCTCGTAGCCCAGCCGCGTAGCCTTGGACATGTCGTAACGGCCGACCAGCGCAATGCCCTCGGAATGGGCCGCCTCGATGGCGTCGCCCAGCGCATCGCCCTTCATATGCGGATTGATAGCCTGCAACGCCAGCTTGGTCGGATAGAAGGCATAAATGCCGCCGATATTGTAGAGCAGCACATCGGCGCCGAAATCCTTGACCTCTTTTGCCAGTGCCTTCTGGTCATAGAGCGCGTCGGTCTGGCGCAGATTGGTCTGCACCATTCGATACGGCCGCTTCCACCAGTTCTTGGTGTTCGTTGCAGCCGCCGAGCCCGGTTCTTGATCATGCAGCATCGGCAATAACTCCCTTGAGATCCAGTTTTTCGGCGTAATGGCAGGCGACCATGCTGGCACCGACAAAGCGCAATTGCGGATCGTCAGAGCGGCACAGGTCGGTGGCGTGGGGGCATCTGGGATGGAAGGCGCAGCCGGCCGGGCGATTGGCCGGATCGGCGACTTCACCCTTGAGCCGGGTGGCGCGGTGCGCCTTCGCCCGACGTGGATCGGGTCTCGGCACGGCGCCCAAAAGCGCGGCGGTATAGGGATGGCGCGGTTGGGAGAACAGCGGCTCGGTGTCACTCAGTTCAACGACGCGACCGGCATACATCACGGCGACGCGGTCCGAGATATATTCAACGACGCTGAGGTCATGGCTGATGAAGACATACGTCAGCGCGAATTCTTCCTGCAGGTCCTGCATCAGGTTGAGGGTCTGGGCCTGGATGGAGACGTCGAGCGCCGAGACGCATTCATCGGCAACCACGAGGCGCGGATGGACCGCCAGAGCGCGAGCGATGCCGATGCGCTGCCGTTCGCCACCCGAAAAGGCATAGGGAAAGCGATTCATATATTCAGGACGCAGGCCCACTTTGCGCAACATGGTGGCAACGCGGCTCTCAACCTCCCGCTCGTCGGTCACCCCGAAATTGCGCATCGATTCCCCGATAATATCGATGACGCGCCGCCGCGCATTGAGCGAGGCAAAGGGATCCTGAAAGATCATGCGGATATCGGAGCGATAAGGACGCAGCTCGGTTTCGCTCAGATGGGCGATATCGGCGCCCTGCTGGTTCTTGCCGAAATATTGGACACTGCCATGGGTTGGTTCGAGCACGCGGACCAGGGCCTGGCCGAATGTCGTCTTGCCGCAACCGCTCTCGCCCACAATGCTCAGGGTTTCCCCGGCGCGAATGTCGAGGCTGATCCCGTCCACGGCGCGCACATGGCCGACGGTACGCTTGAGAATGCCGCGCTTGATGGGAAAGTGGACCTTCACATTCTCGGCCCGCATCAACAGATCTGCGGGTCTGGTTTCAGCGCTGGCGATCTGGGCGTTCATGCGGTCACCTCAGCAAGGGTTCTGGTCACGGCAGGGTCGCGCATGTGGCAGGCCACGAAATGACTGGGCGTTAGTTCCAGCGTCGTCGGATCGACCCGGTCGCAGATACCGGCTCGTGCCTCGCCGCAGCGTGTATTGAAAGGACAGCCACTGGGGCGGTTGAGCGGATGAGGAACCATGCCTTCAATGGCATGGAGACGCTGCCCGCGGGCTCGCCGCGCGCCAAGCTTGGGAATGGAAGACAGCAAGGCCAGCGTATAGGGATGCTGTGGATTGTAGAAAATCTCGTCGACCGAGCCGCGCTCGACCACGCGGCCGAGATAGACCACTGCGACTTCATCGGCGATCTCCGCCACCACGCCCAGATCGTGGGTAATGAAGACCATGCCCATGCCGAGTTCCTTCTGCAGGTCGGCAATGAGCTCGAGAATATTGGCCTGGGTGGTGACATCCAAGGCTGTGGTCGGCTCGTCGGCGATCAGCAGCGCCGGCTCGCAAGCCAAAGCCATGGCGATCATGACGCGCTGCCGCATGCCGCCGCTCAATTCGAACGGATAATTGTTCAACCGCGCGCGGGGATTGGGGATGCCGACCTTGTCGAGGGCATTCACCGCCCGTTCGATCGCCGCCTTCTGGCCGATCCTGTGGTGCAACAGCACCTTTTCCACCAACTGGTCGCCGACGCTGTGAATGGGCGACAGCGAGTTCATCGGCTCCTGGAAGATCATCGCGATGTCGCGGCCACGAATCGCGCGGATCGGCTTGCCTTTGGGATCGAGCTTGGCGATGTCGACCGTTTCATTGCCCGGACGGGTGAACAGAATCTGCCCGTCGGTAACGCGGCCCGGCGGGGCCACGATCTGCAGGATGGAGCGTGCCAGCATGGACTTGCCGGAACCGCTTTCGCCCACGATGCACAGCGTCTTGCCGGAATGAGCCTCGATATCGACGCCGTCAACCGCGCGGATCAGACCCTCCCGCAGCTTGAACTGCACCTTGAGGTCACGAATGGTGAGCAAGGGGTGTTGGGTCATGAATAGGGATCCGCTGCATCGCGCAACCCGTCGCCGAGGAAGTTCAGGGCGAGGACGGTGATGATGACAAGGAGGCCGGGAGTGAGCAGCCAGGGCGCTTCGGCCAGCGAGCGAACGTTCTGCGCTTCCTGCAGCAATACGCCCCAGCTAACGGCCGGTGGCCGCAGTCCGATGCCGAGGAAGGACAGCGACGTTTCGGCAATAATCATGGCCGGGATAGCCAAGGTCACCGAAGCGATGATGTGCGAGATGAAGCCCGGGACGAGATGGCGGTTGATGATCGTCATCTGGCTCGTGCCATCGAGGCGTGCTGCCACCACGAATGGCTCGTTGCGCCAGGACATGAATCGGCCGCGAACCTCACGCGCCAGCGATGTCCAGCCGATCAGCGAAATGATCATGGTTATGATCAGATAGACCGTTATCGGCGACCAGGTGACGGGAATGGCCGCAGCGAGCCCCATCCAGAGCGGAATGGTGGGCACGGACATGATGAATTCGATGACGCGCTGGATGAAATTGTCGACCCATCCGCCGAAATAGCCCGATATGCCTCCGAGGATGACGCCAAGCACCAGGCTGATGGCCACGCCGATCAGTCCGATCGAGGTGGAGATGCGCGTGCCGTAGACCACACGGCTCAGCACGTCGCGCCCAAGGCGATCCGACCCCAGCAGATAGAAGGGCTGGGTCGGGTCCACCGGGCCGATCAGATGGATATTGGCGGGGATGATATTGAACAGCTTGTAGGCATCGCCCTGGACGAACAGGCCCACCGGGATACGGATATCTTCATCGAGTGCAAAAACGCGGCGGAACGTATTGGGGTCACGCTCCGACGAGAAACCGTTCACATGCATGCCGAATTGGATCTGGCCGGCGGCGTCCGTATGCCAGAACTTGAGCGGTTGGGGCGCCAACATCGTATAGGCCGAGTCGTAATAGTCGGGGCTGCGCGGGGCCACGAACTCGCAGAAAATGCCGACCAAATAGATCAACGCAATCACGACCAGGCTCGTTACGGCCAGCTTGTGCTCGGTGAATTTCATCCAGATGAGCTGACGCTGCGTGGCCATGCCGAGGGGTTCAACGACCTCGTCCTTGCCCATTACGGTGTCTTCGGCCGCGGTCGTCATGGCGTTGCTAGACGGCGCGAATTGCATACCAAAACGGGTAAAGCACGACGCTTCACTGGCACATCCTCCCTCGTTGCCGACGCTATCTTTACGTCTTTTGTTTGCAACAATTTAGCCAAACAATGGGCACGGTATCGCCAGAACGTCAAGCGCGTTTTTCGACCTTTAAGAGCAACGGGATCCCAAGGATTCGCAAGAATCCTTCATAACATGTTGATATTTCATACTCGATGCCGTGCAAACCAAGCATCCCGGTCGCAATAAAATCCATGAAAGTTTAGTATCGATCTGGAATTTACATTGACAGGTATTGCAAAAAACACATAACAAAACAAAAACAAGAACAAACACGCGGCAGAGAGGAGCGTGCGCCAGCACGGATCATGTCTCGCGTCACCATTCAGACCATCGCCGATCATCTCGGCATTTCTAAATTTGCCGTTTCTCGTGCACTCACCGGAAAGACCGGCGTCAGCGAATCGACGAGGTTACTGGTCCACAACGCGGCAGCAGAACTGGGCTATGACCAGAAGCGTCGCAGCCCGGAGACGGGCAAAACGATCGAAGTGATCTTTAAGGATCGCACCGTCGCCAGCCGCGAGCTCTGGATTGATGTCCAGCACGGTGTCGATAGCGAGGTCGTGCTCAACGGCCACACCATGGCCGTGCGTTGGACAGACGACCCAACCATTCTCAAGCGTCTCGAGCAGAATGCTGCTGGCTTCGTGCTGATTGGTCCGCAGCGCCCCGAAATGTTCGAAGCCATCGACAAGAGCCCCGTGCCCGCGGTGGTGGTCAATCACGTGGTCCCGCCTCTTTTGGGCATTGACCAGATCAGCGCCACCGACGTGGAAGCCGGCGTCTATGTGGCGCGCTACCTCGCCGATCTCGGCCATCGCCGCGTGGTCTATGCCCATGGCCGCATGGGGTATCCCGGCCGTTTCGCGCGGCTGCGCGGTTTTTCCGAAGCGATCAGCGCCATCGAAGGCATGGAATTGCGCGAAATCTCGTTTGCCGACGACCAGGCTGCCGATGACCTGCGCGACTGCCTGCTCAGCATGGTGCGCGCTGGTTTCGAACCCACGGCCTTTTTCTGCGGCAGTGACGGCGTGGCGGTGACCGTGGTTTCCGAATTGATGCGGCTCGGGCTTAGGGTGCCAGAGGACGTCTCAGTGATTGGCCACGCCGATTACAGCATTGCCACCCAGATCTCCCCGCAACTGACCACTGTCCATATGCCACACCGCCAGATGGGGGTTGCGGCAGTGCGCTTGTTGCTTGGGCGCGCCTCAAAGAGCCCGGATCTCGATGGATTGCCGCCGCAGCGGGTCAGTCTAGTTCCGCGTCTCGTCGAGCGCCAGTCGTCTGGCCCGGCGGCGACGCGCTCCTGGCGGGCAAGGCTGCGGAACCTCACCACAATTGCAGGGGAGTGATCATGACGAACCTTTCCATCGTCGTGACGAATGATGTCGATGCCGCGCGCCTGCCCGAAATTGCCGCGGCACTGCCGGGCGCGACTGTCTCGCGTGCATCCAACACGTCCGAATTCAGCGCGCTGCTAGCCGGGGCCGACATTGTAGGCGGCTCGATACCTGGCGATATGCTGGAGAGTGCAAAGCAGCTCAAATGGCTGCATTCCTGGGCTGCTGGTCCCGACAGCCAGCTTTATCCCGCCTTCATCAGCCACCCGGCCCTGCTCACCTCATCGGCGGGCAATGGCGCCATTCCGCTGGCCGAGCACGCCATGATGCTCATGCTGATGCTCAATCGTCAGGCCCTGAAATGGGTCGAAGCGCAACGCGAACGCCGGTGGGTCCGCCATACTCATGGCGAGCTCAACGGTTTGACGCTGGGGATCATCGGTGCCGGCCATTCCGGCACCGACCTGGCACTCAAGGCCAAGGCCTTCCATATGCGTGTGCTAGGTCTTCGTCGCCGCAGCCTGCCGGCGAGCAATTTCGACGTCTTCTTCGCGCCCGGCCAATTGCATAGCTTCCTCTCGCAATGCGATTTCGTTGTCATCACGGCTCCCCTCACCCCCGAAACGCAGGGGCTGATCGATGCGGCGGCGCTCCGCGTCATGAAACCCAGCGCCCATATCATCTGCTTTTCTCGTGGCGGCATCATTGACGACGCGGCCCTGATCACCGCGCTTGGGGAGGGCTGGATTGCCGGAGCCGGGCTCGATGCGCATGGCATCGAGCCACTGCCGCCACATTCTCCGTTCTGGACGCTGCCCAATACTATCATCACCCCGCATAACGGGGCCACGACCGAAGCCACGAAGGAACGCGGCTTCCAGATATTTCTCGATAACCTTCGGCGCTATGCCTCGGGCGCGCCCCTCATCAATCTCGTCGACAAGCACGCGGGTTACTGAACCACCAGGAGAGTATCCATGATCGGATTTATTGGGCTGGGCGTCATGGGACGTCCTATGGCGCAGCACCTGATCGGCACGGGCCATCAGGTGCACCTGCATCGGGTCAAGCCGGCCAGCCAGTTTCTTGTCGATCAGGGCGGCATTGCCGCCGATAGCGCGCGGGAGGTCGCCGAGAAGTCCGATATCGTCATCCTCATGTTGCCCGACACGCCCGATGTCGAGCAGGTGCTGTTCGGCAGCAACGGGGTGGCGGAGGGCCTCTCCGCTGGCAAGCTCGTGATCGACATGAGCTCGATTTCCCCCGTCGCCACCAAGCGCTTTGCCGAAAGGCTGCGCAACAAGGGCGTAAGCTATCTCGATGCGCCGGTTTCAGGCGGAGAATTGGGCGCCAGGAATGCTGCGCTCACCATCATGGTTGGTGGCAGCGAGGCCGATTTTGCCCGTGCGTTGCCGGTCCTTGAAAAGATGGGCAAAGCCATTACCCATGTCGGCGGCAATGGCGACGGACAGACGGCCAAGGTTGCCAATCAGATTATTGTGGGCCTCACCATCAACGCAGTGGCAGAAGCCCTGCTCTTTGCCCGCAAGGCAGGCGCTGACGTGGCCAAGGTTCGCGCAGCGTTGATGGGCGGCTTTGCCTCTTCGCGCATTCTGGAAGTGCATGGCCAGCGCATGATTGAGGAGACCTTCGATCCAGGCTTCCGGATTCGCCTCCATCGCAAGGACCTGTCGCTGGCGGCCGACGCTGCCAAGTCGATGGATCTGGCATTGCCGGCCACCGCCCTCACTCAGCAATTGATGAGCGCCGCGATCGGCATAGGGCTTGGGGATAAAGACCACTCCGCCTTAATCGAGGCCCTTGCCCACCTTTCCGGCGCGCAGGACTAGCGTATACATCTGCCTTGAGGTCAACCTTGGGGTATCAATGGCGCGTGTCACGATACAGTCGATCGCAGACCAGTTGGGATTGTCCAAGTTCGCGGTTTCACGTGCTTTAAGCGGTCATTCGGGCGTCAGCGACGCGACACGCGCTGCAGTCGTCGAGATGGCGGCAAGGCTTGGCTATATCGCGCGCAACAAGGCATCCACCCAGACCAAGATCGAAATCATCTATCACGCCCCCGAGATCATGCATCGCGAGCTCTGGATCGAGGTGCAAGCAGGCGCGCAAGCCCGCGCCCCGACCGATAACGTTTCGACCACCGTGCGCCTGACCAACGACCCTGCGGCGGTGGAGCAACTGGCCTCGTCCGCCGACGGCTTCCTGCTCATCGGCCCCCACGAGGACAGTATGCTGGACGCTATCCGGGAATCCGGGCTCCCCTGTGTCCGCATCGGCGGGCCCCTGCCTCCGCTGGATGTCATGGATCATGTCGGCGGCGTCGATGAGGAGGGCGCTGCCGCCGTTGCGCGCCACCTGCTCGATCTGGGTCACCGCCACTTCGTCTATGTGCACGGGCAGGCCGGCTACCCTGGCCGCGTCCTGCGCTTCGAGAGCTTTCGGAGCCAGCTGGCCGAAGTCAGTGGCACCAAAATTCACGAATTGGTCTTACCCCAGGACAACGCGCCGACCGACTTTTCAGGCGCCCTAAGCCGACTGCATCAAGAGGGCTTCCGGCCCACCGGCTACTTCTGTGGCAATGACTATGTCGCGGTGACGGTATTGACCGAACTGATGCGCCTGGGCATTCGCGTGCCCGAGGAGGCCTCTGTTGTCGGCTATGGCGGCTACGCCATTGCCAGCCACACCTCGCCCATGCTGACCACGGTCGAGGTCCCCTATCGCCAAATCGGCAGAATGGCGATGTCGCTGCTTTTATCACGCATCGGCACGGACGGTGCTGTCAATAACCTACCGCCGCAACGGGTCGGCCTCGTTCCTCAGCTCGTCGTAAACGGGACAACAGCGCCCAAACGCGCCTAGCGCTCATGCAAAATTCGAGTGCCAAGAGCCCATGGCCTGGTTCTCTGAAGGACGGTTTTGTCAGCGACCACTCGCATCCGCTTTGGTCAGTGCATGCAGATTGCACAATGACCGGGATGGGGTATCAGCAGTCGTACGGTGTGACCCGCTGGCCGAGCGATAGCTACCCTGTTCTTGATCCCCGGAGACGGCCAGTCCAGAGCCGTCCTCCGGCAACGCATGGCTAGAAACGGCTGTAATGGAGTTTTCTCCCGAGCGAGGATCGCTTGCTGACACCTTAGTCCTACGCATCTCGCTGCAGATTTTGAACTCAGACTTGTGCCTCCGCGAGTAACCAGGCGACGAATTGGCCGACCGCCGGACGATCAGCGCCCCCTGGAAGAGTCACTACGTAATACGCAAACTCGGCAGGCCACGGTCGTTCAATCGCTATAGCGAGGCGCCCCGCAGCGACCTCTTCTCGTGCATAAATATCTCGGATAAGCGCGATGCCTTGCCCCGTCTCCGCCGCTCGAACGAGAAGGAAGTCGCTATCAAACGACGGTCCGCGTTCAACCCTATCATCGCCGTCCACCCCCTGCGCTTGCAACCACAGCCGCCAGTCGGAGCGATTGGCGTCCTGCAATAACGGAAACGCCAGGCAATCGGCGGGCTCCCTGATTTCCGGGCCATTTGCCAACAAAGCGGGGCTGGCTACCGGAATGAGCTCCGGCGCCATCAGCTGAACCGCTTCCAGCCCGGGATAGTCTCCAAGCCCGTGTCGGACGGCTACATCGACGCGCTCTCGACGCAGATCTGCAAGCGTGGACGACGCCTCTACGCGGACCTCAATATGAGCGTGCGAGCTGGTGAAACGACCTAGCCGCGGCACCAGCCAGGAGGCTGCGAACGACGGCTCGGTGCAGACAGTGATCGCCTGTGTCGCATTATTGGCTTCCAGAATGTCCAGGCCGGCTTCAATTTGATCGAAAGCTCGCAAGATACCTGCATGTACCTTGGCTCCCGCATTCGTCAGTTCAACGCCATAGCGGTTTCGCAAAAACAACGATGTGCCTGCACGCTGTTCCAGTAAGCGCAACTGCTGGCTCACTGCACCTGAGGTGACACCCATAGTCGCCGCCGCACGCTTGATGCTGCCATGGCGCCCGATCTCCGCGAATGCCCGTAATGCCAGAAGCGGAAGAACGCGACCCATGGGCCCTCAATCAAGAACGTAGAATTTCTGAATATCACATACGCCCAAAACTAGGCGTAATTGGTCAGATTTTCAATCTGTTCTTGCTATTATGGTGCGCTCGTCGCGATCAAACAAGGTTAGATGCGTCGATAAGAATTTAGCTGAACTAACGACTGGCGGAGTTTTTATCGTTTCACTCGCCGCGGTCAGGGCTGCATGTTGCGGCCGCCGCCGACGCCGATCCTTGTATGGGCGCCTGGCCTAACGGCTTCGGGATCGCATTCCGCGGAACGGGCCACATAAGGAAATTTTCATGACTGGTGCGACTTCCTGCCTCCAGGACACGACGCCACTTTCGGGGCGGTCGTCCGATGCCTTTTCGAGCCATCCGGGATATGGACGGATGTTTGGGCAAGGCCGACTGACCATAGGCATATTCTTGCCGCTGCGCTTCTATGAGGGCGACATGACGGTCCTGCAAGGACAGGCCGATCTGGTTTCCGACATCGATCGGCGAGGGTTTGCGGCAGTTTGGGTCCGTGATGTGCCTCTGTTTGATCCCAATTTTGGCGACGCTGGGCAAATCTTTGACCCGTTCAGCTACCTGTCCTACCTCGCTGCCCGTACGGAGAAAGTAGCGCTGGCCACGGGAAGCGCGATATTCTCGCTGCGGCATCCGATCGACCTCGCCAAGGCAGCTACAACGATCGACCATCTGTCTGGTGGACGCCTCGTCCTCGGCATTGCTTCCGGCGATCGGCCCGTCGAATTCCCGGCCTATGGTCTGGACATGGACGAACGAGGAGAGCGGTTTGCCGAGACGGTGGCATATTTTCGGCAGCTCACCGCACCAGGGCATTCCGTCATCAATTCTCGCCTCGGCACCATTTCGGGTGCCCACTTCCTGCCCAAACCCGCAGCGGGGCCCATCCCGCTTATCGTGACGGGTTCCAGCCGACAGTCTTCAGATTGGATCGCAAAGCATGCCGACGGCTGGCTGACCTATCCGCAACAGGCTCACACGCCCGAAGGACCAAAGCGGCTTGCCCAGATCATCCGCGCCTGGCGCAACCAGATACCCGACAACGGGTTTCGTCCGCACATGACCAATGAATGGCTTGATCTCGTCGATGATTCAAGCTTTCCCAGAACGCCGCTTCGCGGGGGCTTTGTCCTTCAGACCGGCCGAAAGGGACTGATCGATCTTCTTAGCGAGTGGCGTGATGCCGGTGTAAATCATGCGGCACTTGGAATTCAGTTTTCAGCCAGACCTGCGGCCGAGATCATCCAGGAACTTGCCGAGGAGGTGTTGCCGCATTTTCCGTCGCTGGAGGGCCCCAGGCCACTTGAGGTGGTATGGTGACATCAGACGAAGTGGCAACCCCGGCCAATAAAACGATCAAGTCGCTGTTCGCCCTTGTCCCGACGGCGGTAGCGGTCGTTACCGTTGGCAGCGGGACCCAAAGATATGGCGCTACTATAGGCACGCTCGGCGCTCTTTCGCTAAACCCTCCATTGCTGATGTTTGCCTTGAAACAAGATGCTGGGCTTGTCGGGCGGCTGAAAGTCGGAGCCCAAATCGGAATCAACGTGCTTGGCGTCGAACAGGAGGACGTGGCTCTCCGGTTCGCGACGCCCGGTATCGATCGTTTCGCCACGACTCGCTGGTGTGAAGAGCGCGCGCTGCCTCGTCTCGATAGTGCAATGGCCTGGGCCACAGGCAGTGTGCGCGATCAATTGCCGCTGGGCGATCACGTGCTGATCACCGCCATTGTTGGCCACACCGAAACCGAAATCGGGTTGCCATTGATCTACTGGCAGCGCCACTTCACGTCGCTGGTGACGGAGGTATGTCGACATGAATGAGCATTTGCGCGCGGGCCATATCCACACGCCGCTTGGCCTAATGATCGCCATCGTTAATGCTGCCGGAGGCATGGTCAGGCTCGATTTCGAAGATGATTACAGGATCGATCGAGAAGAGATGAACGCTCGTACAGCACGCGATGACGATGCGGTTGCCGAGATAGCCATACAGATCGGGGAGTACTTCGCCGGCGAACGGCGTGTTTTCTCTCTACCCCTTGCGCCTCCGGGAAGCGCCTTCCTCCATAGGGCCTGGGCGGCACTTGTCCAGGTGCCGTTCGGAACAACAGTCACCTATGGCACGCTTGCGAAGCGACTAGACCGACCGACCTCCGCCCGCGCTATAGGGCGGGCCAATGCGATCAATCCACTTTCGATAATTGTTCCGTGCCACCGCGTCATCGGCGCAAACGGTGACCTGACCGGCTATGGCGGCGGCATTGCGCGCAAGGAAGCGCTGCTGCGTATCGAGGGCAGTTTTGTGCAAGGCCGGACATTCTCAGACGGCCCTAAATAGGCAATGGTCGCATGCCAGCCTCACAAGCCACTATCCACCCGCATGCCGGCGGCTATATCGAGTTCGCCGACGAGATTGCAAAGCTGGTGGAGGATATTCCCGCCGATGTCGCCGGACTTTGCCTCGATACCGGCCATACGGCCTATTCGGGAATGGACCCCGTCGAGACCCTGCGGCGTTATGCCGGCCGGCTGGATTATATCCATTTCAAGGATATCGATCCTGCTGTCTATGACCGGACCATGCAGCAGCGCATCCGCTTCTTCGATGCATGCGGGCAGGGGGTCATGTGCCCCATAGGGCGCGGCAATATCGACTATCCCGCGATCCGCGATCTGCTGATCGAAATCGGTTATGCCGGCTACATCACCATCGAGCAGGAGCGAGATCCGCGCAACGGAGCAAGCGTACTGACCGATCTCAGCGCCAGCCGACAATATCTGACCGGCCTAGAGTTTGCCGGACCAGGTTAAGCGTCAAGGCGGCTTGGCTGGCGCCTCGCTAGAACTGGACCCGGCCGCCAAGCGCCTCGGCGCGGCGGCGCATGTTGTTGAGTCCGTGGCCGGACCCGATTTCTTCGTCACCGGCGGCGTCATTACCGATGGTGATGCGGCACCATTGGCATCGGATTGTCCCTGAATGCGGATCGTTCTGGCCGTGCCATGCTTGATTGCGTTGGTTACCGCCTATCAACTATTGCCCGGGCGATCCCAGAATAAGATTTTTGCAAACCATCCCGGCTACGGGCTGCGCTCCACGTTGGCGAATTAGTTTGCCGTGGACGTTGACATTCCCATCAGGACAGACGTATCAATTCACTAACTAATATCTCAGTTGGCTAATTGATATGTCTCCTACGAGTGAATTTCCATCGCTGCCTCTGCCAGAACTGGTGCGTTCGGACGAGCTTCCTTCGGCTGGAAACATGGCCAATCGCATCTATGGCTTGCTCCGCAAGCTCATCGTCGAAGTGCGGCTTCTGCCAGGCAGAGCCTTGTCGGAAAAAGAGATCGCGGCGCTGCTCCAGGTCAGCAAGACGCCCGTGCGTGAAGCCATCATCCGGCTCTCGGAAGAAGGGTTCGTGACCGTAGTGCCGCAGGGCGGAACCTATGTGGCGACCATTGATGTGCAGCGGTACATGGAAGCTTGCTTCATCCGCTTCAAGCTCGAAGAGGGTGCGGTTGTCGAGGCCACCAAGCGTCATAGCTTTGAAGATATTGCCCGACTCAAAACCTGTCTTGCCGAACAGCGTATCGCCGCCGAGGACGAGGCCTTCACCGACTTCTTCCTGCTCGACGAGGAATTCCACCGCACCATTTTCGCCGCTGCGCGGCTGCCCGGCGCCTGGGGCGTGGTCAACCAGGCCAAGGGCGAAATGGACCGCATGCGCCATCTCAAGCGCGTCTTTGCCGTGCGCCGCACCGAACAGGTGATCGGTGAGCACGAGGCCATCGTTGCGGCGATCGAGTCAGGGGATGTGGAGGCGGCAAGGGAGGCCGTCGCCAAGCATCTGGGTTCGCTCGAATCCAAGATCGCCGAGCTCTCCAAGAACCCGAAAATCTGGGCCTATATCGAACAGATCAATACCCGCGTCCCCAAGAAACGCGCTCCGCGAGCGTCGAGGACAGTCGCCGAATAGCGGCTGTCCCTTTGTCTCCAAGGCCCTGAGGAGGAGCCTTTTCATGTCCGCAGTCGAGATCAGTGACGTCGTCAAGCGCTACGGCGCGCTGGAGGTGGTGCATGGCATCAACCTCTCCATCCAGCCTAAGGAATTCGTGGTGCTGGTCGGCCCATCCGGCTGCGGCAAGTCGACCACCTTGCGCATGGTGGCGGGCCTTGAGGATATATCCGGCGGCACGGTTTCCATCGGCGGACGCGAGGTCAACAAGGTCGCGCCCAAGGATCGCGACGTGGCCATGGTATTTCAGAACTATGCGCTCTATCCCCATCTCGACGTGGCCGAAAACATTGCCTTCGGCCTGCGCGTGCGGCGCGAAAAGAAAGAAGTGGTCAATCGAGCGGTAACCGAAGCAGCCCAGATTTTGGGGCTGACCGACTATCTCAAGCGCAAGCCGGCCGATCTTTCCGGCGGCCAACGCCAGCGCGTTGCTATGGGCCGCGCCATTGTGCGCAAGCCCAAGGTCTTCCTGTTCGACGAGCCGCTATCCAACCTTGATGCCAAGCTGCGCACCCATATGCGCGCCGAGATCAAGCGGCTGCACCGGCGCATGGAAGCCACCAGCATCTATGTGACGCATGATCAGGTCGAAGCCATGACGCTGGCCGATCGCATAGTCATCATGAATAACGGCCATATCGAGCAGGTCGGCTCGCCCATGGAAGTGTTTCTCGAACCGGCCAATACCTTCGTTGCCGGCTTTATCGGCTCCCCACCGATGAACCTGATCGATGCCACCATATCGGTGGCCGATGGCAAGACGCGTGGCGTGATCGCCGGTGGTGCCGGCCAGAGCCTTGCCATTCCCGAGGCCTTTGCCCGCCATGCCCGCGATGGTCAGTCCGTCAAGCTCGGCATCCGACCAGAGGCCATGCTGGTCGATGTCGCGGGGGCGGCCGAAGCCATCGATTGCGCCATCGATCTGGTTGAGCCGCTGGGTGCCGAAGCGCTGCTGCATGGCCGGGTCGATGACCATCCCTTCATCGCCAAGGCCGAGACGCTATCGGCCGTGCATGACCTGTCCGATGTCCGGCGGCTGGGGATCGATACGTCCCGCATGCATGTGTTTGACGCAGAAACCGGCCGTACCCTCAAGACCGTGGCGTGAGGGCAGGGCGATGGACAAAGGCTTCCGCCAATATCTGCGCACGCTGGGCGAAGACCTGAGGCGCGACTGGCAGCTTTATCTGCTGCTAGCGCCCATGGTCATCTGGTTCGCGCTGTTTTTGTACAAACCCATGCATGGGCTGCAGATCGCCTTCAAGGATTTCTCTATCTTCCGCGGCATTGATGCCAGCCCCTGGGTCGGCTTCGCCCATTTCCAGGAGCTGTTCAACAATGGCCTGTTCATTCGCTCCTTCTTCAACACCATCATCATCTCTTCGCTCGGCCTGATCTTTGCCTTTCCGGTGCCGATCATCCTGGCGCTGATGTTCAATGAAGTGCAAAGCGCGGTGGCGCGGCGCTGGGCGCAGACCGTGGTCTATCTGCCCCACTTCATCTCGGTGGTGATCGTTGCCGGTATCGTCATCAATTTCCTGTCGCCTTCGACCGGCGTCATCAACATCTTCCTAAAATGGATGGGGCTCGAACCCATCTATTTCCTGACCCAGCCCGAATGGTTTCGGCCCGTCTTCATCGGCTCGAGCATCTGGAAGGAAGCGGGCTTTGAATCCATCGTCTATCTGGCGGCCATCGCCGGCGTGAGCCCGACGCTTTACGAAAGCGCCCGGGTCGACGGCGCCTCGCGCTGGCAGATGATGTGGCGCATCACGCTGCCCTGCATCCTGCCCACCATCATCATCATGCTGATCATCCGCATCGGCAATCTGGTCGAGGTGGGCTTTGAATACATCATCCTGCTCTACCAGCCCTCGACCTACGAAACGGCCGACGTGGTCTCCACCTTCATCTACCGCACCGGCCTGCAGGGCACCCAATACGACCTTGCAACGGCTGCGGGCCTCTTCAACGCCGTCATCGCCTTCGTCCTCGTCTACTCGGCCAACCGGATCAGCCGGAAGGTCTCATCGACTTCGCTGTGGTGAGGAGAAGCTAAATGACAGCCTTCAATCTCTATTCGCGCGGCGACAAGATCTTTGGCTGGGCCAATGCGGTCCTGCTGACCCTGTTCGTGCTCTCAACGCTTTATCCCTTCATCTACATCCTGGCGGTGTCGGTATCCTCGGGCGCCGCGGTGACCTCGGGCAAGGTGACGCTCTTCCCGGTGCAGTTGACGCTGGCCGCCTATGAGCGGGTGCTGTCGGACAAGATGTTCTGGGTCGCCTATGGCAATACCTTCATCTACACCTTCGGCGGGACCTTGATGAGCCTCGCCATCATGATCCCGGGCGCTTACGCGCTCTCCCGCAAGCGCCTGCGCGGCCGCACCTTCTTCAATATCGCCATTGCTTTCACGCTCTGGTTCAACGCCGGCATGATCCCCTTCTTCCTCAATATGCGGGATCTGGGGCTGCTCGACAGCCGCTTTGGCATCATCATCGGCTTTGCCTGCAACGCCTTCAACGTCATCCTGCTGCGCAACTTCTTCGAAGCGGTGCCCAAGTCGTTCGAGGAAGCGGCCAAGATGGATGGCGCCAGCGAAATCCAGCTGCTGTGGAAGGTGTTCATTCCCCTCTCCAAGCCGGCCATCGTGACCGTGGCGCTGTTCTGCATCGTCTCGCGCTGGAACGGCTATTTCTGGGCCATGGTGCTGCTGCGCGGCGAAGAGAAAATCCCGCTGCAAGTCTATCTCAAGCGCGTCATCGTCGACCTCAATTCCAACGACGAATTCGCCTCGAGCCTGCTCAACGCACAGTACTCATTTGAGACGGTGACGGCCGCCATCATGGTCGCCTCGATCATCCCCGTTCTCATCATCTACCCATACGCCCAGCGCTATTTCACCAAAGGCATCCTGCTGGGCGGGGTCAAAGAATAATCGCTGCACCACAAGGGAGGAAACCTGTGAAAGCATTTCTGAAAGGCGTGTCGAGCATTGCGATCGCGACGGCCCTGACCATGCCAAATATGGCATGGGCCCAGGAGGCGCCCAAGATCACCGAGGAGCCGCTCGAGCTCACCATCCACTTCCACTTCCGCGACAAATACGTCTACACGCAAGACTGGCCGGTGGAGCAGAAGGCGGCCGAACTCACCAATATCCACGTGCGCAATGTGGCCTCGCTGGCGACGACCAGTAGCCGCGATGCGTTCAACCTGCTGATCGCTTCCGGCAATCTGCCTGACATTGTGGGCGGCGACGCCTCGGGCGGGCTCAAGGATGATTTCATCCGCTACGGACTCGAAGGCGCTTTCGTGCCGCTCAACGACCTGATCGAAGAGCACGCGCCAAACCTCAAGGCGTTCTTCGATAGCCATCCCGAAATCAAGGCATCGATCTCGGGGCCTGACGGCAATCTCTATTACATTCCCTATGTGCCCGACGGGAAATTCTCGCGCGGCTGGTTCATCCGCCAGGATTGGCTCGACAAGCTCGGTCTCGAACAGCCGGAAACGCCCGAGGAAGTCTATGAAGTCCTCAAGGCCTTCCGCGACCAGGACCCCAATGGCAATGGCCAGAAGGACGAAGTTCCATACTTTGCCCGCGACGTGGTGGATGCGGTCCGCCTGATCAACCTGTGGGATGCCCGTGTCTCGGGCTCCGAACGCTACGGCGATTTTGCCACCTATGATGGCAAGGTACGTCACCCTTGGGCCGAGGAAAACTACAAGACCGGCATTTCCAACATCGCCCAGTGGTACAAGGAAGGGCTGATCGACAAGGAAATCTTCACTCGGGGCTCCCGCTCGCGCGAATTCCTGCTCGGCAACAATCTGGGCGGCATGATGCATGACTGGTTCGCCAGCACTGCCACCTATAATGACGCTCTGCGCCCCACCATTGAGGGCTTCAACTTCGTTCCCATGCTGCCGCCCAAGACCGTATCGGGCGACCGCTTCGAGGATGCGCGCCGCCAGCAGGTGCAGCCCGCCGGCTGGGCCATTTCGGTCACCAATGAACATCCGGTCGAAACCATCAAATATTTCGACTTCTGGTTTTCCGAACAGGGCCGGATCATGTCCAACTTCGGCGTCGAAGGGCTGACCTACGACATAGTCGACGGCAAGCCGCAGTTCAAAGAAGAACTGCTGACCAATGGCGAGCCGGTCAATGCCCAGCTTTGGGCCGTGGGTGCGCAAGTCCCGCGCGGCTATTGGATGGACTATGAATATGAGCGGCAATGGACCAACGAGATCGCACTCGACGGCATCGCCATGTACGAGGAGTGCAACTGCCTCAAGGATGAATTCCTGGGCGTCGCGCTCAATGCCGAGGAAAAGGCGATCTATGATCGCTACTGGCCCAGCTTGCTCACCTACATGACCGAAATGCAGCAGACCTGGGTGCTGGGCGCCCAGGACATCAATACCGGCTGGGACGCCTACAGGCAGCGCCTGACCGATATGGGTTACGATCAGGTCATTGAGGTCATGCAGGCCGCCTATGACCGCCAATACGGCGCCGCGCAATAGCGGCTCCGTCCTCCCGGGTGGCGGTCTCCCTGCCGCCACCCTCCCTTTCCAGTTCTAGGAGTTCGGCAGGCGATGCGTCCTTCTGCCCCGGCCAATCTGCGCAAATCCGTTCTCGATGAACCCCGGCCGGGTTCGTTGACCATCACCTATATGCCCGATGCCGATCGGCCGCCGACGGAGAACCCGCCGCGCTTTTCCTGGCTGCCCGATATCGACGATGGCGCGCGCTATGTGCTGCGCGTGTCGGACGATGCGGATTTTCCCGATGGCCGCACCAGCCTCCATGCCGATCTGGCCTGGAACTTCTTCACTCCAGAGGCGCCTATGGCGCCGGGTCGCTATTTCTGGAGCTACGCCATCTGGGACGAAACGGCCGGCGCAGCGGGGTCGGACTGGAGCCGCACCCGCAGTTTCGATCTGGCCGAGGGCCTGCCGGAAACGCCGGTGCCTTCGCTGGCCGACCGCCGCGCCGCGAGCGATATGCGCCACCCTCGATTGTGGATGAACCCCGACCAATTGGAGATCTTCTCGGTTGCCGTCAAAGCCGATGCCACACATGCGGGCTGGGACCAGTTCTACGAAAAGTCAGTCGCGCCCTGGATCGATCGGCCGATCATTGCCGAACCAAAGCCCTATCCCAACAATATCCGCGTCGCGACGCTGTGGCGGCAGATGTATATCGACTGCCAGGAAATCATCTACGCCATCCGCCATCTTGCCGTCGCCGGCAAGGTGCTGGGCCGCACCGACCTGCTGGACCGCTCGCGCGACTGGCTGCTGGCTGTGGCGGACTGGGACCCGGCTGGGGCGACGGCGCGATCCTATAATGACGAGGCCGCGTTTCGCGTCGTGGTGGCCCTGGCCTGGGGCTACGACTGGCTCCACGATCACCTGACCGAGGACGAGCGGGCAAAGGTGCGTGCGGTGCTGCTGGCGCGCACCGGCGAAGTGGCCAACCACGTGATCTCCCATGCGCGCATCCAGGTCTTTCCTTATGACAGCCACGCCGTGCGTTCGCTTTCGGCGGTTTTGACACCGGCCTGTATTGCGCTGGACGGGGAGAGTGCGGAGGCGACCGGCTGGCTCGACTATACTGTCGATTTCCTGGCCACGCTCTATTCGCCCTGGGCGGGCACCGATGGTGGCTGGGCGGAAGGCCCGCATTACTGGATGACCGGGATCGCCTATTTCATCGAGGCGGCCAACCTGATCCGCTCCTATCTCGATTTCGATCTCTACGCCCGTCCGTTCTTCCAGAACACTGGCGCCTTCCCGCTTTACACCAAGGCGCCCGGCACCCGCCGTGCCTCCTTTGGCGATGACTCGACGCTGGGTGATCTGCCCGGCCTCAAGGTGGGCTACAATGTGCGCCAGTTCGCCGGGGTCACTGGCAATGGCCATTATCAATGGTATTTCGAACGCCTCAAATCCGATGCCGCCGGCACCGAAATGGCCTTCTACAATTACGGTTGGTGGGACCTCAATTTCGACGATCTCATGTACCGGCAGGCTTTCCCCGCGGTCGAGGCACAGGCGCCCGCCGATCTGCCGGCGGTCAAATGGTTCAAGGATATCGGCTGGGTCGCCATCCAGCAGCATATGGACGATCCCGCCCGCCAAATGCAATTCGTCTTCAAATCCAGCGCCTATGGCTCGCTGAGCCATAGTCACGGCGACCAGAATGCCTTCCTGCTCTATGCCTATGGCGAGGACCTGGCCATCCAGTCCGGCCACTATGTGGCGTTCAATTCCAGCATGCATCGCGACTGGCGCCGCCAGACCCGCTCCAAGAATGCCATCCTGATTAACGGCAAGGGGCAATATGCCGAAAAGGACAAGGCGCTGGCCCGTCGTGCGGCCGGACGCGTGGTCTCGGTCGAGGAACAGCCGGGGCATGTGACCATGCTGGGCGATGCGACGGCGGCCTATCAGGTGGCCAATCCGCTGGTCGAAAAGGCTGAGCGCGAGATACATTTCGTCAATGGCAGCTATTTCGTCATTGTTGATCGGGTCGATGCCGCCGAACCGGTGACGCTGGATTGGCTGTGCCACACCACCAACGCGCCCGATGCCGGCCGCACCAGCTTCCGCTATCACGGCCAGCGGGCCGGCTTTTATGGGCAATTCGTGTTCTCGTTGGGCGGTGCGCCCACCATCACGGCGGTGCATGGCTTCCCCGAAATCGACCCCGCCGATACCGAAGGGCTCGAGCAGCACCACCACATCCGGGCTAGCATTCCGGCCTCCCGTCACCACACGCTGGTCACTCTGCTGGTGCCCTATAGTCTGGACGCGCCCAAGCGCATCTTCAGCTTTATCGACGACCAGGGCTTTTCCACCGACATCTATTTCACCGATGTCGATGACCAGCGTTTCAAGCTTTCCCTTCCCAAGAAATTCTAGAGCGGAGTTTTCCATGCAGCGCTTTTCCAACAAGACCGTCCTGGTGGCCGGCGCCGGACGCGATATCGGCCGCGCCTGCGCCCTGCGCTTTGCCCAGGAAGGCGCCAATGTGGTACTGACCTATAATGGCGCCGAGGAAGGCGCTCGCTCGGCCGTGGCCGAGATCGAAAAGCTGGGCGGCAAGGCGCTCGCCATCAAGGCGGACCTGACGCAGAAAGCGGCGGTCGACGCTGCGGTGGCCGCAGCCAGTGACCGCTTCGGCGCCATCCATGGCCTCGTCCATGTTGCCGGCGGCCTTGTGGCGCGCAAGACCATGGCCGAGATGGACGAGAGCTTCTGGAACCAGGTGATGGACCTCAACATCACCTCGCTCTTTCTCATCGCCCAGGCGGTGCTGCCCAAAATGACCGAAGGGGGCGCCATCGTCACCTTCTCCTCGCAGGCAGGCCGCGACGGCGGCGGACCGGGCGCCATTGCTTACGCCACCTCCAAGGGCGCGGTGATGACCTTCACCCGTGGCCTTGCCAAGGAGGCCGGCCCCCGCATTCGTGTCAATGCTGTCTGCCCCGGCATGATCGCCACGGCCTTCCATGACACCTTCACCAAGCCCGAAGTGCGGGAAAAGGTGGCGGGTGCCGCTCTGCTCAAGCGCGAGGGCACTTCGGAGGATGTGGCAGGGCTGGTCGCGTTCCTCGCCTCTGACGACGCGGCCTATATCACGGGCGCCTGTTACGACATCAATGGCGGCGTGCTGTTTTCCTGAGGCAGTCATGGCCATCTCCATCCCCCGCGCCGGACGAATTGCCATTCTGGGCACTTCGCTCGTGCAGCAGAACCACAATGGCAGCGATACGCATATCGCCACCTCGGCGCGCGGCTGGATGAGCTGGGCCGAAGTGCTCTCGCATGGCCGCTTGGCCTGCCCGATCCATCACGATCCGGCGGTAGTGCCCGGCTGGGAACCCAGCAACAGGCCCGGCGTCAGCCGGTTTCTCTCCGGGCTCAATTTCGGCGTCTCCGGCCAGAAGGCCATTGAGATCGAACGGCGCGTGGCCCGATTGCTCAGAGAGGATTTCGACCTGATCGTCGTCGATGCCGGCACCAATGACATGATGGTCGAGACCAAGGAAACTATCGCCGAAATCCGCACCTGTATTGCGACGGCACTGCTTGAGGCAGGCAAGACGGTTATTCTCTTGCCCATTCTGGCGCGCGGCACGCAGAAATGGCCTTCAGGCGGGGCCGAGCGTGCCAAGGCGCACTGGATCAACCAGATGAGCCTCGATTTCGCTGCCCGCCATGCCAATTGCCATGTCTTCGACTGGAATTCGCCCTGGGTGAATACTGCCGACCCCGATGGCGCTCCCCATGTTGGGTTCTCCAATGACGGCACGCATTTCTCCGTCACTGGTGGCTTCGCAGTGGGCAAGGCGCTGGCGGCCTATCTCGAAGCCCTCGTGCCCAATGCCGTGTCCCGGCTCGTTTCCCCCGATGACCGGTTCGACGCCATCAACAATCCCCTTGGCAACCTCACGAGGGCAGGGGGACGTATAGTCGAGGCGGTGGGAACGTCCACACATGTTCTGGCGGACGACGTTGCCTATCCCGGCGCGGGTACCTGGGTCACGGCGAGCTGCACAATCGCCGTACCGGCCCATGAAGGCATTCTCGGCCTGTCCCTGGTGCTGACCGACCGAGAGGAGGGGGGATTGCAGTCGATCGCCCTGGCGCCGTTCACCTCCGACGATGGCCAGATGTGGCCCTATCCGGCTCAGGCGTGGAACGGCCTGTTGCGCACGCCGCCGATCCGCCTGCGGCCTGGAGGTAGTGGACCCGCGCTTGCCCTTGAAATTGTGCTTGCCGCAGGCGCAGCGCCCCTGCGGCTTGATATTGGCGGCGATATTCGCCCAGTTCTCAATCCGGTGCGTTCCTGATGGCCGCAAAACCCAAGCTCCTGGTGGCCATGCGTCACGAATTGCCAGCCGGTTTCTTTGGGTCGGAGGAGTGGGCGCGCCTTGCCGCGGTTACCGATATCGTGTCGCGCGAAGCCTTTACCGATTTCGATGGCGCAGCAGGCGCGGCCGCCCTGCGCGATGCCGACATCCTGCTGGCGGCCTGGGGCGTGCCACCCCTGAATCGGGAGAGGCTCGACCGCGCGCCCAATCTCAAGCTGGTTGCCTATGCCGCCGCCTCGGTGCGCATCGTTGCTCCACCGCCCTTTTGGCGCCGGGGTATCCTCATCACCTCGGCGGTGTCGGCTATGGCCGTCCCTGTAGCCGAGTTCACCTTTGCCGCCATCGTCATGTGCGGCAAGGATGTGTTCCGCATCCGTGATGTTCACCGCCAGCAGCGGGGCATGGGCGGCTTCGGTACCCGCATTAGCATGGACCTCTCCCATCTTGGCAATTTCCGTCGCCGCATCGGCATTGTAGGAGCATCCCGTATCGGGCGGCTGACTATCGATATGCTGGTGTGCGCCAATTTCGCCGTCGCCGTCTATGACCCATTTCTCAGCGCCGCCGAAGCCGCGGCTATGGGCGCGGCCAAGATGGAGCTACACGATCTGCTGGCCTGGTCCGATACCGTGTCGCTGCACGCGCCGGTCTTGCCCGAGACGCGGCATATGATCGGGGCGCGGGAATTGGCGCTGATGGCCGACAATGCCGTGCTGATCAATACCGCGCGCGGCTGGCTGATCGATCACGATGCGCTGCTCGCCGAGGTCCAGACCGGACGCCTGCGCGTGCTGATCGATACGCCCGATCCTGAACCGTTGCCGCCCGAAAGTCCATTCTATGACCTGCCCAATGTGGTGCTGACCCCTCACATTGCCGGCGCCCAGGGCAATGAATTGCGCCGGTTGGCCGACCTGGCGATCACCGAGATTGAGCGTTTCGTCGCAGGCGAGGCGCCACTGTTCCCCGTCACCGAAGCCGAACTGGATCGCATCGCATGAGCGCCTTGCTGCATTGTTTCTCGACCCTGGGATGCCCCGATCTCTCCGTCCGCCAGGCGGCTGAACTGGCGCGGAACCATGGCATCGGCGCCATCGAAGTGCGCGTTATCTCCGGTTCGCTCGAAGTGCCGCAGGCGCTGGAGAATGAATTTGGTTCTCCGGAAGGCCTGGCCGATTGGCTCGGGGAAGCTCCCGTGCATATCGCAGCCCTGGGAACGTCGGCGCGTTTGTTTGACGAAACGGGGCTCGATGAGCTGGAGGCCTTCCTGCCCTGGGCGGAGGCGGCGCGGGTTCCCTATCTGCGGGTCTTCGACGGCGGCGAAACCCTGTCGGACGCCGACTATGGGGCCGCCCGCGAGCGGCTTGCCAAATGGCAGGCCGAGCGGCAGCGGCGCGGGCTTGTGACCGATGTGATGATCGAGACGCATGATGCACTGGCGCATCCTGGCCAATTAGCCGAGTTCGTGAAGCGCCTGCCGTCTGCCTCCATTCTCTGGGATGCCCATCACACCTGGGCCAAGGGCGGAGCTGATCCCGTCGTGACCTGGCGGGAGATTGCCCCCCATGTCGCGCATGTCCACGTCAAGGACAGCGCGCTGCGCGGCGATGGCCGCCATTATGTGCTGCCGGGGCAGGGGGAGTTCCCCATGTCGCAATTGTTGCCGCTGCTGCGGGCGGCAGGGCCGATTCCGATCAGCCTCGAATGGGAACGCCATTGGCACAATGAACTGCCCCCGCTCGACGAGGCCCTGCGGGCCGCCGGGCCGTGGTGGTGATTAGGAACGCAAAACCCATGCACATCGCTGAAGTCCGTCTCACGCCCGTCGCCATCCCCGACAAGCCCTTGCTCAACTGCAAGGGGGTACATCAGCCCTATGCCTTGCGCACCATTATCGAACTGATCTGCAATGACGGCACGGTCGGGCTTGGCGAGAGCTATGGCAGTATCAAAGCCTTGGCCGGTCTGCGCCAGGCCGCGCCGGCGCTAGTGGGGCTCGATCCGTTTCACCTGCATGACCTGCATGCCCGCGTGCTGGCCGCCATTCCCGAGGGCGGAGGCATTAATGCCAAATCGGCCGTGGCGGATCACAAGGTAACCGATGTGGTTACCTCGGCCTTTGAAGTGCCCTGCATGGATATCCAGGGCAAGCTGCTCGGACGGCCGGTATCGGACCTGCTCGGCGGTGCCGTGCGGGATCGGGTATCATTCAGTGCCTACCTCTTTTTCAAGTTTGCTGGCCATATCGGACAGCCCGCCGATGAGTGGGGCGAGGTGCTGACCCCCGACCAGATGGTGGAAGAGGCGCGGCGTTTCGTTGCCCTGCATGGCTTCAAATCGCTCAAGCTCAAGGGGGGAGTGCTGCATCCCGATCTCGAAATCGAGACCATGCTAAAGCTACGCGAGGCATTCCCAGACCATCCCTTGCGCATTGATCCCAATGGTGGCTGGACCGTGGAAACGGCCAAATATATCGCGAGCCGGCTCGAAGGCGTGCTCGAATATCTCGAGGACCCGGTCATCGGCATGGATGCCATGGCCGAGGTCGCCGCCGCCACGTCGATCCCGCTGGCGACCAATATGATCGTGCTCGAATTCGACCAGATCGCCGAGGCCTATCGCAAGCGGGCGGTCAAGATCGTGCTGTCGGATCACCATTATTGGGGTGGCATGCGGGCAGCGACCCATTTGGGCAGGCTCTGCCAGGCTTTGGAGCTGGGCGTTTCGATGCATTCCAATTCCCATTTGGGGATTACATTGACCGCTATGGCTCATGTAGCAGCGGCGACGCCAAATCTCAGCTACGACTGCGATACACATTACCCTTGGACCGGTATCGATGTGCTTGAAGGCGATGTGTTTGCGTTCCGCGATGGCGCGCTGGCTGTGCCCAAAGGACCGGGGCTGGGTGTCGTCCTTGATCAGGCAAAAGTTGCAAAGCTGGCCGGGCTTTACGAGGCGGGCGCCGAGCGCGACGATACCGCTTACATGAAAAAATTCGACCCCCACTATGAGCGCCGTGTACCACGCTGGTAGCTGCAAGCAAGGAAACCCAATGACCGATTTCTCCGAAGCGACCCGCGAAAAACTGCGCGGCGTTAGCGCAGCGACCCTTTGCACCGCCCTGTTTAAGCGCGGCCTGCGCAACCAGTTCATCCAGGATGTGCGCCCGGTAGGCAGCGTTGGACGCACCATGGTTGGGCCCGCCTTCACCCTGCGTTACATTCCCGCGCGCGAAGACCTCAATGCGCTCGAAGTGTTTCGCGATCGCGCGCACCCACAACGACAGGCCATTGAGCAATGTCCGGCCGGCTCGGTCATGGTGATGGATAGTCGCAAGGATGCTCGTGCCGCTTCGGCCGGGTCGATTCTCGTTACGCGACTGATGCAGCGTGGTGTTGAGGGCGTGGTGACCGACGGTGGCTTTCGGGACAGCCCAGAGATCGGCACTCTGGATTTTCCAGCCTACCATCACCGTCCGTCGGCGCCCACGAATTTGACGCTGCATCAGGCGCTCGACATCGACGTGCCCATCGGGTGTGGCGATGTGGCCGTATGGCCGGGTGATATTTTGGTGGGCGATGGTGAGGGCGTCGTGGTCATTCCGCGCGCGATTGCTGACGAAATCGCCGACGAGGCGGTGGCCATGACCTCATACGAAGAATTTGTTCTGGAGCGGGTCCAGGGCGGTGCCTCAATCTTGGGACTCTATCCGATGACTGACGAGGATCATCAGAAGAGCTTCGAGATTTGGCGCGCGAACAAGGCCTCAGGCATAGTGTAACGGGCGCATTGCTGATCGGAGGCGATCGACCACATTCCAGACGTCAGTGTGCCTAACGCGGCCCCAAGGGCGGGGTAGCGGGGCGATCGTCTATAATCATGGCAAGAGCGCGCAGGCCGGTGCGAAGGGCGGACTCGGGCATGTTCGCATAGCTGAGGAGCAAGGTGCTCTGGTCGGGCACGGCACCGATATAGTGCTCGCGCATAAAGCTCACACCGATGTCACGCTTGTTGGCGCTTTCCATAATGGCGGCTTCGTCGAGGAGGCGAGGAAAGCGGGCGGTGACGTGCAGGCCGGCCGAGATGCCGCCGATTTCGACCTCGGGCAGTTCCGTGCTGAGGAGGGCAAGGAGCGCCTCGCGCCGATCCCGGTAGAGCGCCCGCATTTTGCGCAGGTGGCGATCATAGTCGCCAGTTCGGATGAAATGGGCGAGCGCAAACTGGTCGATGCGCCCGCGGCCATAGTCGATCTGCCGCACTTCGTCTTCAAGCATGAGCAGCAGATCGGGTGGCGCTACCATCCAGCCCAGACGCAGCGCCGGGGCCAGTGTCTTGCTCGCGGTGCCGGCATAGATGACGTGATCGGGTGCAAGGCCTTGCAGCGCGCCGACCGGAGAGCGGTCGTACCGGAACTCGGCATCGTAGTCGTCCTCGATCGCGACGGCGTCTTTATCCCGCAACCAGCCCGCGAGTGCCAGGCGGCGAGCACCACTCATCACCCCGCCAGTAGGATACTGATGCGCAGGCGTCAGTAGCACGGTCTGCGCCTTGCTCCTTGCGAGCGCAGCAATATCCATGCCGTTTTCGTCCACGGGAATGGGGACAAGTTTCAATCCGGCCGCAAGCCAAACAGCACGGTCGGTGTAACCGGGCTCCTCGACTGCCAGGTGCGTTACTCCACGCCGCCTCAACGCCCGGGCCAGAAAACTGCGGGCCTGTTCGAAGCCGCCGGTGATGAGTATCTGGCGGGGATCGGCGCTGACGCCGCGCACCCGTCCGAGATAGTCCGCCAAGACCTGACGCAGGGGCAGTACACCGAAGCGCTGCCCGTAGCCGAAGTCACCGGGCACCATCGCCTTGAGGGCCGCCTCGACCGCTTTGAGCCAGCGCGTGGCGGGGAAGGACGAGAGGTCGGGTTTACCTGGCCGGAAGTCGTAGCGGAAGGTGGCGGTTGAAATGGTCTCGGGCGGCAGCTCTCTAGCCGGGGCCTGCGCGGCGGATTCGGCTACGCGCGGCGCCGCGCCTTGCCGCAGAGCGATATAGCCTTCGGCCGCGAGTTGCGCATAGGCCTCCATCACCAATGGCCGGGAAATTTCGAGATCGCGCGCAAGATCACGGGTGGACGGTATTTCGCTGCCGGCGCGCAACATACCCCGTTGGATGGCTTCGCGCAGTTGCCGTTCGACCTGCATCTGCAGGGAGTCCGGACCGCTGCGATCCACGGTCAGGAGCAGTTCGGCTTTTCGACTGGACAAGTATTTTACCCGGAACTGGTCATTAAATTACTGACCAGTCTGCCATAGCTTTGTCCTTGTCGCTAGGACGTTCCTATCCGATCTGATCTCAGGAGAAGCAAATGACCATCACTGATTTCGCTGCCGGTCGTATCGTTCAAATCCCTTTTGCGGATGGCTTCCGCGTTGTCGCCCGGTGGATATCCGCTCGTCGAGCCGCGCGCGCTAAAAGGGCCGCGCTCTGCAGCTTGTTGTTTGCGCCAGACCATCGCCTGCGTGATCTGGGGATTAGTCGAGATGAGCTGATCGAAGCAATCGAAGGTCGTCGCAAATAGCCGGCGACGGCTACTGTAAAAGGTGATGGCCGGCGGACCATGGCGTCGTCGCGAGGTCGCCAGAAACGCATAAAATGCTGACGGAGATGAAAAAGATGAACGCTCCCGCCTCAATCACCATTACGCCAATTCTCGTTGCCAACCTGCATGTCGAGGGCGAGCTAATGCCGGTTTACGTGCACGTCATTGACCATCCCGATGCGCGCATATTGGTCGACACCGGCATGACGGAACTGCACCCGGCGGTGGTAGCGGCTTTCGATCCCCAACTTTATCCGCTGAACAAGCAGGGCTTGGATCTTACCGGCATCGACATCATCATCAACACGCACCTGCATGCCGACCATTGCGGCGGCAACCACCTGTTCCCTGACAAGCCAATCTATGTCCAGCGCCGGGAGCTCGACGACGCCCATAGCAACGAGGACGAGTATCCCATTCGCGAGTGGGTTGATGCGCCCGGCGTTCGGTATGTGCCGGTCGATGGCGAATTCGAGCTGCTTCCGGGGATCCGGCTCGTCCCCGCCCCGGGCCACACAGCCGGCATGCAGGTAGTCGTCATCGAGACTGCCGGTCGCCCGATCGTCGTTGGCGGCGACGTGGCGGTTTGGTTCGGCGAACTTGACGAGCCCCACACCGAAGGCCAATTGAGGGTGCGGGCGCTCGACCCCGAACTGGTCTGGCTCGCCCACGAGCACGAGCCGTGGCGACCCTGAGGGACGACAGGTAATCCAGCGGGGGCGTCTGCAGACGGACCGTCTGTCTGTCGCAGATCAGAGGCTGGCCAGAATAAATTCCGGTGTCACGATACTTTGCGTGTCCCGCGGAACGCCCGTTTCTATGAAAATCGATGTCACGCCGGCGCGCTGGCCGGCCAGGATGTCGGTATCGAGTTTGTCGCCGATCATGATGACGTCGGCCGCGCGGACATCCATTCGAGAGAGGGCGGCGCGGATGATGGCCGGGTTCGGCTTACCCATGAAAATGGGGTGGGCGCCCGAGGCGGCGGCGATGGATTGGGTCAGGGCGCCAGCACCCGGCTCGTAGCCATCCGCGACCGGGCGGATCAGGTCGGGATTGGTGCCGATCAGGTCGGCGCCGTCGAGAATATTGCGCAGGGCGGCCTTCATCATCGCATAGTCAAAACTGCGGTCCAGAGCGACGAGAACGGCGGCAGCGTCCTTTTCGACCAGGGTGAAGCCACATTCGCTTACCCGCATCTTGAATGCATCCGTCCCAATGACATAGAGGCCGCTGCCCGGCTCATACTTGTCTCGCGCGAAATCCAGCGTCACATCGCCCGATGTCACCACCTGATCATCGGCGCAGGCAATGCCCAACCGCCGGATCTTTTCGGCAAAGGCGGGCGCGCTCTTCTCGGCATTATTGGTGACAAAGCAATAGGGAATGCCCGAGGCCTGCCAGCGATTGAACCGGTCGACAGCGCCTGGCACCGCCTCCTCGCCGCGATAGACTACGCCATCGAGGTCGGAGAGCACTGCCGAAAAACCGATCTCGTCGATCGAAGCAAGGCGGTGTGTCGTGATAGTCATTCGCCCTTGGCTCCGAGATTGGGATCGAGCATGTCGCGCAGCCAATCGCCGACCAGGCTGATGGCAAGCGTGGTGAGGAAAATCACTACGCCTGCCGGAATGCCCATCCACCAGGCGATGGTCAAGTAGTTCCGGCCCTCGCCCAGCATCAGCCCAAGGCTGGTTCCAGGCGGCTGGACACCGAGCCCGAGGAAGGAGAGCGAGGTTTCGAGCAGGATGATTTCGGGGAAGTTGAGGGTAATCTGCACCATGATGACGCCCAGCATATTGGGCAGGACATGGCGGATATAGACCTTGGCCGGGTGCACGCCCAGCGTCGTTATGGCGAAGGCATAGCCCTGGCCATTGGTTGAGAGCACCAGTCCGCGGGCGATGCGGGCATAGCCATCCCAGCCGAAAAGGCCGATCAGAACGATCAGCAGTACGAAATTATTGCCGAAGAAGGCCAGCACGGCGAGGGCGACGATCAAAAAGGGCACCGAGGCCTGAAAGTCCACCATCATCATGATGATGTCATCGACCCAGCCGCGAAAATGGGCGGCAATAATGCCGAGCGCCGTCCCGATGGTCGCCCCGATCACCGTCGCCATGATGGCGATCAGAATACTGGTGCGCATGGCATAGATGACGCGGCTGAAGACATCGCGGCCCAGATCGTCTGTACCGAACAGGTTTTCGACCGGACCACCCGCCAAAGACGGTGGCTTGAGACGCTTGAGCAGGCTCTGCTCGGCGAAACCAAATGGGGCCAGATACTCGGCAAAAAGCGCCGCTATGACGACCACGGCAAGCCAAGTGAGGCAAAGGCCGATGACCAGGGGCGGACGCGATTTCCAGATGCGGGTCAGCCAGCTATGGCGGCGCAGCGCCGGTTCGTGCGCGGGAAGATCGACGCTGCTCATGCCGTGGCTTTCTTGTTGTGCACCTCGATGCGCGGGTCGAGCCAGCCATAGGTGAGATCGACGATCAGATTGACCACGACCATGGTGAGGGCAATCAGCAGCACCACAGCCTGGACAACAGCGAGATCGCGTTGATTGACCGAATTGACGAACAGCATGCCGACGCCCGGCCAGGCAAAGACTGTTTCGATGGTGACAGCGCCGCCGATCAGGCCGCCAATGCGCATGCCGACGACGGTGACAATCGGGATGGCGGCATTGGGCAGGGCGTGACGCAACACGCGTCGATCATGTGGAATACCCTTGGCCTTTGCCGTGCGCATGAACTGCTGGTGCAAGACGTCGAGCATCGAAGAGCGGGTGAAGCGGGCGACGGTTGCCGCTGTTGCGGTAGCCAGGGTCAGAGCCGGCATGATCAGGTGCCAGAAGCTGCCGGTGCCGGAGCTTGGCAGCCAGCGCAGCGTCATGGAGAAGACGAGAATAAGGATGATGCCGAGAAAGAAGTTCGGCACGCTCTGGCCGAAAATTGTGAAGGACATGGCGGCATGGTCGGCCCATTGGCCGCGATGGAGTGCGGCCATTATGCCGACGGGAATGCCGATCAGCAGGGTGATCAGGAGGGCGGCAATGCCAAGCTGCAGCGTCACTGGAACGCGCTCCATCACCACCTGCAGAGCAGGCCGCCCATCGCGAAAACTATCGCCGAAATCGCCCTGAATAATGGCCGAGAGATAGGTGACATATTGCTCGAGATAGGAACCATCGAGCCCCCAGCGTCTGCGGAAGGCGGCAAGGGCTTCGGGCGAGGCTTCATCCGAAAGCATCATTTGCGCCGGATCGCCAGAGGCCCTCAGAACGATGAAGACGAAGGTCACTGCCAGGAGCAGCGTCATCGCACCGCGAAAGAGCTTTGTGAGGACGAATTGCGGGTTCACTTGCCCCAGGCTCCGGTACCTTCGGTCCAGCCGTAATCGACGATGGTTTTGCCTTCGATGACCCATTGGCGCAGATACTGCTCATGCCCGTGCCGTTCGGCGCTGAGCGTGCGGGTTTCGACGGCCGGCATTCTGCCGAAGCGGGGATCGTCGCCGACAAGCGCCTCGACCAGGGGGCGGCCTTCACTGCCCTCGGTCGTGAGGCCCATCGTGGTCAGGACGGTTGGGATAATGTCGGGCAACCAGCAGGGCACGTCCGACTGGAATGCCCTACGATAGGCGGGGCCCTGCGCGGCAAGGACGGTTGAGAGCTCGCCACGATTGAGCCCGCCATGCATGCCGCCGCCAGGGGTGATCCAGGCTGCAAAGATGCAGCCATCGACATCGGGGCCCCAGGTGTCGTTGCAATTGGTGGCGCTCAGGGTGAAGCCGACATCGGCACCACGGGCATGGTCATTGCGCACCGATGACCAAGGTAAGGCGCCAGGAATGGCCTCGCCTTCAGCATCCGAGGCAAAGACAAGACCACAGAAATCCTGCTGCACCAGCCAGTCGACGACCTCGGCCTTGCGGGCGTTGGAGGCGTCATCGAGGTAGATGCCGCTGAATGAGCCGATCGAGGCACGGCCGAATTCGGCCGGAATGATGTCAAGCGTTTCAAGCTGGGCATGGCCGGTGATCTGGCCATGATCGGACATGACGACGATATTTTCCGGACCATTGCCAGCATGCCACCAGGCCATGATTCGGCCGAAATTCTCGTCCGCCATGCGCTGGGCCAACTCGGTTTCTACGCCGAGCACGCCGAACTTGTGCGAGCTGGTATCAGGCTCGTTCATCCAGAAAATGCAGAAATCCGGCTTGTGGCGGGGATAGATCACATCCATCAGTGCCGTTGTCGCATAGGTGACGCGAGCACTATTGGGCGCATCCGCCGGCGGAATCTCGCCAAGCTGCGCCACCACCGCCTCATGCACATCCGGCGTCGAGACCGGCATTCCATGAACGGAAAAGACCGGCTGACCAAGAACATGGGCGCTGGAATTCATCATGCGCGAGGCGCCTCTGGTGGCGGTGCTGACCACGGCCATGGTGCGGCCAGCCCTGGCCATGCGCTCGCCCATGGTCTGACAATCGAGCAATTGGCCGGCTTGGGCGGCCAGTTCCAGGTCTTCCCATTCCGAAGTGCGGAAGAGCTCGTTCGGGCGAACGGCATGGATGAACTGATTGGCGACGACGCCATGGGCGCCGGGTGGGGAACCGGTCATGGTGGAGGTCACGGCCACCCGCGTCTCGCTCGGAAAGATCGAGCGCGAATTGAGAAAATTGCAGCCCTCGGCCATGAAACGGAAGAGGTTGGGCATAAGCTCGGCGCTGACGCGGTCACGGCGCAGCCCGTCAAAGGTCAGAAGAAGGGTCGAGCCGGTGGTCATAGCAGGTTCTCCAGGGCGATCCTGGTCATGGCCACGTCATTGACGAGGACGCCATTCACGCCGGATTTCACAAATGCTTCAAGATTTTGCCGCGAGGTGTCGCCGCCTCCATAGGTCGTGCCGCGGCCGCCCGCGGTGACCCAGACCTCGGCGCCCAGAGCATGGAGCATGGCAACGCGGTCGGAGGTGACATCGCGTTCCCAGAGACGGATGATGCCGGAGCCGGCACCGAAAAATGCCTCGGCCTCGTCGGGCGCGGGAATGAAGCCCAATATGCCAACTTGCCCTTTTGCCGCGAAGAAGTGGACAGCATCGAGCGTATGGCAGCCGGCGATCACAAGAGGACGCTGGGAGGCCGGAACGGTCTCGACGATGGCTTCCCAGATGGCTTCCAGCGCGGGTGGCGTCTCATCCTTTATGTCGAGCAGCACATGCTGATTGGCTTCGGCATGCTGGAGCACTTTCGCCAGCATGACGATGCGATTGCCCGCTTCGTTCCGGAGGTCGAGCAGTTCGTTTAGCATCAGATCCTCGGGGCGCTCGGGACGACCGAACAGGCGCTTCAGATCGGGATCATGAGCGCAGATGCAGAAGCCGTCCCGCGACAGCCGCACATCGGCCTCGATGGCAAAGGCACCATTGGTGTAGGCGGCCGACCAGCCTTCGGGTGTGTTTTCGGGGAAGCTGGCGCTGTCGCCGCGATGAGCGATGATCTTCATGACTGGACCGGGTGTTCGGGTTGAGCTGCGGCGGCGCCGCGGCCGCCAAAGGCCTTCATGTCGCGCTGGCGACGCTGGCGCGGACTGTCGGCCGGAATGGCGGCGAGGAGACGGCGGGTATAGTCGTGCCGGGGATTGTCGAAAAGCGTTGTGCTGTCGCCAATTTCGAGCAGTTTCCCGGCATGCATTACGCCCACACGATGGCTGATATGCCGGACGACCGAGAGGTCGTGCGAGATGAACATCAGCGAGAGATTGAGCTTCTCGCGCAGTTCCAGCAGCATGTTGATGATCTGGGCCTGCACCGAGACATCGAGCGCGCTCACCGCTTCATCGCACACGACCAGACGCGGATTGAGCACGAGTGCGCGCGCGATGACGGCGCGTTGCAACTGACCGCCTGAAAGCTGGTGCGGCAAGCGTTTGCCCATCGTGCCTAACCCCACCATGGCCAGCATGGCCTGGGTGCGATCGTCGGCTTCTGAGGGCGCAAGCTGTTCGTGGGTGGTCAGGGCCTCGCGTACCTGAGCATGGATGGACCAACGCGGATCAACCACGGCCGCTGGGTTTTGGAACACGACTTGCACATGGCGGCGCTGGCGGCGCCACTGGGGTGTGCCGACCCCGGCATAGTGTTCATCCCAGAAGGTCACCGCGCCGCTTGTGGGCGTCTCGATGCCTGCGATCATGCGACCGAGCGTGGACTTGCCGCTGCCGCTTTCCCCGACAATGCCGAGTGTCTCGCCCGGGGCAATGGTCAGGCTGACGCCATCGACGGCACGGAATGCATCCGCCTTGCCGCAGAGGCGGCGGCCCGAGGAATAGGCCCGGACGAGATTGGTGGCGACGATGCCTTTAGGGGCCTCGCTCATGCCGGAACCGCATTGTGGAGGCCGGAGAAATGGCAGGCCACGGCGCGCTGGCCATAATGGACCAGTTGTGGGTCGGTGGCGCATTTGTCGCTCGCCATAGGGCAACGCGGCGCAAAATTGCAGCCGACCGGCCGTGCCGATGGCGCCGGCACGGTGCCGCCAATGGCGTCAAGCGGCGTGCCCGGCTGGCGACCAAAGCCGATGCGACTGGCCATCAGGGCGCGAGTGTAGGGATGACGTGGGTCCTCGAAGAGGTCATCGACCGGCGCTGCCTCGACAATCCGGCCGGCATACATGACCGCGACGGTATCGGCGATTTCGGCAACGACCCCGAGGTCATGCGTGACCAGCACAATGCCGAGACCCAGTTCGACCTGCAGGTCGCGCAACAGGCGCAGGATTTGCGCCTGAATGGTGACGTCAAGCGCAGTGGTCGGCTCGTCGGCGATGAGCAGGCGCGGCTTGCAGGCCAGGGCCATCGCGATCATGACGCGTTGGCACATGCCGCCGGAAAGCTGGTGCGGGTAATACTCCTTGTTGCGTGCGATATTGGGAATACCCACCTGGTCGAGCAGTTCGACCACGCGCCTGTCGACGGCGTTGCCGCGCATGTCGGTATGCTCGACAATGGCCTCCGCGATCTGGGCGCCAACGCGCTGCACCGGATTGAGCGAGACCATGGGATTTTGGAAAATCATCGCGACGTCGCGGCCGCGCAGGCCGTTGAGTACATTTTCAGGCGCGCCGGTTGTCTCGGTGCCGAACAGTCTGATCGAGCCGCGGATGGAGAGATTGTCCTCGAGCAGGCCCAGCATGGACATGCAGGTAAGGCTCTTGCCGCAGCCACTTTCCCCCACCAGGCACAGCGTCTCCCCCGGCTTTACCGACAGGCTGACATCTTCCACGAGCGCATGGCGCCCCGCATGAACGCTGACGTGCGAGACTTCGAGGATCGGCGCTGCTTTTGCAGCAGGAAGCGGCAAGGAGGCGGCAGTATTGCCGCCTCCCAAGGCGTTGGAGAGCGTCACCATCAGTTGTTGAAGCTGAGGTTATAGGGACGCAAATCCATGTAGTAGAAGGTGTAAGGCTGCCAATTGATGTCCTTGGATACGCCATAGGTTTCGAGCGGTTGGTAGAGAATGGTGCCCGGGGCGTCCTTCTCCCACAGTTCCAGCATTTCGAACGCTGCCGGCTGCCGGGTTTCGAGATCGACCGTACTTTCGATGATGCGGCCCAGTTCGTTGAAGCGTTCGAGGTTTTCCGTGCCGGCCCAGTTGCCGGCGCCACGCTGCGGGCCACCGAAGGGACCCCACAGATTCCACAGCCCGCCGACCGGGTCGGGATAGCGCGTGGAATTGGACCAGGTGCGGACCTGAAGGGTTGCCATGTCGAGGCCAGAAAGGCTTTCAACGACATTGAGCTCGACATTAAGGCCCACGGCCTTCCACATCTCGACAATGGCCTGCGCGGCCGGCAGCGCGTTGAGATAGTAGTTCGGCTGGGTCGTGTACTTGATCAGGCCGCCATCATAGCCGGCTTCGGCGAGCAGTTCCTTAGCCCGTTCGGGATTGTATTCGAGACCCTTGTGGTCCGGATTATACATGTCGCCGAATTCGGGGTATTGATGGCCATTGGGCACTACGGCCTGCCCGCCCCAGAGTGCTTCGTTGAGCAGCTGGCGATCGATCGCGAGGTTCATCGCCTGGCGGATGCGCGCATCCTTGATGACAGGGTCCTGAGTGCCATAGGCCAGCACGTGGGAATTGGCGAGGACGACCGAGCGGGTTTCGATGTCGTCATAGCCATTGATCTGCGGGATCTGGTCAGGCGCCACATTGGTGATGATGTCGAACTCGCCCGATACCAGGCCGGCGACGCGGGTCGAGGGCTCGGGAATTTCGCGGAAGGTGACGGTGGCGGCAGTTGGCGTGCCGCCGAAATAGTCGTCAAAGGCGACGAGACGAATGGATTCGTCTGCCTTGTACTCGTCCAGCATGAAGGGGCCGGTACCCACTGGGAACATGGGAATGCCACCATCGGTGGCCGCCTTGGCTTCCCAGTCGGCCTTGTTGACGATCCAGGAGGCCCAGGACGACAGGCGATGTTCGAGCAGCGGATCGGGCGCCTTGGTCACGAACTGAACGGTGTGCTCGTCGATCGCCTTGACCTCGGCGAGGACCGAGAAATAGGCCGGACCTTCGGTGAGGACGGCATTTTCACCGCTCAAGCGCTCGGGCGAGAATGTGAACACCACGTCTTCCGCGGTGAGGGGCGCGCCATTGTGGAAAGTGACGTCATCACGCAACTTGACCTCGAGGGTGAGTTCGTCGACGCGCTTCCATTCGGTAGCAAGGCCCGGCACCAGAACGGAGCCGCCGCCGCCTTCGGACGACAGGAAATCGCGACGGATCAGCGTGTCGAAGACGCTGTAGTTGACGCGTGTGCCAACATTGGAGAGTTCCTTGCCGGGTTCAAGCGTTGCCGGCAGATCGGCCACGCCAACCACAAGGTCGGGACGGTCCTGAGCCATGGCGAGCGGCGAAGTCGCTGCGAGCAAAACCGCAGTGGTCGCACCCAAAAGGGTCATGTTGAGGAAAGACGAAATAGTCATTGAACGGCCCCCGCTGAAACTGGAATGGCGGGCTAGCTAAGACACGCGTCTGACAGCTGGACGACAGCTACATGTCAGTTTGACTAAGAAAGGAGCCCTAGGTCGTCCCGCGACTAGGGACACAGATGGTTATCGTGGGCCTGCGCCGGCCGAGAGTGGCGCCTGTCCCATCAGGACCGATTGCACCAATCGGTGCAATCCAAAACCTGCCGTCACCGTGCAGTGAACGCACGGTGACGGTCGGCGGGCAGCGTCGTTGCTGATCGGCGAGGCTTCGTTTTAGTTTCCCAGTGCGCGCTGCAGGAAATCGCGAACCGTCTGCTGGAATTTGGGAGCTTCCTCGACCTGGGGGGCGTGGCCCGAATTTTCGAAGATGACGAGCTCGGAGCCCGGGATGAGGCGATGGATGGTTTCGGACGCGGCGACCGGGGTGATCCAGTCGTGGCGGCCTACCGTGATCAGGGTGGGAACCTTGATGCCCGGCAGATGCGGCTTGAGGTCGTAATTTTCCTGGTTCACCGCGAAGGCGAAATTGTGCGTCGCATAGTGATAGGGCGTGTTGGCGACGCGCGCATGCACCTTGTCCATGTCGAGGTCATGATCGTAGAGCGGCAGGATATGCGCCCAGGCAGCCTTGAGGTCTTCATTGTCGCGGGTGGTGCCGGCCATGATGCGGTTGAAGAGGTCGAGATCGACTTCGATACGCGGCGAAGCGAGGGCATTGGCACGCGAGAGTTCGCGATGCGCATTATCCGCCGAGGTATCGCGCAGCACCATGGCGAGCACGCGGTCGGGATAGCGGATGGCATATTCCATCGAGATGAAACCGCCATAGGACCCGCCGGCCATAATGATCTTTTCGGCGCCGATCCACTCGCGAATGGCGTCGACATCGGCTGCCCATTGTTCGTGGGTGAAGGGCGCCTTGTCCTCCGAGGCGCCGCTGCCGCGGGCGTCGAACACGACGACGCGATATTCGTCCGAGAAGGGACCGAATGAGCCCTTGGGTTCGGCATGGCTGCCCAGGCCCGGCGCGCCATGATGAACGATCATCACCGGCTTGCTCGTATCCTCGCCGCCCAGCACTTCAATGTTCAGGCGTGCGCCGTTGATGGTGACGTCCATTCCAGTCTCCTCTCTCTAGATTACCCGATGATGCATTCGTCGATGGTGCGCGGATGGCTGGTCAGCCGCTCCGGCCCCGCCTCGGTGATCAGCACCGTGTCCGAAATGCGATAGCCGCCATGGCCGGGAATATAGAGGCCCGGCTCGGACGAGACGATCATGCCCGACTGCAGGGGGCTGTCGTCGCCATCGGCGATCCAGGGCGGCTCATGCAGCCAGATGCCGATGCCATGGCCCTGGCGGTGGCGCAGATATTGCGCCATGCCGGCCTCGCGAATGACATCGAGACAGATGCGATTGGCTTCCGAACAGGGGCGGCCGGCGATCAGCGCATCGGTACCAATGGCCTGGGCGCGGGTGGCGACTTCGAAATAGCGGCGCTGCTCGTCCGTGGGCTGACCCATGACGAAGGTGCGTTCGCTTTCGGCAAAGCGGCCGCCGACGGCGCAGCCCAGCGAGAGGATGAAGGTTTCGCCGGGCTTGACGCGTTCGGCCGAGGGCAGGCCATGGGGCAGGGCGGCATTCTTGCCGGTATAGACCAGGCCCCCAGCCAGCATCTGGCCGACCACGACGTCCTCGTGTTCGGCATACATGGTGGAGACGCCAAAGCCTGTAACATGCCTTGCAAGCTCGGCCTCGCTCGGCAGCGGCGCGCCGGCATCCATGGCGTCGCGGATAAGCTTCAGACCCGCGCCAACCATGGCGTCGGAGATGCGGGCGGCTTCCCGGTGAAGGATGATCTCTTCAGGAAACTTGATGAGCCGCGCATCCTCGACAATTTCGGACATGACCCAGCTGGCATTGGGCGCGAATTGTTCGAACTTTTTGACGCGCCCGGCGGGGGTTGCCGGTGTATAGGCGATGCGGCCGGTGGGGTTGAGCTTCGACAGCAGGATCGAGAAGGCGTCCTCGATGCCGGGATATTCGGGATAGACGACGAAATCGGCGGCGGTGTTCTGCTTTTCGGCGTGGTCGGCTTCGAGCGCCGGAACGAGCAGGATGCAGTCCTTGGCCGTCAGCCAGATCGCGGCGGGCCGCTCATTGGGGAAGTGGAAAAAGCCGCTGAGATAGGCGACGTGGTGATGGTCGTCCACGAGCAGGCCGTCAAACCCCTGGGCCGCCATGCGGGCGCGCAGCCCATCCTGAATGCGCGCATAGGTGTCGCGCGAAAGGCGTTGCTTCACGGCTCAGTTCTCCCGGGTTTTTGGATTGCGGGCGTCGTTATAGGCGATCGACACGAGCGTCGAAGAGACGACCAGAAGAAGAATGGCCAGCGAAGGGAAGAGCGTGCACCACCAGGCTACGGTGAGCGCGCCGGAGCGCTGGGCATTGAACAAGATCTTGCCCCAGGACCAGCTTTCCGGATCGCCAAGGCCGAGGAAGGAAAGGCCGGCTTCGGACATCACCGCGCGCGAGGCGGTGAGCACCACCGAGACCACGATGATCGGCGCCACGGCGGGCAGCAGGTGCCGCCTCATAATCCAGAAATGCGAGCCGCCAATGGTGCGGGCCGCATCGACATAGGGCAGGCGGGTCACCGACAGCGCCTGCGAGCGGACGATGCGGGTCACTTCGGGCCAGGAAAAGAGCGCGATGACGACGACGAGTGTCGTGACCGAAGGGCCGACCAGCGCCGCAACGAGGATCATCAGCGGCAACACCGGCAGGGCGAGGGACACATCGACCAGCATCGAGATCGGCGCATCGAGCCTTTTGGCATAGGCGGCGAGAATGCCCAGCGCCACGCCGATAAGGATGGCGAGGAAGGACGAGGCAAAGCCGATGATCATGCTGATGCGCGTGCCCCAGATCACCTGCGCCAGCACGTCGCGGCCCAGATCATCGGTGCCGAAGGGATGGGCGCCCGAAGGCGGCATCAGGATTTCGATGCCGTAACCACTGGGAAATTCGGCCAGCAGCGGCGCCAGGATCGCGACGAGCACCATGAGCAGGATGACTGCGGCCGGGCCCATGCCCAGCGGATTGCGCCGGAAGGCGCGCCAGGTGCGCTGGGCGGGCTTGAGATCGGCGGGTGCGAGCGCCGGCGCGGTAGCCGGTGCAGTTTCGGTTGGGGAATGGATCATAGTCATCAGGCACGCACCCGCGGGTCGAGCAGCCCGTAGGCGACGTCGGTGACAAGATTGGCGATCACCACCGTGGCCGCCAGCAGCACGAAGGCGCCCTGCAGCACGGGGAAATCGAGCTGGCCGACGGCTTCATAAATTGCGCGGCCGACGCCGGGATAGGCATAGATGGTTTCGGTGAGCACGGCGCCGCCAACCAGGAACCCGATCTGCAGGCCAATGAGCGTGGTGGTGGGCAGGAGCGCATTTCGCAGGGCGTGCTTCCAGACCACCTTGTTTTCGCGCGTGCCCTTGGCGCGCGCGAGGTCGCAATATTCTTCGCCCAAGGCTTCAATGAGCGTGGCGCGCAGCGTCAGCACATAGGAGGCGAGCTGCGCCAGAACCAGCGTGAAGCAGGGCAGGATCAGGTGGTGCAGGACCGAGAGATAATAGGAAAAACCCGTCAGGCCGGATTTGACGGCCCCGCCTATGGGGAACCAGCCCAGCATCAGGCCCAGGGTATAAAGCAGCAAAATTCCGAGCGAGGGCACGAAGAGCGATTGCCCGACAACGCCGGCAATCTGGACCACCTGGTCGACCCAGCCGCGGGCACGGGTTGCCGCCAGCACGCCAAGCGGCACGCCGAGGATCACCGTGAGCAGCAGGGCCGACCCGGTCAGCAGGAGCGTCCATGGAAGACGCTCCATCAGAACTTGGCTCACCGGCTGGCTGCGCAGGAACGAGACGCCCAGATTGCCTTGAACTAGCTCGCGCAGATAGGCGAAGTACTGGACCAGCAGGGGCCGGTCCAGGCCGAACTGCTGCAACTGGGTCTGGCGGATTTCCTCCGTCATGCCCGGTGCGGCGACAGCCAGCACCGGGTCACCCGGCAGGAGCCGGACGAGGAAGAAGGTAACCGTCACGGCGAACCAGAAGGTCACCAATCCACGTGCCAGTCGTTGCAGAAAATAGCCGGTGAGATGCACGTTATCAGGTCTCTATGGTCAGTTCTTGGGCTTGACCGAAGCCAGCGACAGCGGATTGACCAGCGAGAGCAGGTCGGAGGGCTGCACCACGAAACCGTCCCACTTGTCGCTGTTATAGGCGAACTGGAAGGTCTGGTAGTAGAGCACGTTGTCGTAGACCTTGTCCTGGATCAGCTTGGCAGCGGCCTGCACCGGCACCTTCACAGCTTCAGGGGTGGTAGCGGCCTGGGCTTCGTCGATTAGCTTTTCGAGGTCCGGATCGGAGATCGAGGCATAGTTGATGAAGCCGCCGGTGCGGTAGGCCAGGCCCAGATACGCCGCTGGTTCTTCCATCACCGCCCAGTTGCCGGCATAGATGTCGAAATCCTTCTCGCGGCCGCGCGCCAGATAGGTGTTGCGCTCAAGCCCGGTCAGATTGATCTTGATGCCGGCCTTGGTAGCGCCGTCCTTCATGATCTGCGCCCAATTGGCGATATCGGCGGCGCTCTGCTCGTAGAGCAGGGAGAATTCGAGGCCGTCAAAGAACCCGTCCCCATTGGCGTCGCTATAGCCGGCATCGGTCAGGATCTGCCGGGAAAGCTCCGGATCGAAGCTATATTCCTTGGCTTCCGGATCGGCCCAATAGCTGAGAACCGGCGAGATGGCCGAGGAATTGGTCGAATTGGCCAGGCCCTGCATGGCGATGGCGCGGATGGCCTCGTAGTCCACGGCATGGGACAGCGCCTGGCGCACTTCGAGCTTGGACAGCTCTGCGTCGGTCATGTTGTAGAGCACATGCGACCAGCCCAGGGACGGCGCCTGGGCGATGGTAATGCCCGGCTGGCCCTGCAGCGTGCGGGCGATCGGCGCCGGCAGCGAATTGGCAATGAGATCAAGGTCGCCGGCACGCAGCGCCAGGGCCTGGGCATTCACATCGGGGAAGACGCGGAATTCGACTTCGTCGACGCTGGCCTTGCCCGCTTCAACCAGCGGGTAATTGTCCACGGCGGTCAGCAGATAATTCTGGCCGGCATTGACTTCGGTGAGAGCGAAGGGACCGGCGCTGACCCAATCCTTGTCATTGGCGAAGGCGGCGACCTGGCCGATTTCGGGGAAGGCGTGCTTGGGCACGATCGGCATCCAGAAGCCGATATTGGTTAGGAACGTGCCGTCCGGACGGCTCAGCGTGAATTCGACGCGGGTCGGCGAGACGGCCTTGGCGCTGACGAAGGAGGGAATGAGACCTGCCGTGACGCCGATCTTTTCGGTGGTGACCGCGGTGACCGTGAAGACGATGTCATCGGCCGTGAAGGGCGTGCCGTCGTTCCAGGTCATGTCGCCGCGAATATCCATCCAGGCGGTCAGGCCGTCCTCGGAATAGCCCCATGCAGTGGCGACATAGGGGTCCTTGGAGCCCTTGTCCGTCATCTGCATCAGGCGCGGATACATGAGGTTCGTGACCCAGGTATCGGAGCGGCTATTGCCGACCAGCGGGTTGAAATTGACGACGTCGGCGGTGGTGCCGATGACGATGCGGCTGGTGGCATCCTGCGCGCTGGCGGGGCTCAGGCTGGCCATCCCCATGGCCATAACGACGCCGCCCATCAGGACGGAACGACGGGTCAAAGCATTCCTAACATTGCGGATCATCATGGTCTCGCGGTTGAATTGGCACCCAAGTGTTGCGATGCGGCCGAAGCCGTGTCAAGGATTGTCGTACAATTCTTGAGCGAGGTAGTGTCACTGATGACGAAACAGGCAGACGAGCGCCCAGTGCTGTCGGTGTCAGGGCTTGATGTCAGCTTCCGCACCATGCGTGGCGACGTGAAAGCCGTTAGCGATGTTTCATTCGATCTCAAGCGCGGCGAAGTGCTGGCGCTGGTAGGGGAATCCGGCTCGGGAAAATCGGTTTCTACGCGCGCCGTCATGGGTATCGTCCGCGGCAATGCGACGATCAATGCCAAGCGCATGGAGCTGGCGGGGCATGACCTGCTGACCATCGACGAAGAGGCCAAGCGCAAGCTGCGCGGCCGCGTGATCAGCCTGGTTTTCCAGGACGCGCTCTCGGCGCTCAATCCCGTGCTCTCCATCGGCGACCAGCTCGGAGAGCTCTATCGCACCCATCTCAACGTGTCGCGCAGGGAGGCCCGCAAGCGCTCGATCGAGCTGCTGCGCTCGGTGCATATCGCCTCGGCCGATAAGCGAATCGATGACTATCCGCACCAGTTTTCCGGCGGCATGCGGCAGCGCATTCTCATCGCCTCGGCCATCGCTCTCAAGCCCGAAGTGCTGATCGCAGACGAGCCGACCACGGCGCTCGACGTGACCGTTCAGGCCCAGATTCTGGACCTTTTGGACGAGCTGCGGGATGAGCTGGGCATGGCCATCCTGCTCATCACCCATGACCTTGGCGTCGTGGCGCGCATGGCCGAGCGGGTCGCCGTGATGTATGCCGGGCGCCTCGTCGAAACCGGCAGCGTCGACGATATTTTCCGTGCGCCGGCCCATCCCTATACGGCCGCGCTGATGGCTTCGGCGCCGCGGATCGAGACGGTGGAAAAGCTTGAGCCGATCAAGGGTTCACCCCCCAATCTGATTGCGCCGCCACCCGGTTGCGCCTTCAATCCACGCTGCACCCATTTGGGCGAATTGTGCACAAAAGTCCGCCCGAAACTGATCGCCGATCTCCCGGGGCGTAGCCGCGCCTGTCACTATCCGCTCGTGGAGACCGCCCATGTCGCCTGAACCGATCCTTGAGGCTCGCGGGCTGTCCAAAACCTTTCGCGCCGGCGGCGCCGTGTTCGGCAAGCCGTTTCATGCGGTCAAGGACGTGAGCCTGGCCGTCACGCCGGGCGAGACGTTGGCAGTGGTGGGGGAATCTGGTTGCGGCAAGTCCACGCTGGCGCGCATGCTGGTGGGACTGGAAACGCCGGACGAGGGCGAAATCCTTTTCCGTGGCGCTCCGATCCGGCGTGATCGCACCCTGCGCCGGCAGGTGCAGATGGTGTTTCAGGATCCCTATCTGTCGCTCAATCCGCGCCGCACCGTGCTCGATATCGTGGCCGAGCCGCTCGACGTTCACGGCCTGGCCAAGGGCCCGGCGCGGACCGCACGTGTCGAAGAATTGCTGAGGGCGGTCGGTCTTGATCCGGCCTCGGCGAGCCGTTTTCCACATGAATTTTCAGGCGGCCAGCGGCAGCGCATCGGGATTGCCCGGGCCCTTGCGGCCGAACCCTCGGTTCTGGTCTGCGACGAGCCGGTTTCGGCGCTCGACGTATCGGTGCAGGCGCAGGTGGTTAACCTATTGATCGACCTGCAGAAACGGCTGGGCATTGCCATTATTTTCATCGCCCACGACCTTGCTGTGGTGCGGGCCATCTCGCATCGGGTCATGGTGATGTATCTCGGCCGGGCGGTCGAGGAGGGCGGCGCCGATCAGGTTCTGGTAACGCCCAACCATCCCTATACCGTTGCGCTGCGCGGCTCGGCCCTGGAGCCCGATCCGGCGCGGGCACGGCTGGCGCGGGGCAAGGCGACGCGGGGCGAGCCCCCCAACCCGGTCAATCCCCCGCCCGGCTGCCGTTTTAACCCGCGCTGCCCGCGGGTGACGGAGGAATGCCGCAAGGACGAACCGCAGATGAAGCGGCATGCGGACGCCGCCGGCATCAGCGGTGTGGCCTGTTATCATCCGGTGCTGGAGAGCGCCTGATCTGCTAACAGACTGTTAGCATCGAGCGCGTCAAACAGCGTTTTTCGTTACCCTTCCGCCAACGAGAAGGGTAACGGGAGCCGGGTCAGGACAATTATGCCCGCCCCAGCCGGTCCAGCAGTGCCGCGCCGGTGCGGATGCCCTTGAGGAACAGGTCGATTTCCATGTTCTCGTTGGGCGCGTGGTTGGCCTCGTCCGCATTGGCGTAGGGCATGACGAAAGCCGGCACGCCGAGCACCTTAGTGAAGACATAGTCGGGCAGGCTCCCGCCGGCCGATGGATAGACCAACGGCGTCTCATTGCGAGCCTCGACAATGGCTTCCTGAATGAGCTTGCCCCACGGGTCGTCGAGCGGCGTGCGCGAGGGCAGCATCGAGCCGTAGGTGATTACTTCCACCTCGGGCGCATGCTTGGCGACATGCGCCCTGACGCAGGCATAGACATGCTCGGCCGTCATCGCCTCAACCAGACGGATGTCGCATTTGGCGACGGCCTCGCAGGGCAGCACCGATTTGGTGCCCGGCCCGCCATAGCCGCCATGCAGCCCATTGATGGTCAGGGTCGGATGGAACATCAGCCGGTCCCAGAACGGACGGTCGGCCGGCTCATCGAGGCGCTTGAGGCCCATTTCGGTCATATAGGCCGGCAGATCGAGCGGCAGCGCCTTGGTGGCGGCAATGTCAGCTTCGGTGGGCGCAATGATCTGGTCGTGCAGCCCTTCGATGGTGATACGCCCGTCCGGCGTCTTCATGGTCGAAAGCAGGTGCACCAGTGTCCATATGGCATTGGGCATCACCCCGCCATAATTGCCCGAATGAGCATCGCGGGCGGCAGTGCGGACGCGTAGCTCGAACGAGGTCATGCCGCGCACACCATAGGTCAGCGTGGCGCGGCCTGACTCGTGCAGGGGCCCATCGGCGGTCACGACGACGTCGGCCTTCAGCCGATCCTTGTGATCCCTCACGAAATCGGCGATCTGCGGCGAGCCGATTTCCTCCTCGCCTTCGAGGAGGAAAATGACATTGCAGGGCAGGGTGCCATGCACTTTCAGATGCGCCTCGATGGCCATGATCTGCGCGAAATGCTGCCCCTTGTTGTCACCCACGCCACGGGCATAGATGCGCCCATTGCGGATGGTCGGCTCGAAGGGTGGGCTTTCCCACAAGTCCAGCGGATCGGGCGGCTGCACGTCATAATGACCGTAGAGCAACACGGTGGGTTTGTTGGGATCAACCATGTAGCGGGCGAGCACGAAGGGATGGCCCTTGGTCGGTATCGCCTCCACTTCCATGCCCAGCTCACCCAGCATCTTTACGAGAAGTTCTGACACTTCCCTGATGCCAATATTGTGGGCGCTGATCGAGGGATTGCGCACATAGTCGATGAGGCGGGCGATATAGTCCTTGTGCCGGGCCTCGATATGCTCGAAGACCGGCGCCAGCGTGGGAGACGTCATGCCTGCTCCTTGGTCAACAAGATGCCGCCCGAGGCGTGCACCCGGCCCTGCCAGCCGGCCGGCACGAAAGTGGTGGTATCGAGCTGGGTGAGAATGAGGGGGCCGGCAAAACCTGCGCCCGCGCCCAGCTTGGCGCGATCGATCACCGGAACCTGCTGGCTCTTGCCGTCGATGCTGACGGCGGTGTGTTCGTCCGGCGCCGGCGTTTCGCCGGGCGCGAGATCGACAGCCGGCGGCACGGCGGCAAGGCCGGTTGCATGGACACGCAGGGTGACGAGCTCGATCGGTGCGCCGAGATTGAACCCATAAAGCGCCTTGTGCGCAGCCTGGAAATTGGCTTCCGCTTGCGCCCTGTCATCCACATAGGCAACGGCGATTTCGCCGCCTTGCCCGGCATAGCGCATCAGCCCCACGCGTTCGATGACGCGCATGTCGGTGGCAACTCCTTCCTCATCGAGCCAGCCGGTCGCCTGCTCTTCGAGTTCGGCGATGATCGGCTCGGTCGTCGCGGGATCCATCGCACCCGGAATGGCCATGGCGCGCGAAAATTCCGATTTGAGATCGGCCGCGAGCAGGCCGTCGGCGCAAAGCACGCCCGGGGCAGGGGTGATCAGCACGCTGCGAATGCCGAGGAGATCGGCCAAAGCACAGCCATGCAGCGGGCCCGCGCCGCCAAAGGGCACGAGCGTGAAGTTGCGCGGGTCGTGGCCGCGTTCCACCGAAACCACGCGCATGGCGCCAACCATGTGATTGTCGACAATGGCGAGAATGCCGCGGGCGGCAGTTTCGATATCGAGGCCGAGCGGGGCCGCAATGCTCATGACCGCATTGCGGGCCGCTTCGATATCGAGAACCATGCGGCCCCCAAGCAGGCGCGCCGGCAATTGGCCGAGTGCGACATGGGCGTCGGTCACGGTCGGCTCAGTGCCGCCATTGCCATAGCAGGCCGGACCCGGACGGGCGCCGGCGCTTTCGGGGCCGACCGTCAAGCCGCCATCCTTGATGCGGGCGAGCGAACCGCCGCCGGCCCCAATGGTGATCATGTCGACCATGGGCAGGGCCAGCGGCCATTCGCCCACGGCGCCATGCTGGGTAAGGCCGATCTGGCCGCCCTTGATGAGACAGATATCGGCCGAGGTCCCGCCGATATCGACGGTGATAATGTCGTCAATGCCGCAAGCCGCCGCCGCAGCGCGCGCGCCGACAACGCCGGCAGCAGGGCCGGAGAGGGCGGTCAGCGCTGGGGCGACACGAATTTTGGGCGCACCGGCAACGCCGCCGTTCGACTGCATCAGCATCAGCGGCGGAGTAGCGCCTTCCTCGTCGAGGCGCTGTTCGAGCTTGGCGACATAGGAGGTGACGCCGGGCATGACGGTGGCGTTGAGCACGGTCGTCAGGCTGCGCTCATATTCGCGCACCACCGGCAGCACGTCGCTGGATACGGTGATGGCGAGATCGGGCAATTCTTCGCGCAGGATTTCGGCGACGCGCCGTTCATGCGCCGGATTGGCATAGGCGTGGATGAGACAGATGGCGACAGCCTCGACAGCCATGCCGCGAATCTGGGCGGCTGCGGCGCGAACGCTCGCTTCATCAAGCGTTTCGAGCACGCCGCCGCCGGCAGCAATACGCTCGTCCACTTCCACGATGCGGCTGGCCGGAACCGGCGGCACCGGCTTGACCCAGGTATAGAGATTGGCCTTGCGCGGAATGTCCTGGCGGCCGATGGCCAGCACATGGCGGAAGCCGCGCGTGGTGACGAGTGCAGTGCGCGCGCCCTTGCCTTCAAGGATCATATTGGTGGCAACGGTCGTGCCATGCAGCACCTGATCGAGATCGGTCGCCGAAGCGCCGGCCTGCTGCAGCGCCAGGCGAATGCCGTTGAGAAAAGCCTCCGACGGATCGGAGGGAATCGACGGCGTCTTGGCGCGCCAGGAGCGGCCGGTGCCATCGACCAGGGCGACGTCGGTAAAAGTGCCACCGATATCCACGGCAACGGCGAGATTGGTAGGGTTTTTGTCCAAGGCCATATCAGGCGAGCTCATCGAGATAGGTATTGCGGTGGAAGGGTTTGGTGGCCGGTCGGTCGGCGCGCAGCCCGGCCGTGGCTTCGATATCGAGCTGGTCGTTGGCGATCACCACGCCATAGAAGGTCTTGGCCGCTTCCGCCGAAACAAAGCCGCCGCGAACGTCTTCGAGCACGCTTTCGGCCGGACGGTCATAGGGATGCCCCATGCCACCACCGCCACCGGTGCGAATGCGCAGGATATCGCCCTTCTTGAGGGCCGTGCCATCCGAGAGCGGCGGAATCTGGCGCTCCTCAGGCGTGCCCGGATTGACGACAATGGAGCCGCCACCACCGGACATGCCGCCGGCATAGCCCCAGGGCGGGTTCTTGACGCCATCGATGCGGATAGCAAGCAGGGCCTCATCGGCGAGGATTTCATATTCGCGGATAATGCCGGTGCCGCCACGCCAGCGGCCGGGACCGCCGCTGTCCGGCACGACACCATATTGGCGCAGCCGGATCGGATAGCCGCCTTCGAGGAATTCGACGGGATAGTTCTCCTGCGCCACGAAATAGACCGCGTCGATGCCATCGGCAAAGTCGCGGGCGCCGTAGCCAACCCCGATACCATCGGCCAGCAGGAACGGCTTTGGCGTTCCGGTTTCCTTGCCGAAAGTGCCGCGCATAATGGTGACGACATAGGCCGAATGAGCCGCCGGAGCGCCGCCCTTGCCGCGATTGACCAGGCCATTGAGCACGGCGAGCATCCGCATCATGGTGAGGCCACGCATGCCGAGCGGCGCCGGGAAGCGCGGCTGCACGATCGAGCCTTCGCGCAGCCGCACTTCGTCAATGGCCAGTGGACCACCGGCATTGACCACCTGCGAGGGGTCGCCGCCGAGGAAATAGAGCCCCAGCGCCATGCCGGGCACGCCCTTGTTCATGATCAGGTTGACCGGGCCGGGCGCCTGATCGTCGCTTTCGGTCGCGTCGAAGATAAAGCGGTCTTCGCCGTTGGCCCCTTTTTCGCGGGTGATGGCAAAGCGCAGGCTGAACGGGCCATTGCCGTGCCCGTCGCTGTCGATCTGGTCGGAAAACTTGTAGGTGCCATAGTCGAAGGTCTCGGCGAGCCGACGGCGCACCAGGGTGCGGGTACGGTCGAGCAATTGGGCGAGCGCGTCCGAGACAGTATCGGCGCCGTGGCGGGCGACCACCTCGGCAACGCGGGTAACGCCGAGCTTGACCGAGGCCATCAGCGCCGACATGTCGCCTTCGCTCTGGGCCGGGAAGCGCGAATTGCGGTGGAAGATGGCCAGCGCCGTTTCGTTGACCACGCCGGCATCGACCAGCTTGGTCGGCGGGATGATGATGCCTTCCTGATAGATGGAGGTGGCATCGGGGCTGATCGAGCCGGGGTGCAGGCCACCGATATCGGCGAAGTGCGCCCAGCTCATCACGAAGGCGCAGAGCCGGTCGCCATGGAACACCGGCGCCAGCAGCACCTGATCGTTCGAATGCGTCACCGCGCCCTTGGAGCCATAGCAGTCATTATACCAGTAGAGATCGCCCGGCTTCATGGTCTCGCGCGGGAAATGCTCGAAGACCGGCGAGGTAAGGTCGCCAAAGATCGGCACCATCGACCCCACCGCCATCACGCCACGCTCATCAAACAGGGCGGTATAAAAATCCTTCTTTTCGCGGATGAAGGCCGAGATGGCGGTGCGCTCGATCAGGGCTTCCATTTCGCGCTGGGTCGCCATGATCGCCCCGCGGATGATTTCCAGCGTCACCGGATCGCAAATGGGGGCAGTGTCCGGCGCCAATGCCGGCATGGCGGATGAGAGCGGTGTCATCAAAAGCCTTCCAGAGAGAAAAGAAATGAAAATATCGGGAGGTCAGGCGCGCGCGGCGTTACTCATCCCGGTCCATATGGCGGAGCACGGCGTCGGCGGAGCGGCGCACATAGATCCGGGTTGCGCGCTCGGCGGCGGCGACATCGCGGGCGGTAATGCCGGCGATGATGGCGCGCACACCCTCCATGCCGGTTTCGAGCTGGCCAGGCTCGTCCATGGCATAGATGCGGAGCATGTTGACGCGCGAGCGGAGCTGATCGAGCATTTCGGCCGCGATCTGGTTGTCCGCCACATCGGTCATGAAGCGCAGGAATTTCGACATGGTCTCGGCCATGCCGACCTTGTCGCGCTTGGAGCCGGCCTCAAGCAGCCGGCGGCCGAAATCCTGGGCTGCGGCAATGTCCTCATCCGTGGCGCAGGCCAGAAAACTGCGCACGGTGATGGCTTCGAGCTCGGTGCGAATTTCGTAGATTTCGTGGACATGCTTGCGCGTCAGCCGCGCGACGCGAAGCCCGCTATGGGGAATCACATTGACCAGCTTTTCGGCTTCGAGCCGGCGCGCGACTTCGCGCACCACCGTGCGGCTGATGCCGAAGGCCTCGCATAGCTCGCGCTCGGTCAGGCGCGTATCCGGCGCAATGCGCCCCTCCATGATGGCGGTGCGAACGGCGTCAAAAACCCGGTCGCGCGCGAGTTGCCGGGTTTGCGTGCTTTCTTCCGTCAGCTCATCGGCCATGTGCGATGCATCAACCTGAAAGATCTTGCGCAAGTCGCTCATTCGTGTCGGTCGCCCCACGGGAAAATGGATGGGTCATCCAGCATTTGGCCGTCATGGTCAAATCGGTGCGACGGCGTGTTGCGGCGACTGTAACGAGGCTGTTTCGCAAAGCCTAGCGGAAAATTGTCGTACAATCTGGATTGTCGTACAATTTATCTTGGGGCATCGTGGGACTGTCACATCGCACAAAGAGGGTTCAGCATGCTCGACACGGCCATCAAAAACGCCATCGCCCAGGTCAATGCCGACGCGGCATGGCCGCTGGTGGAGGCCTTTTCCACCATGCCGCGCTGGAAGCCGGAAGACGTCGAAGCCTCGGCCCATGACATCGCCCGGCGTCTAGGAGAGTTGGGCGTGCCGGTCGAAATGCTCGAAGCCTCGCTCTATCTCTCCATTCCATATGAGGCATCGGTCGAGGCCAATGGCAAGACCTATGCCTCCAAGCCTCCGGCCTATTCTCTGAGCTGCCCCCAGGGCATGTCCGGCGTTCTGCATCACGTGCCGGGCGCGCTATCGGCAAGTGTTTCGAGCTTTTACGAGAAGAACCGGGACGAGGCTGCGGCAGCCGTGGAGCGCATTCGCGGCAAGATCGTGCTGACCGACGGGTTTGCCTCGCCCAATAAAGTGCTCGAATTCCAGGAAAAGGGCGCCATCGGCGTCATCGCGGTCAATCCGGGCGTCGACCGGCATTGGGGCATCTGCTCGTCGGTCTGGGGCACGCCCGATCTCGACGGCCTGCCGCGCAAGCCGGTGATCCCCGTTGCGGTCGTCAACAATCCCGACGGCCAGGAACTGATCGCGCTGGCCAAGGCTGGAGGCAGCGTCACCATCAAGACCCGCCTCGAAGAAGGTTGGTTCAAGTCCTTGGTGCCGGTGGTCAATGTGCCCGGCGCAGTCGAGCCGGAAAAGTTCGTTCTGCTCGCCGGTCACTATGACAGCTGGGACGTTGGCGTTGGCGACAACGCGACCGGCGACGCCGCCATGCTCGAGATTGCCCGCGTGCTTTGGCACAACCGCGCCGATCTCCGCCGCTCGGTGCGCATCGCCTGGTGGCCGGGCCATTCCACCGGCCGCTATGCCGGTTCGGCCTGGTATGCCGATGCCTTCGCGCTCGATCTGGACGAAAATTGCGTCGCGCAGGTCAATTGCGACAGCCCCGGCTGCCGCTGGGCCGATGTCTACGAGAATGTCGCCTGCATGAGCGAGGCGACGAGCCTTTGCACCGACGTCATTCGCCAGGTGGCCGATCTGCCCTTCGAAGGCGAGCGCCCGCTACGCGCCGGCGACTACTCCTTCAACAATATCGGGCTTTCGAGCTTCTTCATGCTGTCCTCGACCATGACGGTCGAGAAGCGCAAGGAGATGAACTATTACACTGTCGGCGGCTGCGGCGGAAACATCGCCTGGCACACCGAAAACGACCTCATGGACATTGCCGATCGCGATATCCTCATTCGCGACATCAAGGTGTACCTCGCCGGTGTCATGGCCGTCGCCAATGCACTTGTCCTGCCCTTCGACTGGCGCGCGACGGCTAAGGAGTTCACGGCCACGCTGCAGAAATATCAGAAGGCCGCGGGCGAAAATGCTGCACTGCTCAACCCGGTCGCTCTCGAACTGGCCGGTCTCAGCGCTTCGCTTGACGCCTTCTATGCTGCCATTGCGGCCGGCACGGTGACCGAAGCACGAGCCAACTCCGCTATCCAACAGCTCGCGCGCATCCTGGTGCCGCTCAACTACACGCGCGGCCCGCGCTTTACACATGACCCGGCTCTGCCGGTGCCAGCTCTTCCAGCCATTTCGGTGGCAAGCGAGCTTAATACCTATGGGCCGGACACGGTTGGCTTTGCCCGCACGCAACTGATACGTGGCACCAACCGTACCGCCGCGGCCCTGCGCCAAGCCGCTCGGCTTCTCACACCCTGACGAAGGCTTGTCTGGCGGCTTCCCGCTCAGTGAAGCCGCCGGCAGTTCGTTCATACGGAGGCCTTTAAGCCTCGATCCTTCACCGCCGTAGCCGCAGTGGCCGGACTAACTGGGCGCTTACTGCGCTGCCACCCTGGCGAGCATCGGCACCAGGTTTTTCAGGACAAACCGGATGGCAAGCGGCGATCCGGCCGAAAAGGCCTGCGTCAGCGTATCCGACGGATCAAGCAGGATCGCTCTTCCCGAACGCACGACATCGAGTCCTGCGATCAAGGGATCGGACTGCAGCTGGTCGAGCGAAGTGTGGATCGGAAACATGACTAGGATATCGGCCTCAAGCAGGTCGGTCCGTTCTGACGAAAGCGCAACATAAAAGCCTGAAGCGGGCAGGTCGGACAGCGCGGGCAAGGGCGCAAAGCCAAATGCTGCTAGCAAGTCCATGCGGGCATCACCCGGGACATAGGCACCATACCCATCACCAAACTTGGTGCCTACAACAAGTCGTTTGCCAGAAAATTCCGGATGGGCTTTGCGAACGCCTGCGATCTCACCCTCCAATTCCGCAACCAGGGCTTCGCCCTCGCTGGATTTGTTCAGCGCCCGGGCGACCTGACGCACTTGGTCTTGCCAGGAAATGTTGAAAGCCGCAGTTAGCGTTTCGGCAAACACCGTCGGCGCAATCTGTGACAGCAAGCTGTACTGATCCGCATCGCCCGCCGAGCGCACATTCAGGATCAAGTCAGGTGCCAGTGCGGCGATCTGCTCGATGCTCGGCGCCGCTCGATCGAGAAGCAACGGTTCCTTGCCCTCGAACAGCCCGACGGCCCATGCGCCAACGCCGGGCGTGCCAAAGTCCTGCCAGTCGATCACGGCAATGGGTTTTACCCCAAGCTGCAAAGCAATCTCTGCATCCGACCAGCCCAAGGCGACGACGCGTTGTGGATCGTCCGGTACGGCGACGGTACCGAACATGGTTTCGATATCCTCGGCCGCCTGTAGGGCCGTTGATCCACAGGCCATAAGAAACAAGACGACAGCAACAATGCTGGATAGTCGAGACATGAACCCACTCGCCAACGATAGCGCCATATGCTCTTTGTTCATGGTTGGCTGTGCTAGTCTACCAGCTCTTGTGGATGCTTAGTGTCGCCGTCCGGCCCGCGCCATAGCCACAGGAGGTGGGGGAGAGGCAGCTCGCCACATAGGAGGTGTCGAAAAGGTTCGAGACCTTGAGCGCCACCCCCCAGTCGTCCCTTTCGTAGCGGAGTGCCGCATCCACCACGGCCGCGGCGGGCACTTCGAGCGCATTGGCCTCGTCAGCCCAGGAAGCGCCCAGATAACGAATGCCCGCGCCAATGCTGACACCCTGTAGCATGCCTTCAGGAATGGTGTAGTCGACCCAGAGCGACGCGGTGAGTTTTGGAATCTGGACCGGCGTATTGCCCACCGGCACGGTGCCGGTTGCCGTGGTCACTTCGGCATCAAGATAGGTTAGGCCGCCCAGGATCTTGAAATCGCCGGCATTGATCTGTGCTTCCAGCTCGGCTCCCTTGATGTTGACCTCGCCAATGGCCGCCCGCACGGCTGGCGCGCTTCCCGGCACGGTACCCACCACATTGCCGCGAGTGATATTGAAGAACGAGGCCGTGACCAGACCATCGAAGAAGTCCGGTTCGTATTTAACGCCGACCTCCCATTGCCTACCGGTTTCGGCATCAAACAGGCCCCCATTGTCGTCAACCTCCAGGCTCGGATTGAATGAGGTGGCATAGCTGACATAGGGGGTGAAGCCGTTGTCAAATTCATAGCCGAGCCCGATACGACCTGTGAACGCCCCCTGGCTCGATGTCGACAGGCCGCCAGCCGGCATCTGGTTGTCGAGCTGGGTCTCAACCCAGTCGTAGCGTCCATTCAGCGTGGCGATCAGCGGGCCAAAGCTGATCTGATCCTGCGCATAAATGCCGGTCTGCTGCATTGCGATAGTATCGTCGCGATATGTGCTCAGGGCCGGAAGTGGCACGCCATAAACAGGGTTGAGAACGTCGATCGGCGAGGCGAATGAGAAACCAAGCTCCTGATCGATAAAGTAGTTCTTGTAGTCCAGACCGAGCAGCACGTCGTGGCTCAGCGGGCCGGTGTCGAAAGTCCCTTCGATCCGCGTGTCGGCATTGAAGCTGCGCACATCGGTGTCGTGGCCGAAGCCGAAACGGCTCAGTTCCGTCGGGCCGGCCCAGCCGCCGGCATAGAGATATTCCTCATTGAGCGACACCGTCGCGTAGCGCAGGTTCTGCTTGATGGTCCAATCGCCGTTGAGATCGTGCTCAAGCTCGTAACCGATGGTCGCCTGACGCCGATCATAGAGGTCCTGCCCCGGATCGCCATAATTGAAGTCCCGGGGAATGCGGCCCACGCCCGGACGATCGATGGCAGTGCCTTCATAGGGCAGAAAACCGGTGCTGGTATGGTCGAGATCCATCCGCATGTAACTGCCGTAAAGCGTGATGCTGGTAGCGTCCGTGGGTTCAAACATCACGCTGCCGGCAAGCACACCACGCAGGTTGTCGGCGTCCTTGGTCTCCCAGCCGCCGCCCGAGACCTTGCCGGTCAAGCGGTAGCTGGCATTACCCTGTTCATTGACATCGCCGATATCGAAGCCGGCATAGGCATTACCGAAATTGTTGATCCCGGTTTCGGTATAGCGCAGCCGCTCCCCGGTGGGCCGCTTGCTGACCATGTTGACGATGCCGCCGACATTGGCGCCGCCATAAAGCGCCGAAGCGGGCCCCTTTAATACCTCGACCCGGTCGAGCAGAAACGGGTCGTTGAGGAAAGTGCCGAAGCCGGTCTGGTAAAGTGGCAATCCATCGAGGAACATGCCGGTCTGTTCGGCCTGAAAACCCCGAATGAAGTACCAGTCAGTGTCTGCATCGGTGCCATAGGTGCCGGCGTTGACGCCGGCCGTGTACCGCAGCGTCTCATCCAGTTTGGCAGTGCCGGGGAGCGCATCGAGCTGTTCACGGTCGACAACCGAAACTGATTGGGGGATGCGCGCCACCGCTATGGCGAGCTTGGAGCCGGAAGAGGTGGTAAGTCCAGCGCCGCCGGCGCCGGCGGCCTCGACAGTTATGGTGTCCAGCAGAAGCAACTGATCCTGGCCAAGGGCAAGTCCACCAGTTGAAACCAAACTGGTCGTTGCCAGAAGCAGGGTGGTGATGGCGCGACGCGGCATCGTGGTCATGTACGGAGCCCCCAGAAGACGACCCGCGTCGCAATCCGGACACGAGCATAAACGTTTAGCAAATAGATGAGTGTTCTACTCACCTATTCGCGACCTGGTTTGTCTTTCCTTTGGGCGAATTGAATGTTTTTACGGCCTTCTTCACAGGGCTTGGGCGCGCAGCCAGGCTGCCGGCGTAACGCCAACGAACTGTTTGAAAACACGTGTCATATGCGCCTGGTCAGCAAAGCCTGTGGCATGCGCAACGTGAATTAGGCTGGCGTCTGGTTGCAGCAATCGGGCTTTCACGCGCTCGAGACGAACTTTCATCTGCCACTGATGGGGCGCTACACCGGTGGAAGCCTTGAAGGCCGAGCTGAAATAGGACTGCGACAGGCCTGCCAGTTCGGCCAGTTCCTGGAGCTTGATGACGCGCAGGCAATTGTCCTCGATATAGTCGAGCGCATGACGCAGCGATCGCGCCGCCAATTGTCCGTGTCGACGTTCGCTGCCCGGACGTACCTGGAACAGCTCGATGAAAAGCGCCAGCGCCAGGCTGTCACCATAAAGATCATGCAGGCTGGGATTGAGGCATTCGGCCGCGAGCAGCCGACACAGGGTCAATACACGCTCATCCTCGAACATCAGGCGCGGCAAGACGAGCCGTTCGGCATCGAGGTCGCCAGCGAACCGGCTAATCAGGGCCGGCATGTCGAAATGCAGGTCAAGGTGACGAAGGCTGATGTCGCGTTCCACATGCGACCACGTGCGCAGGCCCGCGGGAATGAAGCTGAGCCGGGCCGGCCCAGCCATGGTCGGCGAGCCATGGGGCCTGCTATTGATGGTGATCGCAGCTTCTTGAGTTTCTGCCAGGACCACGAAGAGACGAGGATGCTGCGATACATAGACACCAGCCGCCCCGGAACGGGCTTCGACGCTCCACACATCGGCCAGTATGCCGTCCCAGGACCGGTACTTCAGGTCACCAACAACGGAAAAACCGTCGGTTATGGCATTCATGTTTGGAAGGAACATTCAGCCCAGCCGAAAGCATGCATTTTAATATGACTTATTTACTCCTATTTTTTGATCAAATCAATCGGCCATCCCGCCAATGCAGTCGGTCCGGGAGCGATGCCAGTCAGTCCTCAGGACCGCTGGGCAAGTTCGATAATATTGCCATCGGGATCGAGGACGAACGCAACGCGGTTCAGGATCTCTTGGTTCAAGGCGTCGCGAGGCGGTTCGATCACCGGCACTCCAGCATCCACCAATTTCTGAAACGCGATATCGATATTCTCAAAGGCAAATGTCAGGTGCCGGACACCTGCCTCCGTGTTGGGAAGGCGTCTGACGGGCGTGGTGACGCTTGGGCTCGGGCATATCAGCTCGAGCTGGGCATTGCCGGCATCAAGGAACGCCAGTTCACCGCCGCCCCGCGGTGCCGCCTTACGGAGGATCAGGCGCAGGCCCAGCAGGTCGCAATAGAAGGCGATGCTCCTATCGAGATCGCTGGCGGCCATGCCGACATGTTCAAAGCCCTGCAGCATGTCCAATCCTCCAAACGATCGTCATTCCGTGACGATACGGCCGCGTTCATCGGCCTCGAGCAATTCATTGGTGACATTCCGGATATGCCTCGCCATCGCCTTGTAGGCGGCGTCGGGATGGCGCATGCGCAGCGCGGAGACGATGGCGTGGTGATCGCCGATCCATAGTGGGCGAACGCTCTCGGCATGGATGTGCTCATGCAGCTTCTTCCACATCAGGGACTCGTCGCGTTGTGCCCAAAGTGCCTCAATCATCGAAACGATGATGGCATTGTTGGTCATCCTAGCAATGGTCATGTGGAAGTCCCTATCGCCCTTCTCCTGCAGCAGAACCACTTCGGTCTCCTGCTCCATCTGGGCGATGCACTCTTCCAGCACCAAGATGTCGTAATTGGTGGCCCGCTCGGCAGCCAGGGCCGCCGCGCTCGATTCTATGGCCAGGCGCGCCTCCAGCAATTCGAACGGTCCCGGTCCGATATCGCGTTCGGCAACATCGAAGCTCACCTGCGACGGCCTGTTGGCCAGCACGATGATTCCGGCCCGGCCACGCACCTCGACGATGCCGCGCATTTCCAGAGCTATCACAGCTTCGCGGACAACCGGGCGGCTGACCGACAGCTCGTCGGCCAGTTCGCGCTCGGACGGCATGCGCCAGGACTTATCGGTTGCGTTCTGCTCGATCAGCTTGGCGATCTGGCGGGCTACGACCTGGTAAAGCCGTTGATTGCCCTGCAGCCGAGGATGGGTCTTGTCCTTTTGCATATGTGTCCTCTCAGCTCGGGCGCTGCCGGTCACGGCAACCAGGAGCCATAGAGCGGATGCGCTGGCGTGATTGGCAATGCCGAAGGCTGGCCCGTCCTTTGGGAATGATACGCGGCTGTCACCAAAGCAAGCGAATTGCGCGCATCCTCCAGCGTTACCGGTGGCTCGCCATTGGTCATGACCGCCGCGTGGAACAGCTGGAACTGCCGCGTATAGCCATCTTCCTCCACCTGGTATCCGGCCAGCGCAGTGTCGATCTTGGCTTGATGCTCGGGTGTGCCGGCAATGAATGTCCAGGGATCGCGGCCCATCGTATAAGGTTCCAAAATGCTCTCGGCCACCATCTCGCTGAAGCAGAAACGCAGGCGCGAGATTTCCTTGCGCGACCCCAGTGTCATCGACAGGGCGGCAAGCGAGCCATTGGCCATCTTGACCGACAGCGTCATCGTGTCCTCGACCTCGATCTTGTTAACCAGCGTGGCGCCATGGGCGAAGATCTCGGCGCAGGCGCCATGCACATAGTTGAGCATGTCATGGGCGTGGATGGCGTGGCCAAGCAGGCCGCCGCCCAGCTCGCTGGCCCATTTGCCGCGCCAAGGGACATCGTAATAGGCCGGCCCACGCCACCAATGGGTCTCGACCGTGGTGAGGAACGGCCGCCCGGTAAGCCCCAGTTCGATCAGTCGCTTGAGCTTTTGCAGCCCCGTGCCATAGCGATACTGGAAGATGGGCATGAACTTGCGATCAGTCTTGGCGACGAGATCGCTCATCGCATCGACATCGGCGATGGAGCCGAAGAGCGGCTTCTCGCAAATGACGTGCTTTCCCGCTTCTATGGCGCGCTTGGAGAGGGCGAAGTGGGAATCGGGGGGCGTGCAGACGTCAATGACATCCAGGTCGTCCCGCGCGAACAGCGTTTCGACATCCTTGGTGTATTCGCCAACGCCATATTCGGCCACCGCCTCGCGGCCGCGGTCCTCGTCGAGGGAGCAGAGTACGGGGACCTCGAACAGGTCCTTGTTCCAGTTGTAGCCGGCAAGATGGCGCTGGGCGATGCCTGCACCGATCAGGCCGACGCGCAGTTTCCGAGTCATGGGGTATTTCCTTGGTGCTGGGAGGAGATGTTCACGGCCTTGTCCTGAGCATCGAGGGACAATCGGCAGACTTCATAGACATGCTGTTGCGGCATCGCTGTCGCGGTGCGATCACGGACATCGGCTAAGAAGCTGGTGAAATAGTCGAGTTCCTCGTTCGAACAATCGATGTGCTGGACGCCCTGCTTGTTGACCAGGAAGAGGTGATCCTTGCCGTCGCGGCCAGCAATGTCGACATATTTGCGCAGCTCGATATAGCCCTCTGTGCCCAATATAGTGAGGCGGCCATCGCCCCAGGTCGGTAGGCCGTCGGGCGTGAACCAATCGACGCGGATATAGCCGGAGGCCTTGTCGCTGCGCAGCAGCAGATCGCCGAAATCCTCGAATTCCGGGGCCTGAGGATTGGCAAAATTGGCCACCTGCGCGGCGACGACATTGGCGCTGGCGGAGCCGGTATAGAACAGGAACTGATCGATCTGGTGTGAGGCGATGTCGACGATGATGCCGCCGAACGCGTCATGCTGCCAGAACCAGTCGGGCCGGGAATTGCCGAGCCGATGGGGCCCGGTGCCCAGAGTTTGGATGACCGTGCCGATCGCGCCTTCGGCCACCAGCTTGCCGGCCTTCACGGCCGAGCGGACGCAGTGTCGCTCGCTGAAGCATATCGAAAAGATGCGGCCGGTTTCTGCCACTGTCCGTTGCACCGCCGCTAATTGGGCGTTCGTGGTGACCCCGGGTTTGTCGACTATCACGTCCTTGCCGGCCCGCATGGCCGATATCGCCAGGTCGGCTCGATCCCGTGGAATGGCGGCGATGCAGATCACGTCGATGTCGGGATCGGCAAACAGCGTCTCGCGATCGATCTGGGGGACGTCCGGATAGGTCCGGGCAAAGTTCTCCACCAGGCCCGGAATCGAGGTCCTGGGGCAATAGCCGACAAATTCGGCACCGGCTCGTATCAGGCCCTTGGCATGATCGAAGATATGTCCGTGGTCGATGCCAACGACCGCAAATCTCACCATTTTGGCAATTCCTCCAGAGACGAAACAGGCGCTGGGACGCGCATGAATTGGTCAAACCAGACAGGCATTTGTTTTTGATGTCAAGGATGATGGCTGACCAAAAATTCCAAAAAATTGCTAAGGATAGATCAGCAAACATTGAGTTTTATGCGAAATGGCCATCGCTTCATATTTTTGGTAAGACCAGAAGGCTTGACAATCTGGTCTTACCAAAACAAGTTTGACGTCTGGCGGCTGTTTCAACGCAGCGCATTCCTGGAGGAGGAATTGGAATTGAAACGCACTATATTGAGGACCACGACCGCGTTGGCTTTAGTGCTTGCGGCTGCGCCGGTTACCACTGCCTACGCGCAACAGATCACCGTATGGGCCGGTGATACCGGAACCGGCGGCAAGATTTTTGCCGAGATGGGCAAGGCCTTCGAGGCCGAGAATCCCGGCGTTACCGTCGTTGTGGAGGAGGTGAGCTACCAGACATTGGTGGAGAGCCTGCCCGTACAGCTCGAGGCGGGTGAGGGGCCCGACATTGCCATTATCACCGATCTGGGCGGGTTGAGCCGCTTCTATCAGGACATCACGCCCTATGTCGACGCGGCCTATTTCGAACAGGAATGGGGACAGACCCTGCAATGGTTACGCGGCGGCGACGCTCAGAGCACGGCCATCTACGGCATGCCGACAACGCTCACGGTCAACGGCGCCTATGTGAACCTGACCCTGTTCGAACAGGCCGGCGTGCCGGTCCCGGCGGAAGGCGCTACCTGGCAGGAATGGGCCGAGGCAACCCGGCAGGTGGCCGCGGCCACCAACACCGAGTTTGCCATGGAAATGGATCGGTCGGGGCATCGCTTTGCCAGCCTTGCCATCAGCTATGGCGCGCAACTGGTCGACAGCGAGGGGCGTCCGGTGGTCGATGACGGCCTGCGTGCGGCCATCGAGCAATTCGTCGCCTGGCACCAGGACGGAACCATGCCGATGGACCTTTGGGGTGCAGTCGGCGGAGCGACCCATCGCGAGCTCTTTTCCGACTTCCTCAATGCCAATACCGTTCTCTATTTCGGCGGCTCCTGGACCCTGGCCCAAATGGATAGCGAAGTCGGCGATCTGTTCGATTGGGCCGTCGTTCCCGCCCCCTGCGGCCCGTCGTCCTGCACCGTCATGCCAGGCGGCGGTGCGATGACCGTTTTCTCCCATACGCAGAATGCGGAGATCGCCGGCAAGCTGATCAACTACTATGCCCAGCCCGCCAATCTCGACCACTATATCTCGACCGAAGTCGAAATTCCGTCCGCGGCATCGCAGATTGCCAATGGCGTGGAATATCCATCGGCCTCTGCCCGCACCTCCGAAGCGCTGGCTACCTTCATCAACCAGATTCCCAAGATGGATGCCGCAGCCTATCGGTTCCAGGGCTGGCGCTACCAGCGGGCGATGATGAACGCGCTGACCACCCGCATCAGCCAGGTGCTCAACAACGAGTTGACGGTCGATGCCGCGATGGAACGCATCGAAGAAGACGTCAACCTCGCCATTCAGGCGGCCGGCGGCCAGTCCTGACGCCAGTGGTCGCCCCGATCCATGCGGGGCGACCTTATCCAGCCAATGCAAGGAACAGTCTGATGAGCGCAAGGGTTCAACTCGCCTCAATTGCCGGCGTGATCCTGTCGCTGCCCGCGCGCCTGGTCGAACCGGCAATGTCCGGCATCCAGCGCGGGCTGGGTATCAAGCGGATGCCTTGGGTCTTTCTGCTGCCCAACCTGGTTGCCGTCGTCCTTTTTGCGCTGCTGCCCGTATTCATCAACGTCTTTTATTCGATGAGCGGCAGCGACCGGCTGTTCCCCTGGGATCGGCCCTTTGTCGGCGGAGCCAATTATCAGAGCTTGCTGGATTGCACTAACTATCTCGACCCCTCCACCTGCTCGCGCGACCTGTTCTGGCGCGCATTGGGCAATACGCTTGTCTTCGTACCGGTGCAGGTGATCTGCATGATCGCCATCGCCCTGCTGACGGCTATCTGTCTGAACCGCGACATTGTCGGTCGCGGCTTCTTCCGCGGCATTTTCTTTTTTCCCGTCATGCTGTCGCCGGTCGTGGTGGCGCTGACCTGGCAGTGGATTTTGCAGCGCAATGGAGCGCTGAACGGACTGATCTCGGCTGCCGGCCTGACGCCGGTCAACTGGCTAGTCTTTCCCAACACGGCCTTCTTCTGGTCGGTCTTCGTGACGGTCTGGGCCCATATGGGCTTTTACACGATCATCCTTCTGGCGGGACTGCAGGCTATCCCGCGTGACGTCTACGAAGCCGCAAAGATGGATAGCGCAACGCCATGGCGCGTGTTTACGCGGATTACCCTGCCTCTGCTCAAGCCCGTCATGTTGGTGGTCTTTATCCTGGCGGTCATCCGCTCGGTGCAGACCTTTGACGAACTCTACGTGCTAACCGGCGGCGGACCAGGCTCGGCAACCATGCTCATGGTTCAGTACATTTACGAAGTCGGCTTCGCCAGCCAGCCGCGAAACTTCGGTCTGGCCTCCGCCGCCTCGCTATTCCTCGGGCTCGCCCTGCTGATTTTCACCGGTATTCAGATGCGCATTTCGCGAGGGGGCAACAATGACTGATCTCAGCGCGCCGAAATCGGCCTTGTCGATCCGCGAATTCGCCACGCTCAGGCGCGGGCGCAAGAAATCGGACTGGACCGATTGGCTGACCTATCTCTACCTTTTCCTCGGGCTGGTAGTGATGTTCACCCCGGTTCTCTGGGTCGCCATATCCTCGTTCAAGACGCCGGCCAACCTGACCGAGTTTCCACCGACGATTCTGCCCTACGCGGCCCAGACCGTCACGGTGGAGGGCTATGATGAGCCTCTGCCCCTGTTCGAGGTAGTGGGCGAGGACGGCGAGACCCGTCAATTGGCGCAATTGCGTCGCGTCGGCATCCAGGCACAGATGATCGATCCCGCTAACCCCGAAGAGCGGATCGTCGTGCCGGTGGGGGATGCGACACCCGTCAGACAATTATACTTTGCCACGGAGAACTACACGAACCTGCTGACCAGTTCCGGCGGCCAGATCTGGCGCTATCTGTTCAACAGCCTCTTCATTACGGCCGTCGCCACCGCCATCACCCTGGTGATGAATTCCATGGCGGCCTTCGCCCTCTCCAAATACCGCTTTCGTGGATCGGGTATTGCCCTGGTGTCGATCCTGGCGACCCTGATGATCCCGGCAACGGTGGTTCTGGTTCCTACCTACATGATCGTCGCCCAGCTCGGCCTGGTCGGCAATCTCTGGGGTGTCATCCTGCCCACCGTCGCCACGCCGACCGGCGTCTTCCTGCTGCGGCAATATATGCTGACCATTCCCGACGAGTTGATTGAGGCTGCCCGTATGGACCATGCCAGCGAATGGCGCATCTTCTGGCGCATCATCCTGCCTTTGTCTTCGCCGGCCCTTGCTGTGGTGGCCATCTTCTCGATCCTGTCGCGGTGGAACGACTTCCTGTTGCCGCTGGTCGTGTTGACCCGGCGCGAATCCTACACCTTGCAACTGGCCCTGGCGTCGTTCCAGACCGAATACGGCGTGCGCTACGAAATCCTGCTGGCCATGACGACGCTGACGGCACTGCCGCTCGCCTTCGCCTTCATCTTCCTGCAGCGCTACATCACCAGCGGCATCGCTTCGACCGGCATCAAGTAAGGACCATATCGATGGCCAATCTCACGCTTCAAAATGTCAAGAAATCCTTCGGTGCGGTCGAAGTCATTCCCGGCGTTGATCTCGAGATAACGGATGGCGAGTTCGTCGTTTTCGTTGGCCCCTCGGGCTGCGGAAAATCGACCCTGCTGCGCCTGATCGCCGGCCTGGAAGATGTCTCGGACGGCGATATTCGCATCAACGATACCAGCGTCGTGAATGTGCCCGCCGCCGACAGGGGCGTGGCCATGGTGTTTCAGTCCTATGCGCTCTATCCGCATATGACGGTGCGGGAGAATCTCAGTTTCGGGCTCGAGAACATCCGCATGGAGAAGGCCGAGATCAACCGGCGCGTCTCCGACGCCGCGCGCCTACTGCAGATCGAACAATTGCTGGAGCGGCAGCCCAAGCAGCTTTCGGGTGGGCAGCGCCAGCGTGTCGCCATTGGCCGGGCCATTACCCGCGACCCCAAGATATTCCTGTTCGACGAACCGCTATCTAATCTCGATGCGGAACTGCGCGTCCTGATGCGCGTCGAGATCACCAAGCTGCATGAGCGCCTGGGCAATACAATGATCTATGTGACGCACGACCAAATCGAGGCCATGACAATGGCCGATAAGATTGTCGTGCTGCGCAAGGGCGTGATCGAGCAGGTCGGCGCGCCCCTCGACCTCTACAACCAGCCGCGCAATCTGTTCGTTGCCGGCTTCATTGGCTCGCCGCGCATGAATTTCGTGACGGGTCAGGTGTCCGAGACTGCGGCGGGACAACTCTTATTTGCGGCGCCAGGCCTGCCGCCGCTGCAGCTCCCCGGCGCACTGGCCCAGCCATTGGCCGCGGCGGAAACGACACTGGGCATCCGGCCCGAGGACTTCACTGTCTCGCGCAATGCTGATTCTGGTTGGCCTGTCACGGTCGGCGTCGCTGAACAATATGGCGCCAATAGCTACCTGCACTGTACCTTGCCGGGCGATGTGCCGATCCTGGTGCATGAGCCCGGCCAGAGCCTCGCCAAGCGAGGCGATGTGCTTTATCTCGCCCCGCGCGAGAACCATTGGCATCTGTTCGATGCCGGTGGAGCGGCGCTGGCGCGGCGGCAAGCATGATTGAAACCTGGCGCTGGTTCGGTCCTACCGACGTCACAACCATTTCAGACATCATGCAGACGGGCGCCGGTGCGATCGTCTCTGCCCTGCATCACGTTCCTGATGGCGCGGTATGGTCGCCCCATGAAATCACAAAACGCCAGGTCCAGATCGGTACGACGACCGATGGCCGCGCTTCGGGCCTTGCCTGGCTTGTCGTCGAAAGCCTGCCGGTCTCGGAGGATATCAAGCAACAGACTGGAAAATGGCGCGAGCATATCGCCAACTATAAGCTCAGCCTGGAGAACCTGGCGGCAGCCGGCATTTTCACGGTCTGCTACAACTTCATGCCGGTGATTGACTGGACCCGCACGGACCTGGCCTGGCGTCTGGGGCATGGCGGGACCTGCATGCGCTTCGATGCGATCGATTTTGCTGCTTTCGATATTCACCTGTTGCAACGTAAAGGTGCTGCCGAGAGCGTTACACCCTTTGTCGCTGATGCCGCGACAGCGCGGTTCGTCGGGATGAGCGGTACCGACAAGGGACAATTGGCGGCCAGCGTGCTGGCGGGACTGCCCGGCGCCGCCGACAGATTGTCCATCGACACTGTGCGCGAGCACCTGTCGCGCTATGGTAGTATATCGGGTGAGCGGTTGCGTCGGCATCTGTTCGATTTTCTGGAAGAGGTCGTCCCGGTCGCCGCCAGGCTCGGCATTCGCCTGTGCTGTCACCCGGACGATCCGCCCTTTCCCCTGATGGGCCTACCACGGATCATGTCGACCGAAGTCGATTATCGCGCCATGCTCGAACATCTGCCCGATGCCGCGAACGGCATGACCCTGTGTTCTGGTGCCCTGGGTGCGCGGCCCGACAACGACCTTCCCGGCATTATGCGGCGCCTGGGCGATCGCGTGCATTTCCTGCACCTGCGCAATGTCCGCCTGGAAGGGGAGGCTGTCGGGTGTTCATTCCATGAAAGCGAGCATCTGGACGGCAGTGTCGACATGGTCGAACTCATCAGGGCCATTGTCGCCGAAGAAGCGCGCCGCAAGGCGGTTGGGCGTTCCGACTGGGTGATCCCCATGCGGCCCGACCATGGCCAGGACATTCTCGACGATCTGCGTCGGGGTGGACAGCCAGGCTACCCACTGATCGGCCGACTAAAGGGGTTGGCGGAACTGAGAGGGGTAGCGCGCGCCTTTGCGCAAGTCGGGCAATAGGGACGTTGTCGCTGCTAAGGCGTGCCGATCTAAGGCTCTCGCTCCGGTGCTTTGATGCGCTGGGAAGCGAACCGGGGCGCAGTTAATCCTTAAGGACCCGATCAAGTTCGACTGATGAAGCGCGGATACCCGTCGCAGTATGACAAGCTGGCGAGGCGGGGGCTTCGGCAATTTCATGCCCAAAGGAAAAGCCTCAGTCGGTCCATCAAACGGGCGTGTTCCAAAACGGAATGCATCTTTAGAAATACCATCCGCAACCTGAGAGGAATGATAGCCTACTAATTTAATAGATATTATTGAGTTGTTCGTTGGTCGGCGTAGGCTTTTTCCAGTTCGGGGTTGCTGTTGCAACCCGCTGGAAAGGGACATCACGTGTCATTGGTTACGCAGGTCGGCATGAAATTTGGTCAATTCCTGGTGGCGGGGGCCTTGCTGGCCTCCGTCTCGACAATCGCCGTCATGGCGCAAGAAGCTCCGGTACAGGGCGGTACGCTGGTCTATCTGGAGCAGCAGCCCCATACCAATCTCTATCCGCCGGCCGGGGGCTTCTATCCCAATAGCGGCATTCTCAATCAGATCACCGACAAGCTGACCTGGCAGAACCCGGAAACGCTCGAGATCGAGCCCTGGATTGCCGAAAGTTGGGAAATTAATGCCGATGCTACGCAATATACATTCAAGCTGCGTCAGGGCGTGACGTTCTCCGACGGTACACCGCTCGATGCGGAGGCCGTCGCCAAGAATTTCGACGTCTTCGGCCTGGGGGATAAGGAACTTGGCTATCCGATAGCCGAAGCAATCAACAATTATGACCACAGCGAGGTCGTCGATCCGCAGACAGTCAAGTTCTTCTTCAAGGCGCCGGCGCCCGGTTTCCTGCAGGCGACCTCGGTGATCGGTTCCGGTCTCGTTGCGACAAGCGTGCTGGCGCAGCCCTATAACGAATTGGGCGATGCGACCAAGATCATCGGGTCGGGCGCCTTCGTCGTCGAAAGCGAAGTGCTCGGGCAAAGCCTCAATCTCAAGGCGCGTGAGGACTATGCCTGGGGTCCGGTCAATCTTGAACATCAGGGGCGCGCCTATCTCGACGCCATCCAGTATATCGTAACTCCCGAGGACAGCGTGCGCATCGGCGCGTTGCTGGCCGGGCAGGCCGATTTCATCCGCCAGATTCAGGCCTATGATGAACCGCAGGTCGAGGCCCAGGGCTATCTGATCCATTCGGCCTCGACGCGCGGCGTCAACAACAATGCTGTTTTCCGCCCGGAAAATCCGCTGGTCTCGGACCTGCGGGTGCGCCAGGCGCTGACGGCGGCGACCAATACGGATGAGATTGTGCAGACGATCTATTCTGCCCACTATCCCAAGGCCAGTTCGGTGATCGCCGCGACCGCCTTGGGTTACGTCGATCTGCATGACAAACTTGCTTTCGACCAGGATCGCGCCAAGGCGATGCTGGACGAGGCCGGCTGGGTCCAAGGCGCTGATGGCATTCGCGAAAAGGACGGACAGAAGCTCGAACTCAGCGTTTATGAATCGCTGCCGCAGCCGCAGAGTCGCGCCATGTTCCAGCTCCTGAGTCAGCAATGGGCGCAGGTCGGCGTCAAGCTCAACGTCTTGGCCGGCGATGCCGGTAGTGCAGCGGTCGACCGCCTCGATCCGCTCAAGACCCCGGTCGTGTCAGCGATGGTCGGTCGCGCGGACCCGGATGTGATCAAATCCAACTTCTACCCAACCAACCGCGATGCGCTGTTGCAGAAGGGTGGGCTTAATGCTGCGGCGACCTGGGAGGATCCGGCGCTCAACGAACTGCTGCTCGCAATCGCCTCTGAACCCGACAACGCCAAGCGGCTGGAACTGACGGGCGAGGCACAGGTCTATCTGCTCGACCAGGCCTATGTGATCCCGATCTTCGAGGAGCCACAGGTGTTTGCCGGTGCGCCCTATGTCAACGGCATCAGCTTCGACGCCGTGGCGCGGCCAAGTTTCTACAATACTTGGCTGGCCCCGCGCTGACCTGATCTGCGGCGTCCCGCTGTGGCGGGGCGCTGTTTCCCTTTGGTTGGAGGCATTTGATGACCAGGGCAGTTGCGAACCGGATCGGGCAGGCGCTCATCGTCCTGCTGCTTGCCTTCACCGCCTCTTTCCTGCTGCTGCAGGCGCTGCCGGGTGACGCGATCCTGATCAAATACCAGAATCCGGAAATGGGGCTCAGTCCCGAGCAGATTGCGGAAATCCGCATTCTCTACGGCGCCGATGCACCCCTCTGGGCGCAGTATGGCAATACGATCTGGAACTTCCTGCAAGGGAGCTTCGGCTATTCGGTGCAGGCCGGTGTTCCGGTCAATACTCTGCTTGCCACCAATCTGCCGCCAACGTTGCGCCTGGCAGCGCTCGGATTGCTTGTTGCAGTCGTGCTTGCCTTTTGCCTCGCCTTTGCTGCAACGCTGGCGCCATTCCGCTGGTTGCGCAATCTGCTGGCGACGCTTCCCGCGCTGATGATCTCCGTTCCGGTCTTCTGGCTGGGCATCATGCTGATCCAGATATTCTCCTTCCGGCTTCGGCTGGTGCCAATCATCAACCCCAACGAATTTCAGGCGCTAATCCTGCCGGTGCTGACCCTGGCGCTGCCGATCGCGGCGCCGCTGGCGCAGATCCTGATCCGCAGTCTCGACGAGGTCGAGGCACAGCCCTTCGTTTCGGTTGCCCGGGCCAAGGGCGCAACGCGCAGGGGCGTGTTGTGGCGCCATGTGCTGCGCAATGCCTTGCTGCCGGTGCTAACCATCGCCGGCCTGCTGTTTGGCGAGCTTTTGGCGGGCGCCGTGGTGACCGAGACCGTGTTCGGCATTAACGGACTGGGGCGCATCACCGAACAGGCGGTGAGCAATCAGGATACGGCCGTCTTGCAAGCCATCGTCATCCTCGCCGCGCTTGGCTTCGTCATCATCAATCTGGCGGTCGATCTGATTGCGCCGCTGATTGATCCACGGCTCAATCGCAAGCTGGGGGCAGACGCATGACCACGCTCGATCTTTTCACCACGCGTCCGCAGGCCGGCTGGCTCCGCCGTATCGACGTGACCCTGGTCCTGTCCTGGCTCGTGATCGTCATTGCGGTTGCTTGGGCCGTGGCGCCGGGTCTTTTCACCCAGCACAGCGGCACTATTGGCACCGCTGGAAACCAGTTGCGCGCGCCCGATGCCGCCAATTGGTTCGGTACCGACGAAATCGGCCGGGATGTGCTGGCGCGCATCATCTATGGCGCGGTCAATTCATTGTCCGGCGCCATCGTCGCCGTGACCGTCGGCCTTGTCGGCGGCACGGCTCTCGGGCTGATTGCCGGCTCGACCGGGGGCAGGATTGATGCCGTCATCATGCGGCTGGTCGATGTGCTGCTCTCTGTACCGGGCCTGCTGCTGCAGCTCTCGATCATCATCATTCTGGGCTTTGGCACCGTCAATGTCGCGGCAGCCGTGGGCGTGACGACGGTAGCAGGCTTTGCAAGACTGATGCGCTCCGAGGTTATCCGCGTGCGCCGGGCCGATTATGTCGAGGCCGCGTTCGGAAGTGGCGGGCGCTTCGCTGCCGTGCTGTGGCGGCATGTCTTGCCCAATTCGCTGGGCACGGTCATTGCCTTTGCCGCCCTGCAATTTGGCAGCGCCATCCTCGCCATCTCGACTCTGGGCTTTCTCGGCTATGGCGCGCCGCCACCGACGCCCGAATGGGGCCTGCTGATCTCCGAAGGCCGCAAATATCTCACGACCGCCTGGTGGCTCACCACTTTCCCCGGCCTGGCGGTGATCTTGATCGTGCTTGCCGCCAATCGCATCAGTCAATCACTACAGAGATCGTCATGAACATGCTCGCCTTTCCTCAGCCTGCGCCACACGTGCTCGAAGTACAGGGATTGACCATTTCCTATGGGTTGCCGGAAGGCTGGCGACAGGTGGTCAATGCAGTTTCCTTCTCTGTCGGTGCCGGCGAAGTCGTCGCCCTTGTCGGCGAGTCCGGTTCGGGCAAAACCACGACCGCGCAGGCCGTGATCGGCCTCCTACCGGACAATGGCCGGATCGACGGCGGCAGCATTCGCCTCAACGGGGCCGAGATCAGCACTTGGGCGCCGCGCCGCTTCGATGCTATTCGCGGCAAGGTGGTGAGCCTCATCCCGCAGGACCCCGGCACCTCGCTCAATCCGGTGCAGACCATCGGCCGCCAGGTTGAAGAAATCCTCGTCCTGCACGGTTGGCGCGACCGCAAGGTGCGCCGTCAGCGTGTGCTTGAGCTGCTGACCCGCGTCGGCCTCAGCGAGCCTGAGTTGCGCTATGATCAATATCCGCACGAACTGTCCGGTGGCATGAAACAGCGTGTGCTGATCGCCATTGCGGTTGCGCTCAAGCCGGGGTTGATCATCGCAGACGAGCCGACCAGCGCGCTGGACGTCACGGTTCAGCACCGCATTCTTGATCTCATCGACGAATTGCGCGCTGAATCCGGGACGTCGGTCCTGCTGGTGACCCATGACCTGGGCGTCGCCGCCGATCGGGCTGATCGCGTCGTGGTCTTGCGTCGCGGTGAAGTCCAGGAGCAGGGAGCCACTCGGGCCTTGCTCGCGGCGCCTTCAAGCGCCTATGCGAAACAATTGCTGGCCGATGCGCCGTCATTGGCTCCCGCCGCCTTTCGCTCTGCGCCGGGCGCAGGTGATCCAGTGGTGGTCGTTGACACCCTGCGCCAGGAGTTCCGCGTCGGCGCCCGGCAGCTCGTGGCCGTGAAGGACGTATCCTTTGCCATCGCGCCCGGCACGACCCATGCCCTGGTTGGAGAATCCGGCTCGGGCAAGACGACTACGGCGCGCGCCCTTGTCGGGCTGCAGCAGCCATCATCGGGATCGATCCGCATCGAGGGCAGGGAGGTGACCACTCTCTCCGGCGATGCGCGCCGCCAGTTCCGCCGCCATGTGCAACTGGTCTACCAGAACCCCTTTGCTTCCCTCGATCCGCGCCAGTCCATCGTCGATATTGTCGGCGAGCCCTTGCGCAATTTCGATATTGTGTCGCGCCAGGAGCGCAATCAGCGCGCCGCCGCCATGATCGATAAGGTTGGACTGCCGGGCGATGTGCTGTCACGCCCGCCTCGGGCCTTGTCCGGAGGACAGCGCCAGCGCGTTGCCATCGCCCGCGCGCTCATCCTTGAGCCCCGCTTTCTCGTCCTCGACGAAGCCGTGTCGGCACTCGACGTCACGGTCCAGGCGCAGATCCTCAAACTCCTGAATGACCTTCAGGAGCAACTTGGGCTGACATATCTTTTTGTCACCCACGACCTCTCCGTCGTCCGCCAGATCGCCCATACGGTGACCGTGATGCAGGCGGGCAGGGCGGTTGAGACAGGCCCGGTCTCGCAGGTTTTCACGCAACCGCAAACCGACTATACGCGCGCCCTGCTCGCGGCCATTCCCGGCCGTGAGCTGCGGCGTGCTCGACACCAGTCTCTCGACTTTGCCGGAGCCGCCGAATGACCAAACAAAAACGCCTGGGTTTCTTCACCCGTCTGCTCGATGACGTATCGCCGCCCGAGCGCTATCGTCTTGCCGCCGACCAGATCATTCATGCCGAAAAGCTCGGCTTCGATACGGCCTGGGTAGCGCAACACCACTTTCATCGCGATGAGGGTGGCCTGCCGTCGCCGCTGCTCTTTTTGAGCCATGTTGCCGTTCGGACCCGGTCCATTCGCCTGGGAACCGGCATCGTCACCCTGCCGCTCGAATTGCCGCTGCGCGTAGCCGAGGACGCCGTGGTTCTGGACCTTCTGAGCGAGGGGCGGCTGGAACTGGGTATCGGCAGCGGCGGCACGGCGGAAGCCTTCGTCGCCTTCGGCCTCGACAGCGCCCAACGCGGCCCGATCAATGCCGCCAACCTCTCCCAGCTCCGCAAGGCCCTGTCGGGTGAAGATGTTGGTGGCGGCAACCGGCTTTACCCGGACGGCAGGGCGCTGCTCAACCGCATCTGGCAAGCGACCTTTTCAGTGGAAGGCGGCATCCGTGCCGGCCAGGCGGGCGATGGCCTCATGCTCTCCCGCACGCAGCCGCGACCAAAGCACAATCCTGACGCCACGCTGGCCGACCTGCAAAATCCCATCATCGACGCCTATCTCGAAAATCTGCCAGCGGGTGTCGAGCCGCGTATTCTGGCATCGCGCACGCTTTTCGTCGCCGATGAGCAGTCCACGGCGCTCGAATGGACCGATCAGGGGCTTCGCCCTTTCGGCGCCCATCTCGCAGCGGCCGGCGCTATTCCCCCCGCGACCAGTCTGTCCGAACTCATCCGTCTCACCGACACCCATCTCGGTGCGCCGCAAGCCGTCATCGATAGCCTGTCGCAGGATGCCGTTCTTGATAGGGTGACCGACATTTCCTTCCAGGTGCATTCGGTTGATCCGCCGCACGACCTAATCCTGCGTTCGCTCGAACTTGCCGCGAACCATGTTGCGCCGGCTCTGGGCTGGCGCAGCAAACCCGCTATCGCCATTGCCAGCTGAACGAGGAGTTCTGTCATGTCTTCCGACCTTATCGACCAGGTCCTGTCAATCACGCCGGGTTCGCATCTCGACCAATTGCGTCGCCATCGCGAAGTGGCCCGCGACAATATCCAAAAGGCCTATGAGGCGCTGTTCACGCCGCACGATGCCAGCCAGGTCACTGCGCTCGAACGCTTTGCCATTGCCAGCTTCGTAACCGGCCTGCACGGACAGATCGTCCTTGCCGACCATTATGCCCAGGCGCTCTCCGACAGCGAGGGCGGAATTGCCATCGCGGCCCTCATCAATGACGAAATCGAGCGCGGCACAACCGAGGGACCCTATGGGGTTTATCTGGCCGGTCCCCTCTCGGCCGAGAACAAGGTGGGCCCGCTCTACAGCGTTGCGCCAGCCAATCGCAGCCACATTGGCAACAAGCTGAGCGCGGCGCTTGAACATGCTCATCTGCTGGTTTTCCGCCCGCGCGACGCCAGCAAGGCTGCGCTGCAAGCGCTGGTCGATGCCGGCTGGAGCACGCCTGCCGTAGTCACCATTTCACAGCTTGTGGCCTATCTGGCCTTCCAGGTCCGCATCGTCGAGGGACTGAGCACGCTTGCGGCGACGGTGGCCACTACGCCTGGCCTGCCCAAAGTCACTCCAGCATCCGCAATCGCCTGAGGATTTCACCATGACCTCCATACCCAATGTCTTCACGCAGGACGAACTCGGCTGGACGCCCTGGCTCGAGCCACTGGCGGAAAGCGAACTGACCGAGCGCCACTGGACCGGTCTCGTCGACGCCTCGCGTTCCAAATCACCCTATTTCATGCTGCTGGCGCATGATCCCGAAGTACTGGAGGCTCGCACCAAGGCCGACAAGGACATTTTCTACAACCCCAACGGCGGCTTGCCGCGGGCCGAACGCGAGCTCTCTGCCACGGCAACCTCGCGGCATAATGGCTGTATCTTCTGCGCCTCGGTGCATTCCCGTTTCGCCTCAACCCATTCCAAGCGTCGCGACGACGTTCAGCGCCTGCTAGACGAGGGGATTGGCGCTGATCTGGGTGAGCGCTGGAATGCGGTCAAGGATGCGGCCGTAGCGCTTACCGACACGCCGATCAGCTTTGGCCCCGATAATATAGCCAAGTTGCGCGCAGCCGGGCTCGATGACTTTGAAATCACCGACGTCATCTCAGCCTCGGCCTTCTTCAACTGGGCCAACCGGCTGATGCTTTCCCTTGGCGAGCCATTGCCGGCCAACGCGGCCTAGCCACAGATTTCGCGCGAGAGGCTCGCATTGCATGCGAGCCTCTCAGCTAGCTCAGAAGCCGATTCCGTACCACTCAAACCGCCGCATCTGCACGGTTCTCGCTGGCGGGACCGCTAGCCTGCCTAAAATTGCCCCGCCGTCGCAACGCCTAGCTCAACGAAGCCGCAAGAACTTGCTGGGCTTCCTGATAAATCCACGAGCTGTCTTCAGTGGGCGCGGCTTCGATGCCGATCAGTCCTTTGTATCCCGCTTTGTGAAGCCATCTGAGTTCTTTCACCCAGTCGACCTCGCCGGTGCCAAATTGATGCCGGCCGGGAACATCCGCTGCTTGGACATGGCCAACAAGGTCCATATTTCCCTCGATCGCCCAACCTAAGGGCTCACTATTGAGGATGGCGTGGTACCGGTCATAGAGGAAGCGGACATCGCGTCGCCCGAGACGGCGTAACAAATCGAGGGCCGTTCGGCTGTCCTGCACAAGCGCGTTTGGACCTTCGAACTGGCGGTTGACCACTTCGAGGAGGAGCTCAAGGCCCGATCCGCTGACCGCGTCTGTCGCCGCGCCCAGGGCCTCAAGCAAGGCATCGTGCTGGGCGGCTACATCAAGGCCAGCGACGCGGTCGCCTGCAAGCACCACGAGCTTGGGCGTTCCCAGGTCAACTGCGGCAGAGGCCGCGCGTTGTACGCGCTCTACGAAGGCAAGGCGGGACCCGGCATCGCCGAGCTGGCATTTGTCCTGCCAATGTTCGACGCATAATGTATGGAGCTCGGTGCCGGTTTCGCTCAATGCCTCGCGCATTTCGGCGAGAGGCTTGGTCCACCAATCCCATATTTCGACCGCAGTGAAGCCGCTGGCGGCCGCCGCACGCACGCGGTCGGGAAAACTCCGGCCGCCTTCGGCAAAGGCCATCTCGATGCAGATGCTGAAATCGATCATGGCCTGTATTTCGAAACAACCGCTACGCCCTCGCGCAAGGCGGCAAGCGGATCGGGTGCCATGTCGAGTTCGATCAGGGCGATGTCGCGGCCCGACGTGCGATCCATGGCAGCGGCCCAACCGGCCCAGTCGACAATCCCCTTGCCGAAATCGGTCATGTAGCGCTGCTGCTGGTCGAAAATCGTGGAGTCGATGACGAGGTGCCGATCAATGGGTCCAAGGGCATCTTTCCAATGCGCCAGGGCAATGCGCTGGTCGTAGCGCTGCGCCGTGCGCACGGGATCGCCGCCGCCCAGAGCGATGTGGCAGGAGTCGGGGCAAAGCCAGACGTAGCGGGGGTCGGTTATGGCCATGAAGAGGTCAATGTCGCGCTCGTACCAAAGCGTGCTGTTGGATTCGGTGTGCAGGGCCAGTTTGACGTCCTGGCGGCTGATCGCCTCGCCTACGGCATGGGCGATATCGGCCATGCGCTCCATGTAGCGGAGATCGACGAAGACTGGCGGGCGCTCCCCAAAGGTCTTGCGCATGGGAAGACCCGCGACCAGGAGGCTAGCCCCCAGTTCGCCGAGAAAATCTGCGCGACGTTCGGCATCGACGACGATCGCTTGGATGTCGGCCGGGCCGTCCCATTTTGGGCCGTCGGCGACGAAGGCGCTGACGACGGTAGCCCCCTCTGCATCCAGCGCCGCCTTGAACGCCTTGGCTGTACCGTAGGCGGCAAGCGCACTTTCGATGCTCCCCGGCCCGAAGGTCAGCTCCAGCCCGGTCACGCCGGTTTCGCCAAGAGTGTGCAGCACCTTTTCCCAGAATTGGCGGGGGTGGGCGCCTGCCCAGGCCTGTACTTCCTCGAACGTCCTAAGGTCCCAGAATGCCGGGTGATAGAAGGTGATGATGTCGGTCGCGACGGTGAATGCCATTGGAGAAAATCCTTGCTGAAAGTGCGGGCGCCTTTTTGAGCGCTTCTATTTGATGCCGGTACCGGCAATGCCTTGGACGAAGTATTTCTGAAGGAAGAGAAAGAGGATGAGGACCGGGAGCAGCACCACAATGGCGCCGGCGAGCAGGAGGCCGTAGTCAGTCGACTTAGCCCCTTGCGATGCAACGGCGAGGCCGACCGGCAGGGTGTAGGTGTCTTGGTTCTGCGCCACGATCAACGGCCAGAGGAAGTAGTTCCAGGAGTTGAGGAAGGTGATGATCGCGACCGTAGCGATCGCCGGGCCAACAAGGGGCAGGAAGATTTTGAAGAAGATGACGAATTCGCCGGCACCGTCGAGCCGTGCTGCCTCAAGCAATTCGTCGGGAACGGAATCGGCGAACTGGCGCATGATGAAGACGCCAATGGGCATGACCGCGATGGGCAGCACCACGGCGGTCAGCGAGTTGACCAGCCCCATCTGCACAATGATGAAAAACTGCGGCACGAAAAGCGCGATATAGGGCACCATCATCGCCGCCAGCACGCAGCCGAATACCAGCTTGTGGCCGGGAAATTCGAGCTTGGCCAGCGCATAGCCCGCCATGGTGGCAAAGAGCACATTGGTGACGACGGTGGCACCCGACACGATCAGTGAATTGACCATGTAGCGACCGAACATGCGCTCCGTGAACAGCGTGACGAAATTGCTGACATTGGCAAAGCTATGCGGCAGCCAGGCTCCAGGCGCGGACATGATCTCTGCCTGAGATTTGAAAGCGCCGAACAGGACCCAGACGAACGGTAGCAGGGCGATGACGGCGCCGGTGGTGAGCAGACCATAGAGGGTGGCAGTGACGACGGGATGTGACTTGCTCATCAGCGGGCCCTCAACAGGCGCAGTTGCAGGACGCCCAGAATGACGACGATAGCCAACATGACGTAGGAACCGGCCATAGCCGGGGCGATATTGCCTTGGCCGAACTGCTCGTAAACCCAGAGGGCAACGGACTTGGTGGAGCTGAGCGGTCCCCCCTTGGTCAAAAGATAGGGCTCATCGAAGATATTCATGAACGATACAGTCATCAGGACCGTCACGAGCAGCGTTGCCGGCTTGAGCAATGGCAGGGTCATGGCAGTGAACCGGCGCCAGGCGGAGGCACCATCGATCTTGGCGGCTTCATAGACATCGACGGGTATCGACTGCAGGCCAGCCAGAAACAACACCATGCAGGTGCCGACATTGCGCCACACGGCCAGCATGATGACAGTGGGCATCGCCATCTTCGGGTCACCCAGCCAATTCGGGCCGGCCGCGCCCACTGACGTGAGGAAAGAATTGACCGGGCCACTCAGGGTGAAGGCGTATTGCCAGATCACTGCCGCTGCCACGATGTTGGTAATGACGGGAAGGTAGAACGCGGCTCGGTAGGTGGCGCGCAGCTTGGTGATGCCGTTGTTCAGCCCAATAGCTAGCACCAGGCCGATCGCCATGGTGAGAGGCACGCCGATGACGACAAACAGCGCCGTGGTCCAAATCGACTTGAGAAAGCCCGCATTGGTCAGCACACGGGCAAAAGTCCGGAACGAGACGAAATCGACGTCGAGCGGACGCCTGATATCGGCAACGCCGATATCAGTGAAGCTGTAGATCAGTGCCAGGAGGGCAGGCACTGCGGTAAAAACGATGAAGATCGTCAGGAAGGGGGCGATGAACAACCAGGCCGTGGTTGCTCGCCAACGGCTGGGCTGTTGCATCCAGGAGGCGATGCGGGACACGGCAGTGCTCCAGGCTCGAGAGATGGCTGTCGATTGGCCCCGGAAGCAATGCACCGGGGCCGCGAGGAACATCAGTTGCCCAGGCCTGCGCCCTCTGCAAAGCTCTGCACATCGTTGAGTACGTCCTGAGCGCTGGCCTGGCCACGCGCGACCAGTTCCATCTGCTGGCCGAGATAGGTGCCGACCTGAGGCCAGGTGGAGACCTGCGGAATGTCCACGGCGGTCTGCAGCGCTTTCCGTTCCGCGTCGAGCAGCGGGTTGGAGGCTATTGCCGGATCGTCCCAAGCTGCCTTGACGGCAGGAAGGCTGCCAAAGGCCTTGTACCAGGCGATCTGCGTTTCGGGCTGGGTCAGGTAACGCACCAATTTCCAGGCGGCGTCGGCATTCTTGGCGTCCTTGAGCACGGCGAGGCTGCCAGAGCCGAGGGCCGAGAAGCTGCCTGCAGGGCCGGCAGGAACCTCGGCCGTAGCCAGGTGGGTTTTAACCCAGTCGGCACCATTGGCCTGGGCCAGCCACTGCTCCAGCCAGGGACCGTTGTCCTTGGCGGCAATCTGGCCCGATGTGAACCACGGCACTGTATCCAGGAACTTCGGGCCATCGGGCGAAGCATAGCCTTCCGAGATCAATGAGCCCCAATAGTCGAGCGCTGCGATATTCTCGGGGGTGTTGATCGTCCAGGCGGTGTTGTCGGCATTGACGAAACTGCCGCCATTCTGATGCACGAACTCATTGAGACCCTGGGCATTGTAGATGTCGTAGCCGACGTCAAGCGAGATCGGCCATTCGACTCCCTGCGCCTTCATCGCGGCGGCAAAGGTCTTCAGCTCTTCCCAGGTCTTGGGTGCTTCGACACCGGCCTTTTCGGCCAAGTCCTTGCGGTACTGAAAGATGGTCGCGTAGGCGTCCCACGGTACGCCATAGGCCACGCCATTCTTGACGTTGGTATTGTAAGTATTGGTGAAGAAATCGTCAGGGTCGACGAACCCATCGGGCACTTCTGCAAAAGCGCCTGAGGCCATCAGGGCGGACTGGCTTTGTGAATAGAGCCGGACGAGATCTGGCACTGTGCCCGCCGCAATGGCAGTGAGCAGTTTAGTGTCGAACTGGTCCGACGGGATCTGGGTGACCTGAACATCGAGTTCGGGGTTGGCAGCTTCGAAATCGGCGAGAAAGGCCGGCAGCTTCTCGCCTTCGGCCCCGCCGATCCAGACCTGCAGCGTTCCCATGGCGGGGGCATCATCGATCGCATTCTGGGCGACGGAAACCTGCGTCGTGAGTGTGGTTGCAGCCAGCAGGGCGGCCGCGTGAACGAAATGCTTCATGGCGATTGGTGCTCCGGAAATGACCCGTGAATGACGACATTCCTGGCCTGTCCGAACGCGGCTTCCCTCCAGCACCGGCTAGACCATTTCAGCTTGGCAATCGATTGCCAACACGGTATTCATGGCATATGCCGATTTGGTGCGCAAGAGTGGTTGTTGCCTCCATTTTAAGCTATGCCGCGGCGCGAGCGTATTGTGCGGTCTGGGAGGAAGCGCTTTGTCGAAAACCGAAGAACGTACGGCCGGTCCGTCCATTGCCGACGTTGCCCGGGAAGCCGGGGTTGCGACCTCAACCGTGAGTCGTGCACTGACCAAGCCTGGACGGATCGCCGAGCCCACAAGGCTCAAGGTGGAAGCTGCGGCGCGCAAGCTTGGCTACACAGTCAACCAGACGGCGAGAAACCTGCGGGTAGGGCAAACGCGCACCGTGATGATCGTGCTTCCCGAGGCGCTGTATATGGGTGCCTCCCAGACGGTTCTCGAGGGCCTGGACTCCGTTGCCCGAACTCTGACGGAACGGGGCTATCACCTGCTGATTGCCAACGTTTCGCGCGATGCCTCTACGGACGAGCACATCGTCACCACAGCCTTTGGCGGCACCATCTGCGGGATAATCCTGATGGCAACCCTGCCGCCCAAGAGCGCCGAGTTCGGCCTATCCGATGCCGGCCTGCCGATCGTTTCACTGCATTTCGACCAGAGTGCGCAAGGCATTCCAAGTGTGATCAGCAACGACCGGGCCGCAATTTCCGAGGCCGTTACTGTCCTGATCGACATGGGGCATCGGCGCTTCGTCTATATCGGCGGGCGCGCTGACAATTATCATGAAATTCAGCGCGTAAATGGTGTGTCCAGCACGCTTGCATCAGCGGGCTTGCAGGCGGAGGCTCTGCATGTATTGCGCGGCGATTTCAACTTTCGTGGCGGCGTTCGGGCGGCGCTGGATTACCTTCAGGTGCCCGTGGAGCAGCGCGCAACCGCTGTCGTCTGCGCCAACGATGACACCGCGATCGGCTTCATCAAGACAGTCCTGGATGCCGGGCTCGACGTGCCGGGAGACGTTTCCGTAATCGGCTTCGACGGCGCTCCTGTCGGTGCCTTCATGGTGCCAAGTCTGTCGACAATTCAGCAATCCACCACCGAACTCGGCCAGTATGCTGCTGATCTCCTCATCCGCATGGTGGAGGGTGAGAGCATTGCCCAAGATGAACGCATCGAGGTGCAGTGCCAATTGACCTTGCGCCAGAGCGTCAGAGAAATCTCCGCATGAGGCGGCCAGCACATCCAACCGACGCCAGGTCCCGCGGGCAACGGCGTCTGATACTGCCAACACGATAATCCATAGACGTCGCGCGGCGACGCTGTCTCAATTTCTTCCAACCAGTGGAGCAACCATGCCGGAAACACTTTATGACGCCCTGATCGTCGGATCAGGCGCATCCGGTATGTTCGCGGCCCAGGAACTCACCGCCCAGGGGTTGCAGGTGGTGCAACTCGAAGCGGGTCCGGAAATCGGTGTCGGCGATTTCAATCCTTCTTCGGTGCGCCGGCAGAGCGACATCAATCTCTGGCAACGCGCCAAGGCCTTTGTCGGTGGGCAGGGTATCCAGGCGCGGGCTGCTTTCTTCGATGCGCGCCAGCGCCATCTGTTCGTCAATGACCGCCAGCTCCCCTATACGACGCCGGCGGATGCGCCATTCGTCTGGATCCGCAGCCGCCAGGCAGGCGGACGCACCCATGTCTTCGGCCGTGTCTTGCTGCGTTGGACCGATGACGACTTCAAGAGTCACAGCCGCACCGGTCGTGGCGTCGATTGGCCGATCGGCTATGACGATCTCGTGCCGTACTACGAAGAGGTAGAGCGCGAACTGGCGCTCTATGGCGAAAAGGACGATGTTCCCACGCTGCCCGACAGCATTTATGGCCATCGCGCCGAGATGACGGCTGCCGAAAGGACATTCAAGAGCGACGTCGAGAATACATGGCCCGAACGCAGGGTGGTGACCTGGCGCTATATCGGGCCCGAACCCAGTCGCGTCCTGCGGCCGCTCCGCGAGGCCATCGCCAGCCGCCGCCTCGACATTCGCTACAACAGCATCGTCAGCAAGATACTGACCAACGAGCACGGGACCCGCGCGACGGGGGTAGAGGTCATCGATCGCATCACCCGGCAAAAGACCCGTGTCCATGCGCGCTCAGTCATCCTCTGTGCTTCGCCGATCGAGAGTATCCGCCTGATGCTCAACTCCGCATCGCCCCAGCATCCCGATGGATTGGGCAATAGTTCGGGTACGCTGGGACGCTATTTCGTCGACCAACTGCCCTGCGTGGTTGCCGGCAGGTATTCAAAGGCCAAGGGCTGGGGGTCGGCGGACAAAGCACCAGCGGACCCTTTCTATGGGCCCTCCGGTGGCATCTATATCCCCCGATACATCGCGCCGGACGGCAGTTCGGCCGGTAGCGACTTCGCCTTCCAGGGCAGTATCGGACGCTATGACACGCCGGCCGATGCCGACGCACGCTTCAGTTTCTTCGGCTACGGCGCCATGGATGCAGTACGCGATAACCGCATTACCCTCGATTCCGGCCGCCGCGATGCCTGGGGCATCCCGGTCCCGCATATCCGCTGCAAGATCGGACCACATGACCGACAGACGCTCAAGGACCAGATTCTGGCAATCGTCGAGACGATCGAGGGCGCGGGCGGGAAGATCGACTATGTCGGCTCGCCCCTGGGTCTCGAAGAAAAGGGGCGCGGCGCCTACCCGGACGCCGATCCGATTAGCCGCATGATTTTCCGCAGGATGTTCCCCCGTACCATGGTCATGGGCGCGGCCATCCACGAAGCCGGCGGCGCGCGAATGGGTAGTGAGGCCAAGACATCGGTCCTCAACGCCTGGAATCAAAGCTGGGATCTCCCCAACCTCCTCGTCACCGATGCCAGCGCTTTCGCAGGCAGCGGCGTTTCGGGGACGACGCTCACGATCATGGCGATGACAGTGCGGGCGTGTCGGCATTTGGCCGCAGAACTTCGCGGCAATGCCCTTTGATGTCGCCGCGGAAGAACGATAGCGTTCTGATCATAAAAACGAACTTGATGTTCGAATAATGAACATTTACATCGGACTTATCAGCCGAGTGCCGGCAGCCGTTGTGGAGTTCAGGTGATGAAAAAGCTGCTCAATTCGCCGAGCACGTATGTTGACGATGTCCTGGCCGGACTTGTGGCGGCAAATCCAGGCATGGTGCTGGATGGCGATAGTAAGCGTGTCATCCGCCGTGCTTCCGGCGCGGGGGCGGGCAAGGTCGGCATTGTCTCGGGCGGGGGCTCGGGGCATTTGCCGCTGTTCACCGGTTATGTCGGGGACGGGCTCCTGACCACCTGTTCCATCGGCAATGTCTTTGAGGGCCCCAACCTGGCGTCCTGCATGGAAGCCATCAAGCTGGCGGATGGCGGGGCGGGGGTATTGTTGCTGTTCGGCAATTACGGCGGCGACAAGATGAATTTCGCTATGGCCAGCGAGATGCTGGAGGATGAGGGTGTCGTAGCCCGCACCGTATTGGGAACGGACGATATTGCCAGCGCCGGACCAGATGAAGCCGCAAAGCGCCGGGGCGTTGCCGGCCTGATCTATGCCTACAAGATAGCCGGTGCAGCGGCCGAAGCAGGACGGAATCTCGATGAGGTGGCGCGGATTGCACAGAAGGCTGTCGACCATACGCGCACGATCGGGGTGGCCCTGAACTCCTGCCAGGTACCGGGCGCGGCGGCGCCCAATTTCCGGATCGCTGATGACGAGATCGAGATGGGCATGGGCATCCACGGCGAGCCCGGCATCTGGCGCGGCAAACTCAAGACGGCGGCCGAACTCGTCGAGGAAATGCTCAACCGCCTGCTGGCCGAGTTGCCCGAGACTGGTGGCAAACGTGTCTCCATCCTCGTTAACGGGCTGGGGGCCACTCCCCTGGACGAGCTGTTCATCCTCTATGCCGAGGCTGAGAAGCGGCTGAACGCTGCGGGCCTTACCATAGTGCAGCCGCTGGTGGGCAATTACGTCACATCGATGGAAATGGCGGGGACGTCGATCAGTCTCATCGCGCTTGACGACGAACTGCAATCCCTGCTGGCCGCGCCGGCATCCTGCCCCTTCTGGAAGGTTTGACCATGACTCTCACCAGCAGCATTCTGCGCAACACGGTCAGCCGCATCGTGGCTGTCCTACCGAGCCTGGAACAGGAACTCAACGAAGCCGACAGCAAATTGGGCGACGGCGATACCGGCGGCATGTTGGCACGTGTCGTTGCAGCCATTGATCAGGCGGGGCCGGACGATGGCGCTGATGTGGGGGTAACGCTGACCGGCTATGCGAAAGCGACGGTGGGTGCCACCGGCTCCAGCCTGGGCACGCTGATTGCGACAGCGCTGATGACGGCATCGCGCCAGACCAAGGGGCGCAGCGAAGTGCCATGGGTGGAGCTGGGCACTATCCTGGGCGATGCGCGCGATGCCATGTCGGCTCGTGGGGGTGCCAATCTGGGCGACAAGACCGTGTTGGACGCGCTCGATGCAGTCGCCAAATCCATTGCCGGATATGATCAGCCGACACTTATCCACGCCGCAGCGCTGACGGCAGCAAAGGCCACACTTGAGGAATATCGCGATCGCCCCAATAAGATGGGTCGGGCGCGCATGTTCGCCGATGCGTCCAAAGGGCTGGACGATCCGGGCATGCTGGCCATGGTACGGGTGATCGAAGCAATCGGGAGTTAAAGCGTGGCGCCGGAAACGAAAAGCATTGTGGAAACGGCGCGAACCGAAGCCACGGGGCAGATGCTGTCCTACTTCAAGATGATGGCCGTGCTGGAGTGCTTTTCGCGCAGCGACAAGGCGCTGACGGTGCTGCAGATTTCCAAACGCATCGACTTGCCGCGCACCACGGTTCACCGCCTCGTCAGCACGCTTCGGACATTGGGCCTGTTGGAACAGGACCGGGATCGCGAACGCTATCGCCTCGGGCTCAAGCTATTCGAGCTGGGCAATACCGTGCTGGCCAATATGGATGTGCAGCGCGAGGCGGCCGAAAGCATAGCTACGCTATCCAACAAGACTGGGCTATCGGTGCATCTGGGCGTGTTTGACGGCCATGGCATCATCATGGTCAGCCGGCACGATTCGCGCGGCCTCAACAATGTCATAACGCTCGAAAGCGCGGCCGCTCATTGCAGCGCTACCGGCAAGGCTGTGTTGGCGCATCAGAGCGAGACCGTGGTCGATCGTGTCGTCAGCCAGGGGCTCCCCGCCTTTACCTCTCACTCCATAACCGACCCCGAAGTCCTGCGGGACGAGCTGCGCAAGACCTTGGCCCGCGGCTATTCGATCGACGACATGGAATATGAAGAATGGCGCCGCTGCGTAGCCGCGCCGATCTGGAATGCCAGCGGCAAGATCTTCGCGGCCATCAGCGTCACTGGCGACAAAGCCCGTTTCGACGACAAGACTATCCCGGAATTCGCGGGCCTGGTGAAGCAGCAGGCCAAGCTGATCTCGACGCGATTGGGAGGCGATCCTGACCGTCTCGGGTGACGCATCGGCGTCGATGAATTGATCCTTAGCGGCTCTTGACCGTGAACATTATGTCCATTAATCAGACATTATGTCCGGTTATGAGGAAACTATGGCTTCCGAACAGTTCTTTGGCGTTATTCCGCCCACCACCACGCCCTTCAATGCGGATGGCGAAATCCAATATGATCAATTGCAGGCCCAGATTGACTGGATGGTCAAGTCTGGCGTGCATGGCGTCTGTGTCGGTGGTTCCTCCGCCGAGGGCCACACCCTGGATGCCGACGAGCTGCAAAAGCTGCTCGAGACTGCGCAGGAAGCCCTGGCCGGCCGCGTACCGCTAATCGCGGGCATCATCATCAATTCGACCCGCCAGGCCGTGCAGCGCTCCAAGCGTGCGCGGGAGGCCGGTTCGGTCGCACTGCAGGTGACCCCGCCGCATTATGTGTTCCGTCCCTCTGACGACGCCCTTGTCGACCACTTCCGCGCCATTGCGGAAGAAAGCGGCCTTCCGGTCCTGATCTACAATGTGGTGCCCTGGTGCTATCTGCCGCCGGCCCTGCTCAAGCGCATCATGAACGAAGTGCCCGGCGTCATCGGCGTCAAGCAATCCAATGGCGATCTCAAGCTGACGGCCGACCTGCTGCTCGACCTGCCCAAGGACAAGTTGGTCTTCACGGCGGTCGATGCACTGCTCTATCCCAGTTTCGCCCTGGGCGTGCATGGCACGATTGCCGCCAACCCGGCCGCGGCACCCAAGGCAGTGGTCAAGCTCTGGGACCTGGTCAAGGCCGGCAAGCATGACGAGGCCAAGCAATTGCATGCGGGGCTCCTGCGCTTCTGGAATGCGCTGCTGACCGACAACCTGCCGGCCAATATCAAATATGCCCAATCGCTGCAGGGCGTGCCGTTCGCCTATCCGCGCGCACCGATGCAAGCGCCCGACGATGCCCGCAAGGCGCTGATCGCCGAAGCGCTCAAGGCTATTCCGCACTGAGCCGAAATTACTGTCGTGCTCCCGCCCCCGGGCGGGGCACGACATATAACAAAGTCAAATAAGGGAGGATCCTTTGAACAAACTCTTCGCTACCACCTTTGCCGCAGCAGCTCTGCTTAGTTCTGTGACGCTGCCGGTTCTGGCCCAGGAATGGCCCGAACGCCCCACGCAGCTCATTGTCGTGGCCGGTGCCGGCGGCGGCTCGGACTATACGTTCCGGCTGCTGGCCGCAGAACTTGAGGCCGCTCTCGGCCAGCCCTTCCCGGTGGTCAACCTGGCCCAGGCTTCGGGTATTGTGGGCTACACCACCTATACGAGCTCGCCGCCGGACGGCTATACGCTGGGGCAGCTTTCGCCGATCGCGCAGTTCACCCTGCTTGGCCAGGCCAATTTCCAGCCGGAGAGCTTCACCGCGATTGCCCAGTTCAATGCCGACCCATCGGCAATTCATGTTTCGGCCGACTCCGAATACCAGGATCTTCGAGCGCTGATCGCAGCCATCAAGGCCGATCCCGGCAGCTTCAACATCTCCTGCGGCGGCACCTGCAATGCCAGTTGGGACATCCCCTTCGTCTCCATGCTCTTGGGTGAGGGCGTCGACGTAACCAAGCTCAACCTGATCCCGGCCCAGGGATCGGCCGCGGCGCTGCAGGAGCTGGCCTCCGGCGGCATCGACATTGTGCTCTGCTCCATCCCTGAAACCACCGCCCTCAAGGAAGCTGGCGTCGTCAAGACACTGGCGGTGATGAGCGCGGATCGCGTCAGCATCGATGAAGCCATTCCCACGGTCGAGGAAGCGATCGGCACCGCCTATGTGGGCGGCACCTGGCGCGGTATCGCCGGTCCGGCCGGCATGGATCCGGCCCTGGTGGCCAAGATCGAGGCCGCCGTCGCGGCGGCAGTGGAGCAGGAGCGCTTCGTGACCGGCATGCAGGATCGTGGTTTCGGCATTGCCTATCTCAATCACGCCGATTTCACAGCCTTCCTGGGCGAGCATTTCGCCGAGACGGAAAAGGTGCTGAACGCGCTGTCCGGCAAATAGGCGGCCAGCGGGATTGCGAAGCTGGCAGTCCCGCCGCCTTATGGATGCCGGCGACCTCCTCCCCGCCGGCATCCACCCTGCTTGGATGAGACCGAGAGACAGGCATGACTGACAGAATGATCGGGCTCGGCTTTGCCGCCCTGGGTTTGGCCATATTGGTGCTGGCCCTGCAACTCCCCCAACCGCTGGCCGCCACACGCATCGCCTATGGGCCGGGATTCTTTCCCGCTATCCTGGGCAGCGTTATCGCGCTGGCGGGCTGCGCCATGCTGTTTATCAAACCCGACGACGCGGGCGATGAGGACGACGCAGCCGAGGCCATCGGCGTTACCCAGTTAACGCGACCCGCTATCGTTGTGGCCGCAGCGCTTGCCTATATCTTCTTCTCCCAGCAACTGGGCTTCCTGATCCTGGCTCCCATCATCCTCACAGGCTTGTTGCTCATGGGCCGGGTCCCGTTGCTGCAATCGCTGCTGATCGGTGTTCCGGGAGCGATCATCATCTATGCGCTGTTTGCCAAGCTGCTGCTGGTGCCGCTGCCGCTGGGTCTGCTGACTCCCCTGGGAGCCTATCTATGATCGAAAATATCGCTGCGGGCCTGAGCCTGCTTCTCGACCCCTATGTATTGCTGGTCATGCTGCTGAGCGCGGCCTTCGGCCTGTTCATGGGTGCATTGCCGGGCCTTACCGCAACTATGGCCGTCGCCCTGCTGGTACCGGTGACTTTCTATATGGACCCCGTGCCGGCCGTCGCCGCCATGGTTACGGCCTCGGCCATGGCGATGTTTTCCGGCGACATACCCTCGGTTCTGCTGCGCATGCCCGGAACCCCCGCTTCGGCGGCCTATACCAATGATGCCTTTGCCCTGACCAAGAAAGGCCAGGCTCATGTCGCCATGGGCATATGCCTGCTCACATCGGCCATTGGTGGCCTTTTCGGTGCGCTGATCCTGGCAACGCTTGCTCCGCCGTTGGCCATGGTGGCGCTCAAATTCTCGTCTTACGAATATTTCTGGCTTTGCCTGCTCGGCCTGACCACGGCCGGCTTCATGATCCAGACCTCGCGGGTCAAGGGCGTCATCTCCCTGGCCCTGGGCCTCTTTGTCGCCACCATCGGCATCGATCCGGTGAGCGGAGTGCCACGCTTCACCTTCGGTAGCACCGCCCTGATCGGCGGCCTGTCGCTGGTGCCAGTGATGATCGGCCTCTTCGCTTTCGCCGAAATCTTCCGCTTCTATGCCAAGCGGGTTCAGCCGATGAAGCTCGAACAGGCCGAGATCAAGGGCGTCTTCGAAGGGCAGGGCAAAATTTTGTGGCAGGAGCGCAAGGCCATTGCCCAGGGCAATATCCTGGGCACCGTGCTGGGCATTCTGCCCGGAGCCGGCGCCGATATCGCTGCCTGGATTTCCTATTCGCTGGCCAAGAAATTCTCCCGCCATCCCGAGGAATTTGGTCGTGGCTCCAAGGAAGGCCTGGCGGCGGCGGGCGCCGCCAACAATGCCGCTGTCTCGGGCGGCTTCATCCCCTCGCTGGTCTTCGGGATTCCAGGCGATGCCATCGCCGCCATCATCATCGGCGTGCTGTTCATGAAGGGCGTCAATCCCGGCCCCACCATTTTCCTGAACAACCCGGCCGTAGTCTACGCCATTTTTGGCATCTTCTTCCTTGCCAACCTGCTGATGATCCCGCTGGGTTGGGTGGCGATCCGCCTCAGCCGACTAATGCTGTCGGTCCGGCTCAATATCCTGATGCCGATCATCTTCATCTTCTGCCTGATCGGCGCCTTTGCCATGGAAAACAGCATCAATGCCGTCGGCGTGGCGCTGGCCTTCGGCGTGATCGGGGTGGCCATGGAAGCCAAGCGGATTCCTCTGGCTCCCTTCGTTCTCGGCATCGTGCTCGGCCCCTTGCTGGAGCAGAACTTCCTGACCTCGATGATGAAATCGAACGGCAATCTATTGGCCTTTTTCGACCGCCCGATTGCCGGGGGCCTCGCCGCTTTGACCATTCTGATCTGGGTATGGCCAATATTGGCAATTGCCCTAAAGCGCCGCAAGCCTCAGGAGGGCGCTGCCCAGCCTTAATACTGGTCTCATCTCGCCGTCTCCGTCGGCCGGGCATTGTAGCGGCCGTCTGGTACGGCGCGCCAAGTGCTGCTCTCGGAGGACAGCGCGATGATCTCTGGCCCTGGTCATCTAGCAGCGGAAGGCGTAACTGGCGCTACAAGGCCGTTTAAGCCAGTGCGCGCAGTGCTTCCACGATCAATCGATGGTCGTCCGCATCGGGCAGGCCACTTACGGTGGCCGTGCCGATCAGCGTTCCGCCCCGCAGAATAAGCGGAACGCCGCCGCCGCTGGCGACGTAGGATTCCTTCGGCAGACGAAAACGGTCGTTGAAGTCGTATTTGCCGGCCTCCGCCTCCAGGCGGATTGCCAATGAACTTTTGTGGAAACGATGGGCAACAGCACGTTTCCGAGCCGTCCAGTCTAGGTTGTCGATCGTCGCGCCTGCCAGCAAGGTGGTGAATACCGGCGATAGCCCGTGGCTCACCTCTATCGCGACCGGCGCCCTTTCAGCGCTGGCCCGTTCTCGAATGGCCTGGCCGAGAGCCCAGACAAAGTCATAGTCGAACCTGTCGAGAAGCAGCTCTTCCTGCTCGGCGGCCAGGCGTTCCAACGTGTAGGTCATCAGGAAATCCAGTCAAGAAACGTCGTCGATGGGATAGGCAACAAACGCAAAGCGCGTGCTGTCAGGGGACCAACTATTGACGTTGATCGTGCCTTGTCCACCAAAGAGGCGGGCAACGCTTTTGGCTTCCAACCAACGCTCGCCCACGACCAACCTCAACTCCACCCACAGATCGGGCGGGTGGCCGCTTGTACCAGGTGGGTAGGCCAGGTAGACGGCTTTCAGGCCATCTGGTGAAAGGTGGGGGAACCAGTCGACGGTTTCGTTATCGGTCAGACGTCCGATCTCTGACCCATCGGGCCGCATGCGTGCGATTTGAGCGTGACCGGAGAAGGTTTCAGTGTTGAAGTACAGCCACTGACCGTCGGGACTGTACTCCGGGCCGTCCGCTGGCGCGCCGCCCGATGTGATCTGTCGAAACCCATGACCGTCCGTGCCGATGGTGCAGATTTCCGCTGATATGAACGTCATCTTGTCGCCGGAGATCTTCGCCTCGACGCCCACAAAGGCGAGTTGCCGGCCATCCGGCGAAACGCCGTGCAGGAAATGCAGTAGGTTGGCCGGGCCTTCCTTGCCGGAGACCTTTACCGCCGCGCCGCCGGCTAATGGGGCTCGATAGATCTGCCAGTCGTCATAAGTCGAAACGAATATGTGTTCGCCATCGGGGTCGAGCACGTGATCGTTGTTCATTCTGGGGAGACCTGTTAGCGGGATGGCCTCCAATTTGGGGGCGGCCAACGGCAGGCGCCATAAGTCACCGTTCCCATTGAGGATCAGGGCATCGCCCTGAAGACTCCAGTTTGGCGCCTCCAGGAGCAGGTCGCTGGTTTCGAACAATAACTGGTTTTCACCGGTTGCCGTATCATGGACCCAGACCTGACAGATTTGATTTTCGGCCAGCTTGCGCAACGGAACACTCATGGCAGGATACGCCCACGTGTCTGGATGAGGCTCTGATCGAGAAGCTTCATCACACTCAAAGTCAGCTCGTGCGGGACCAACGTGCTTGCCTTGCGACCATGACGAAGACAATTGGCTGCCTCTTCGATTTCCCACCGGTATCGCTGTTCGCTTGCGGGCTCAGCGAGCTCCTCAAGTTCGCCGCCACGCGAACTAAACAGGGCGCGACCAGGGTTAAAGAGGTTGTCCGTCACAGCAAGCCAACCTTCGTCGCCGACAAGGCGGAACGTTGAAATATCGGCGCCGTCGGCTCCAGGGACGAAGCCTCCTGACATCACCGCATGACCATCAATGTTGCTGAGATGGATTGCCGAAGCGCTATCGACACCTCGCTCGGTCAGTCGACCCGAGGCGGTCACCTTGGGGTCGGCGAGCAGGTTCGGAGCAAGCCCGGCCAGGATGTTCATGGGGTAGACCATACACTCCAGCGTGAAGCTGCCACCCAGTTCAGGGTCGGAGACGCGGGAGTTCTTCGGCCCGCCCATTGGGCCGATCGAGGCGGCGAAGGCGCGTGGCGTACCGATGTCTCCCGCCTGAACACGGCCAGCAAGCCTGCGAAAAAGCGGATTGCAGAGGGTCCACATGGCGTCCATGACGAAGAGGCCACGCTGGTTTGCTAGGGCGATGATGTCTGCTGCTTCTGCCGCATTCATCGCGAAGGGCTTCTCCACCATCAAAGGCTTGCCACCCTCGAGCATAAGACGAGCATGCTGGTGATGATGGCTATGAGGCGTGGCGATATAGACGATGTCCACCTCGGGATCGGCCGCCATGGCGGCATAATCGCCATGGGCCCTTGCTATGCCGTGTTTTTCGGCGAAGGACTGCGCGCGACCGAGATCGCGCGAAGCGACGGCAACACATTTTGAGCCAGGTGTACGGGCCAGATCCTCGGCGAACAGGCCGGCGATCCAGCCTGGCCCGATAATGCCCCAGCGGATGTCAGAAGACGGTGCCATCCTTAGAGTTCCTTGATGCGGATATTCCGCCAACGGCAGGCCGCCGTCCGGCCCCAGCGGCCCTCGCCGAGGTTCTTGTCATTGTCATGCACTTCGAAGGCGATATGCCCCTTTGGCCCGAGGAAGTCGGCCACGTCATCCGCGTTGTAATTGGGGTATTGCATTGCAGCGAAGTCGATCGAGGCGATGAGCAGGTCGTTGATCCAGACCGATGCCTTGGGCTTTGCGCCGACGAAAAGAATGCGGAAAGCGTTCCAGTCATTGAACTTCCAGGTGGCGAGGAATTCCTCGACGCTGCAATGCTCGGTCAGCAGGTCGCGCTTGGCCTGGGTGAACTTCTCGATGGAAGTCGCCGGATCGTCTTCCTGCAGGCCAATTGGCGTACCATTGGCATCGGTTTTGACGTCCAGCGCGAACGGAACCGCGTGAAAACCACTGATGCCATTGCCGTAAAAGCCGCCGATAGAGCCGGACTTGCGGTGATCCAGCAGAACCTGAAAGCCATGGAAGGTGTCCGGCTTCTTGCGCAGCATGATGCCGGTATCGGCCGGCCAGTCGGGATTGGCGTCGAAGCGCAGCTCGAAGTCGCCATACGTCTTTTCGGTCAGCAGATAGCCGCCCCAGCCGTTCCCGGGGCTGTCCTGGCGTCCGACAATGGCGTTGTCTTCAACGGTCCAGACGGCTTCATGCTTTGCCGCCTCTTCATTGTAGTTGTCGGCGATGACGCCCGGAAACGCTTCCTGGATCGTCGGACCGCCTGGCCAGATCTGACCATAGGTGCGGGGCGTGGAGAACCAGCCGTCCAGTGTCTTCCCGTCAAAAAGCGAAACGAAGCCAGGCTCATCAGCGTGAGTCATTTTCAATATCCTGTTGAGGTTGGTTGAAGTTAGAAAATCAGAGGCGTTTTCCAGAGCCCGCGTCGAACAGCGAGACCAGCGCAGCGTCGATCTCGAATTCGATGCTGGTGGCCTCGTCGAGGCCCTGTAAAGAATCCACCCGGATGGCTAGCGGGTCGTCGCCGAGGCGGCCCGACAGCAGCGTCTCTGCACCCATGGGCTCGACCGATGATATCTGGGTGGCGGCGCGGAAGGGGGCAGCGCCAGTCAGCCGCGTCCCAACATGCTCCGGGCGAATACCCAGCACTGCCTCGATCGGTTCGACAGGCTCGGTGGCAAACTCGTAACCGGTCAAGGGAAGATCAAAGCCATTGCCGGCGAAGTGCAGGGCCTTCCTGCTGGACCTCACTTCCCCATCGTAGAAATTCATCCCGGGCGAACCGATGAAGCCGGCAACGAAGCGGTTCTGCGGGTGGCGATAGATTTCCTTAGGCGTGCCGAACTGGCGGATTGCACCGCCTTCCATGACGGCAATACGGTCGGCCAGTGTCAGCGCTTCGATCTGGTCATGGGTGACGAAAATCATGGTCGCACCGAGCTGCTTGTGCAGCCTCTTCAGTTCGGCGCGGAGTTCGGTCCTCAGTTTGGCATCCAGGTTTGACAGCGGCTCGTCGAAGAGGAAGACGCTGGCTTGCCGAACAAGGGCGCGCCCAATGGCGACTCGCTGGCGCTGGCCACCTGAAAGCTGCCTCGGCTTGCGGTCGAGCAGGTGGGTGAGTTGGAGGACATCGGCCGCGTCGGCCACGCGCTTTTCAATGGTGGCCTTGTCGCCGCCGGTCATGCGCAGGCCGAACGACAGGTTCCCGCGCACCGTCATCTGCGGATAGAGCGCGTAGGACTGGAACACCATGCCGATGTCGCGATCCTTGGGCTCGTGCCAGGTGACATTCTCGTCGCCGATCCAGATCTGCCCGCCGCTGGCGTCCCTGAGGCCGGCAATCACGCTGAGCAAGGTCGACTTGCCGCATCCAGAGGCACCGAGCAGAACGATGAATTCGCCAGGCTCAATCTCGAGATTGAGGTCGCGAATGACATTTACCGCGCCATAGGAGACGTTGAGGTTGCGAACGGACACGCCTTTTGTGCGGCCACCATTGGTTACTTTCGACATGATCTAACCCTTTAATGCGCCGTCTGAGATTCCGCGGACGAACCAGCGTCCCGAGACGAAATAGACGAGGAGCGGGATGGCGGCGGACAACATGGTGGCCGCCATATTCACGTTGTATTCCTTCTCGCCGAACTGGCTGGTCACGATGGAACTGAGAAGAACGGTCATGGGCTGGTTCTCTCGTCCGGCGAATATCAAGCCGAACAGGTAGTCGTTCCAGGCGCCGGTGAACTGCAGGATCACCCCCACAATGATGATCGGGGTCGAAATGGGGACCAGCACGAAGAGGAAGATTGACCAGAAGCCTCCACCGTCGATCCGGGCGGCACTGAACATTTCTTCGGGCACCGCCGCAAAGAAGTTGCGGAACAGCAGGGTCATGATCGGCAAGGTAAAGCCGGTATGGATCAGGATGATGCCCGGCAGGGTTCCGAACAGGCCAGTTGCCGTCATCATGCGCACAAGCGGGAAGATGAAGACCTGGATCGGCACGAAGGTACTGACCAGCAGCAGGGTAAAGACCAGATTGGCACCCTTGAAGCGCCAGAAGGACAGCGCGTATCCATTGATGGCGCCCAGGATCAGCGGGAACAGCGTTCCCGGGATAGCAATCTTGAACGAGTTGATCAGGCCCGGCCGCATGCCCTCGCAGACGCGACCGGTGCAGGCGCCTGACCATGCCTTGACCCATGCCTCGAAGGTCAGGGTCTGTGGCAGGGCGAAAATGTTGCCGGTGCGTATCTCGGCCATCGGCTTGAGAGATGTAACAATCATCACATACACGGGCAGCAGGAAGAAAAGCGCGGTGAGGATCAGGAAAACGTAGAGGGCGATCCTCGACGGCGACACGCGACCTGGCTTGCGGCCCTCGGGAATTATGGTGGTGCTGGTCATCTGTGTGTTCCTCCAGCGATGCGCTTCCGGCTGAAGTGGACAACCACGAAGGGCAATCCGACGAGCAGGCAAATCGCCAGCAGCATCACGGTGGCAGCCGCGGTCGCCTGACCGAGATTGGAGCGCTGGAAAAGCATATCCATGACGTATTTCGCGGGGACTTCCGTAGCGGTGCCTGGACCGCCACCGGTCATGACAACCACCAGGTCGTAGATCTTTATGGCTGTGAGGGAGAGCAGGACGGCCGCAGTGGCGATCATCGGCCGGATCATGGCCGGGATCACGTGGACATAAACCTTCCACCTGGCGACGCCGTCGATACGCGTTGCGTTCCAGATGTCCTGGTCAATGCCGCGCAGCCCAGCGAGCATGATCACCATGCCCAGGCCCGTAGCCTGCCAGACGCCGGCGCCGACGAGGGCGTAAATGGCGGTGTCCTGGCGCGTCAGAAAGTCAAACCGAAAGCCGGCAATGCCCCAACTGCGTACCGCTGCCTGAACACCATAAGTGGGGTCGAGAACCCACTGCCAGACAATGCCAGTGACGACGAAGCTCAGAGATGCCGACATCAGGAAGATGGTCCGAAATCCATCTTCGAAACGGATGTTCTGATCCAGCAGCACCGCAAGCAGGTAGCCCAGCGTGAGACAGCCGCTGATAAAAAGCAGGCCGAACACGGCAACATTGACGACCGATGCCTGCCAAAGATTGGATGCAAACAGGCGAAAATACTGGTCCATGCCGACAAAATCATTTGAAGGCAGCAATTTTGAAGCGGTGAAGGACGTCCAGATCGTCCAGACGAGACCGAAGCAGAGGACGACGACAACAAAGAAGATTGTCGGCGTCATCGCCAAAACAGCAGGCAATCTGCGTAAACGTACGGGTAAGGCCATGACATGTTCCATCAAGGCGCGGCGTTTCCGCCATGCTGAGATCGAGGGTCGGCGGGCCGGGAGGAGCCCGCCGACGTGAACTAGGGGGAGGCGCTAGTTCGTTGACTGGAAAGTGCTCAGCACGTCCGCGATCAGACTGTCTGGCGATGCGGAATCGTCGCTCCAATACTGGCCGATTGCGTCCTGCAGACCGGTTCGGCGGTCAGGCGACATGACGTAGGACAGGCCGGGGAGCCGCTTGGCCGGGTCTTGCAATACGGCCATCGCCTTTTGGGTGCAGGCGTCCATGGTGCTTACGTCCGTATCCAAGGTGGACGGCATAGAACCCTTGGCGATATTGAACGCAACCTGGGTGTCCTGTTCCAGCATGGTCTGCGCCAGAAGCAGTTGGCCCGCGCGTTCTGCGTCGTCTTTGGGGAAAAGGAACATGTCGCCGGTCAGGATGATGGCATCGTTCTGCGGACCGAGCATGCAGCCATACTCGACATCGGCGGTCTGGCCGGCTGCGGTGAACTCACCCTTTGCCCAATCGCCCATGACCATCATCGCGGCTTGGCCAGTCGCCACCATGTTGACGGCCACATTCCACTGACGACCGGGGCTGCCGTCATCGTCATAGTCACGCAGGCGTCCAAAGATTTCTGCAGCCTGCTTGAACCCGTCTGAATTCAGGGCCGCCTCATAATCATCTGTCTGCATCTGCAGGTAGACATCCGGCGCGACGCCAGCGAGAACCTTGTAGAACAAGATTGCCAACTGCCAATCCTGACCGCCGACGGCCAGGGGGATGATGCCGGCCTCTTTGATCTTGTCCAGATCGGCGAACAGCTCATCATAAGACTGCGGTTCTTCGATACCCAGATCGGCGAACACCTGCTTATTGTACCAGAGCCAGACTTCCGACTGGGCGTTAATCGGCGCCCCATAGACATGGCCGTCGCGTGTAATCGAATCCCAGACGAAATCTGCCAGGCGCTCTTTCCAATTGTTATCGGCGGCAACCTGATCGATGTCAGCCATAAGGCCGGCGGCATAGAGCTCATCCAGGTCGGTCGACTGCATCTTTGCGGCCCCCATTGGGTCACCAGCCACGATGCGCGTGATGCCTGGGGCATTGGAGTCTCCAGGCACAGCAAAGTCGATCCATTTGCCGCCCTTTGCCTCGAAGGCCGTGGCGATGGCATTGAGCGCCGCCGATTCACCACCGGAAACCCAGTTTGTGTAAACCTCGACGCTCAGGTCCTGAGCATGGACGGATGTCGACAAAAGCAAGGCAGTCAGCCCACACAAAGTGGACTTGGCAAAAATACGCATTCCCTTTTCCTCCTCAAGGAATGGAAGTAGCGGCAAGCTCGCCGCGGCTGGCTGACTTTTCTTGTGATGCTCCAGTCCTCTTTGGTACATCACCAGCCACTTTTTGCGGTAAGGCTACGCCATATATATGTAGTAACGTTACTACATCTCCTTTGCAAGAGCATTCTTGTGGTCTATTGAGCCAAGGAGGGTCTGTTCAGGCGGGCAGGGAGCGAAAATGAGTCGGACCGGAAAAACGACGCTGGCGGATATCGCAACCAAAACGGGATACGGGACGAATACCGTTTCCCTGGCACTGCGAGGCAGCACGCGTATTTCCCAGGAAGCGCGCGACATCATCGCGAAGGCGGCGGCGGATCTCGACTACGTGCCCAATAATTCTGCCAAGTCTTTGGTGCTGAAAAAGAGCCACACCGTGGGGATGTTGGTGGAGTACCTGACCAATCCCCAACCCACGGCGGTGGCCACCGAGCTGCAGCGGGAGATGTCCGAGCGCGGCTACGGCGTTCTGTTCGCCACGAGCAGCACGCCCGAGCAGGAGACTGCAGCCATAGAGATGTTCCGCCGGCATGGCGTTGACGGCCTGCTCATCTATCCAGTCGATCACACAAGCATCGAGCATCTCCGCAAGCTCAGAGCCCGGAATTTTCCGGTGGTCATGCTGGTCGGCATGCGTGACACGGGTCTTGACGCCGTTGGGGTGGATGAATTTCAGGCCTCATACGATGCCACGACCCACCTGATTGCACTCGGTCACACCAAAATAGGGGCGCTGGGTCCGCTGGTGGACAAGCCGCTGAAAATCGATGGCTTCAGGCATGCGCACCGCGTGCATGGACTGCCGCTGGACGAGCGGCAGATTGTCGAACCTGTAGGTTTCAGCATGGGGGCGGGCTATGATGGAATGCGCGAACTGGTGGCCCGCGAATTCGGGCTGACGGCCCTGTTTGCCAGTTCGGACATGTACGGTCTGGGGGCTATGCGTTGGGCCAAGGACAATGGCGTTTCGGTTCCCGAACAACTCTCGATCGTCGGCTACGACAATATCGAGTTCGGCGAGTTTTCGCATACCTCGCTCACCAGCGTTCGCAACGACGGCGCCACTCTGGCGAAGGCAGCAGTTGAACGACTGATGCAGTTGATTGATTGCGATGCAAAGCTGCCGGCGCCGACCTTGAACCTGCTTCCTGGCGAGCTCATCATCAGAGAAAGCTCAGCCCGACCAGGCGCCCGTTCGTGGGTGAACACTGACCAGGCACAAGCCAACAGAGCGCAAATTTCAGCGAAGAAATAGAGACGTGGTTTTGGCAAATTGTCTGTTACGCGAAGCCTCTGACCGCCGGTGGAGCGCGTGGCAGCGCGCCTGATATCCGGCCGGCCAGCGCGGTTCTGGCCAGATCACGTCCTGTTTTTCAGCCATGCATGGTATCGTTCGACAGTTTCCGAATTGGGGGGATAGACCCCGAAAGTGGATTTTCCAGACTCGATTTCGAGCTTCAGGAATTCTTCCTGTTGGTCCATGGCAACCGCTTCGTCGGCAATTTCGTCGGCCCATTTGCGGGGGATGACGATGACGGCTTCGGCGTCGCCAAAGATAACGTCGTCGGGATAGACGGCGACGCCCCCGCAGGCGATAGGCTGGTTCATGTCCGACGCATGGTGTGCGACAAGATTGGCAGGCGCAGCGGCGCCGGTGCAGAAAGTGGGTAGGCCGAGCGCCGCTATGTCCATCGAGTCACGAACGCCGCCATCGAGAACAACCCCCTCCACCTTCCGGTAGATCAGGCGGCGCATCAGGACGGCACCGATGCCGGCAATGTCAGGCATGTTTCGGCAGTCCAGAACGAGCACATGGCCGGCCTCGATCGTGTCGATCGCCTTGCGCTGGAAATTGTCGGGGCTCGAGCTGTATTCCGAACCATCGATGTCCTCGCGTGCCGGAATATAACGCACCGTCAGGGCCGGGCCGACCATTGGCGGCTGGTCGTTGCGCAAAGGCCGGACGCCACGAACAGCAGTGTTGCGTAGGCCGCGCTTGAGCAGCAGCGTGCTCAAGGTCGCCGAATTGGTGGTTTTCAGCTTGGCGATGGTTTCGGCGCTCAGAGTCGTCATGCGCTCCTCCTGTGGTTGCCCGCGACATAACAGGGAAGCGCATTAAAGTTCAATAGTGGATTTATAGTTCCTTATTTGGAATTTGTGGTGCCGCCGATTAATCGCGTCAGCGTCGTGGCGGCCTCTGTCACTTCTTTGCGGATGGCGCGCTTCCGGTCGGGCGTGGCATCGCCGATGAAGGGCGAGCTCACGCAGGCGACCAGGCTGCCGGTTGCATCGAAAACGGGTGCGGCCAGCGCCCGTAGGCCGTGACTCGATTCTTGGTTGTCCTCGGCATAGCCTTCATCTCGGATGCGCCGCAATTCGTCGTTCAGGGCGTCCGGATCGGTGATTGTGTGCGGTGTGCGGGCCACCAGGCCTCTGCTGGCGTAATCGGCGACGGCCTCTGGCGGCGCATAGGCAAGGGCCAGCTTGCCTGCGGCGCCGACGTGTTTTGGTGAGCGGCTTCCGACGCGGATGGTCAAGGCATATTCGGCTGGACTAGTCGTGGCGAGGATGGTCAGCATTTCATCGCCTTCCGGCGCCGATAGCTTGAACGATTCGCGAACGCTATCGCTTGCCGATTGCAGGAGTGGCCGTGCTGCTTCCACCAGCGTCGCGCGATCGGCGCTGGGAGAGATGCGGCGGGCCAACTCAATGAAGCGCGGTCCAAGTTCGTAGGTTGCGCTGCCATTTGCCTTGGCGACAAGCCCATGTGCCGCCAGTGAATTGAGAATGCGATAGACCGTCGATCGGGCTGTCCCAAGTTGTTCCACGAGTTCCCCGAGCGATATGCCGTCCTTGGCTTCCGCAATTGCGCTGAGGAGGTGGGCGGTCTTCTCAACGACTGGCGATCCGTGACGAAGTTCATTCATGAAACTAAAATGCCCTATTTGGAACTAAGATTGACATTGTGTTTCCGATATGGTGTGTGTGCCGTAAACCGATGTCGCATTTGAAACTAATCCATCCGCGATCCTCGGTATAGGGAGGATATTCATGCTGCATTCCACGACGCTCCACCGGAGCGCGCTTGTTTTGCTGCTGGGCACGGCGCTGATCGCGCCAGCTTTTGCGCAATCAGACTCTATCACCATTGTTGTCACCGATGAGCCCAAGTCGCTCGACCCGTGTGATACCGACCTCTCCAACAATGCGCGTATTCTGCGCAACAATGTCACCGAGACACTGGTCAATCTCGACCCGGCCAATGGCGAAGTCGTACCAAGCCTGGCTACGGAATGGCGGCAGGTCGATGAATTGACCTGGGAATTCAAGCTGCGCGAAGGCGTAACCTTCCACGACGGCACCCCCTTTGATGCCGCGGCCGTCGCCGCTGCGCTGACCCGCGCCGGCAATGCCGATCTCGCCTGCGAAGTGGGCCTTGCAACGCTCAGCGGCAATGTCTTTACTCCCGAAGTCGTCGATGCCCAGACCATTCGCATCAAGACTGGGACCGTCGAGCCCATCCTGCCCAACAAGCTGTCGACACTCGATATTGGTGCGCCTTCGACGCCAGCCGATGCCAAGACACGCGAACCGATCGGCACCGGACCCTACAGCTTGGCTGCCTGGAATGCCGGGCAGAATGTGCAGCTGGTTTCCTATGACGGCTACTGGGGCGACAAGCCGGCAATTGCCAACGCGACAATCACCTGGCGCGCTGAATCAGCCGTACGCGCGGCCATGGTCGATACGGGCGAGGCCCAGATCGCCTATGAAATTGCGCCACAGGATGCGACCAGCGCAAACGATCACGCCTTCCCCAATGCCGAAACCTCGCTGCTGCGCATTGACCAGTCCATTGCCCCGCTCGACGACAAGCGGGTCCGCGAGGCCCTGAACCTGGCCATCGATCGCGACGGGCTGATCGGCACCATCTTCCATCAGGATGCGCAAAAGGCCATGCAGGTCGTGCTGCCGTCGGTGTTCGGCTACAATCCCGATATCGCGGTTTGGCCCTACGATCCGGACAAAGCCCGTTCGCTACTTGAGGAGGCGCGCGCCGCCGGTACAGCCGTCGATACCGAGATCGTGCTCTACGGCCGTATTGGCATCTATCCCAACTCGTCCGAAAGCATGGAAGCCATCCAGGCCATGTTGCTCGATGTGGGCTTCAATGTTCGCCTGGAGATGATGGAAACCACGCCCTGGCTGGAAAAACTGATCGGGCCCTTCCCGGCAGATCGTCCGCCTTCCGCGCTGCAAACCCAGATCGACAATACCGAGGGTGATGCCGTCTTCACCCTGCCCAACCGTTTCACCTCGGGCGGCAATACGTCCACCATTGCCGATCCGGCCCTCGACAAGCTGATCGCGGATGCCTCGGCCGCCACCGGTGACGAGCGCCAATCCCTGTTCCGGCAGGCCTTCAATTATATCGCGGTGGACGCCATCAATATCGTGCCGCTCTTCCATATGGTGACCATTGCCCGCGTCTCGCCCGACCTCAATTATGTGCCCGACGTGCAGGCCGGCAACGAGATCAAGCTGGCCACGATGAGCTACAAGTAATCGTCTCCCAATGGGTTCGCCGGCCGCAAGGGCGGCGGGCCCGTTATGAAACTGCAAGGCCATGGCCCCCATTTTCCTGCTCAGGCGCACCACGCTCGCCGCACTCGCCCTTCTAGCGCTCATGACGGCGACCTTCTTTCTGGTTCGCCTCACCGGTGATCCCGTCGATCTCTATCTGCCGGTCGACGCCTCCCGGGCCGCTCGCGACGCTATGCGCGCTCAGCTTGGTCTCGATCGCCCCGTTGTCGCGCAGTTCTTCGAGTTTTTCGTCAATCTGCTGCGGCTCGATTTCGGCGCTTCGCTCTGGCACAACCGCCCGGCAATGGCTGTCGTGCTCGAGGCGCTGCCCAAGACACTGGCGCTCGGCGCCATCGCCCTGGCTTTGGCCTTTGCACTCTCTGTCGTCGTCGGTGTCATCGCCGCTGCCCGGCCCGGTAGTGCCGTCGATCGCTTCATTAACGTGGTCAGTCAGGCTGCCGCCAGCGTGCCCGACTTCTGGCTGGGCCTGATGTGCGTGCTGGTCTTCGCCGTCAATCTGCGCCTGCTGCCGACATCGGGTTTCGGTGGGCCGGCCTATTGGGTCCTGCCGGTCGTCTGTCTCATGGCGCGTCCCTTCGGCATGCTGGTGCAAATCATCCGCGGCTCGATGATCGAGGCGCTCAATGCCAGCTATGTGCGCACGGCGCGGGCTAAGGGCGCCATGGAGGGCAGGGTGGGTTTCGTCCATGCCCTGCGCAACGCCCTCCTACCGGCTGTCACGGTAACCGGCGATCTTGCCGCCCAGTTTGCCGGTGGCGGTGGCGTCGTGGAAGTCGTGTTCGGCTTCCCCGGCGTTGGCAAGCTCCTGATCGACGGCATCCTGCGGCGCGATTTTGCCATCGTGCAAAGTTCGATCTTCGCCGTGGCCGTGGTCATCTTCCTCATCAATATCCTGGTTGACATGCTCTATGCCGCCATTGATCCGCGGGTGAAGGTGGAATGACCGACGTATCCACGACGATGCCGCGCAAAACCGCTCGTCTCGCCTGGCTGACCCGAGCGCTGATCGCCGATCCGATGGCGCTTTGCTCGGTCATCTGGTTGATCCTCGTGTTGCTGCTGATAATCGCCAATACCAGCGGCATTTTCGCCGGCGCGCGCATCGATCTCAAAGCGCGCAACCTGCCGCCTTTCGACCTGTCCTTTGACTGGCGCCTCTGGTTCGGCGCCGATGCCCTGGGCCGGCCGCTCATGGCGCGATTAGCCGAGGCGGCGCTGACTTCCATCGGCATTGCTCTGGTCACCGTGCTGCTCAGCGTCATCCTGGGCACCGTGCTGGGTCTCGTTGCGGGGTATTTTGGTGGCCTCATCGGTGCGGCCATCATGCGCGCTTCCGATATCATCATGGGGTTTCCGACCCTGCTCGTGGCTTTGGTAGGGCTCTACCTATTCGGCCCCAGCGTCACCAACCTGGTCATCGTCCTCGCCATCACCCGCATGCCCTCCTACATCCGCGTCGCCCGCGCCGAGACGCTCGAAGTGCGCGAGCGCCTGTTTGTCGACGCAGCGCGCGTCTTTGGTGGCGGCCCATTCTGGATTATCCGCAACCACATCCTGCCCATCGTCGCCCCTACCATGCTGACCTTGGCCTCGGTCAATGTGGCCATGGTCATGTTGTTTGAATCCGGCCTCTCCTATCTCGGCCTCGGCGTGCAGCCGCCCGCCGTCAGTTGGGGCCTGATGATCGCCCAGGGCCAGGGCTATCTGTCCTCGGCCTGGTGGCTGGGCTTCTTTCCGGGGCTTGCCGTCATGCTCACTACCATGAGCTTCAATCTCCTGGCCAACTGGTTCCGCATCGTCAACGATCCCAGCCAACATTGGCGCCTGGTGCGGAGGAAGCGCCAATGAGCCTCCTCGACATTCAAGACCTCGCCGTCAGCTTCGAGACTGCTTCCGGCCGTATTCAGGCGCTGAGCGGGGTGTCCTTTTCGCTCGAGCGCGGCGAAGTGCTGGCGCTGCTGGGCGAAAGCGGCTCGGGCAAATCGGTCACCGCCTCGGCGATCATGGATCTGGTGCCCAATCCACCTGGCTCGGTGGATGGCGGTTCGATCAGCTTTGATGGCACCGATCTGCTATCGCTGACGGCGCCCCGGCGCCGTGCGATCTGCGGCGAGCGTATTGCCCTGATCTTCCAGGATGCACTGGCCGCACTAAATCCGGTTTATACCGTTGGCTGGCAAATCGGCGAGATGTTCCGCATCCATCGCAAGACCGCTGGCGGCGACATCGAGGCGGCCGTGGTGGACCTCCTCAATGCGGTTGGCATTCCCGACGCCGTGCGGCGTGCCCGGCAGTATCCGCACGAATTCTCAGGTGGCATGCGCCAGCGCATCATGATCGCCATGGCCGTGGCGCTGGAGCCCGATATCATCATCGCCGACGAGCCGACTACTGCGCTAGATGTCACCATTCAGGCCCAGATCGTCGATCTGCTCGATACGATCCGCAAGCGCAGCGGAGCCGGGATGATCTTCATTACGCACGACCTGGGTGTCGTGGCAGAATTGGCTGACCGCGTTGCCGTCATGTATGCCGGACGCATCGTCGAGCAAGCCTCGGTCTTCGAACTCTTCGCCGATCCGCGCCACCCCTACAGCATCGGCTTGCTCGCCTCCCAACCGCGCGTCGACGTGGAAACGGCCGACCTCGTCCCCATCCCTGGCTCCGCACCCAATCCGGCCGCCTTGCCCTCAGGTTGTGCCTTCCGCACCCGTTGTCCGCGTGCGCAGCAAGTCTGCGCCGATATCGTGCCCACGCTTGAGGGCGCCGGACCCGGCCGGCTGGTCGCCTGCCATTTTCCCGGACCTGCCACATGACCGCTCCCCTGCTCGATGTCAGAGATCTCAGCAAGCATTTCGGCGCGGGCAATACGCCTGTTCGCGCCGTGGATGGCGTCAGTTTTTCCATTGCCCAGGGCGAGACGCTGGGTCTGGTCGGCGAGAGCGGCTGTGGCAAGACCAGCCTTGTGCGCACCCTGCTGCGCCTCAACGCGGCGACCTCCGGCCATGCCATGCTCGATGGGATCGACATCGCCACCGCCAGGGGCGCTGAGTTGCGCACCATGCGGCGCAAAATGCAGGTCGTATTCCAGGATCCCTATCAATCGCTCAATCCGCGCATGCGGGTCGATCGGTTGCTTTCCGAGCCCTGGGCGCTGCATCGCGACGTTCTGCCCAGGGCCGAATGGTCGTCCGAGATCGCGCGGCTGCTGGAAGCCGTGGGCCTGCGCCCTGAGCATGCTTTGCGTTATCCCGGAGAATTCTCGGGCGGGCAGCGCCAGCGGCTCGGAATTGCCCGGGCACTGGCCCTAAATCCCTCGCTGCTGATCTGCGACGAGCCGGTTTCGGCGCTCGACGTTTCGGTGCAGGCGCAGGTTATCAATCTGCTCGCCCGCCTGCGCCGCGAACGCAATCTGGCCATGCTCTTCGTGGCGCATGACCTGGCCGTGGTGCGGCACGTGTCCGACCGAGTCATGGTCATGTATCTAGGCCGCATCATCGAGACAGGTCCGACCAAAACCATCTTCTCGACGCCTCGCCATCCTTATACCCAGGCGCTGCTCTCGGCAGTGCCGACGCCCGATCCGACCCAGCGCGGCAAGCGCAACCGCATCGTGCTGCAAGGGGACCTGCCGAGCCCTTCCAATCCGCCGAGCGGCTGCCGCTTCCGCACACGCTGCTGGAAAGCCACAGAACACTGCGCAAGGGAGGCCCCCGCCTTGATGGCGCGGGGACCCGATCCGGCTCTCCTGACCGCCTGCCATCACGCGAGCGGGTAACACTGGCGGGGCGCCGCAATCCGGTTTCCCTTCTTTGAGGAGGTAGATTGGGCTCTCGCAGCTTGACCTCAATCTGAATGTCGATTGAGCCTAGGCCGGAAGGACGACCACTTTCGTGTTGACCGGCGTCTGATTATAGAGATGGACCATGTCCTGGGTGAGCAGGCCGATACAGCCGCTTGAAATGCCTTTCCCGATCGTCTCGGGCATGATCGTGCTGTAGATGGTATAGAGCGTATAGACGCCGTTCTGATAGAGATAGAGCGTCCGCGCGCCGAGCGGATTGTTCAGCCCCGGCGGCATGCCGCCGGCATAGGGGGCGGCTTCTGGCTGCCGCAGGATCATCTCCTTGGGCGGCGTCCAGACCGGCCATTCGGCCTTGCGCCCGATATAGGCATCGCCGCTCCACAGGAATCCGGCGCGGCCGACATTGGCGCCATAACGGGTGGCATATCCGCCACCTTCGATGCGGTAAACATAGTAGTGGCGGGGGTCGATGATGATCGTGCCGACTGCTTCATCGGAATCGTAGCGCACTGTGCGGCGAAGATATTTCGGATTGATCTTGCTGATATTGACCGCGGGGATCGGGAAACGCTCATTGGGGAGCGGCCCATAGACCCGCTCTGCCTCGGCAAGGCTCATGCCGCCGGAGGTTGCGCAACCGGCAAGTCCGACCGCGCCGAGTGCAGCCGCCGAACCGGCTAGGAACGATCGGCGGTTCATCAGTCTGGGCCGAGCTTCTGCACTCATCCTGCCGGCCCCGATAGCACCATCGTTTATGATCATGATTGAGAATCCCCCAGACCGGAACGCACTAACGTCCTGCCAAGCAGAGATTGGTCTTACCGGGCCCGATTGGCAAGCTCGGCGTGGATTGTGATGGCAGTCCGCCTGGAGGCCCCGGCGATAGCCTCAGCCGGCTGGGCCCAGGCGATGGCCTTCGGCATCGAAATAATGGGCCTGCTCGGCGGAGATCGACAAGGTCACCGCTTCGCCATTGGCGATCTTGGAATTGCCCGCGCCCTGCACGAGCACAACCTGTCCATTACCCAGCCGAACATAGATGAACACTTCGCTTCCCAGATATTCCACCAGGGTTACCGTCCCCTGCAGCGCAAGATCGCCCCCCGCGCCAAGGATGAACTGCTCGGGCCGTACCCCGATGCTGACCCGGCTGTTCGCGGTGATGCCGGCCGGCATCTGCAGATCACCCAGGCCCTCGAGCGAGGCGGTGCTCCCCTTGGCCACCGCTTCGAGCATGTTCATCTTGGGCGAGCCGATAAAGGTCGCGACGAACGTGTTGCGGGGGAAATTGTAGAGCTCGTAAGGCGTCCCGACCTGCTCGATATGCCCCTTGCTCAGCACGACGATGCGCGTTGCCATGGTCATGGCTTCAGTCTGGTCATGTGTAACATAGATCATCGTCGTGCCGAGGCGCTGATAGAGCCCGGCCAGTTCCACGCGCATCTGCACGCGCAATTCGGCATCGAGGTTGGAGAGCGGCTCATCGAAGAGGAAAAGCTGCGGCTCTCTCACGATGGCGCGGCCGATTGCAACGCGCTGCTTCTGTCCACCCGAAAGCTGGCGCGGCTTGCGCTCAAGCAGCGGCTCGATCTGCAGGATGCGCGCAGCCTCGGCGACACGGCGTTCGATCTCGGCCTTGTCCATCTTGAGGTTGGAGAGGCCGAAAGCAAGGTTCTTGCGCACGCTCATATGCGGATAGAGCGCATAGGACTGGAAGACCATCGAGAGATTGCGCTGTGACGCGCCGAGATCGTTGACCACGCGGTCGCCGATGGAAATGGTGCCGTCATCAATGTCTTCAAGCCCGGCAATCATGCGCAGCAATGTGGATTTGCCGCAGCCCGACGGGCCCACCAGGACCATGAATTCGCCGGACTTGATCTCGAGGTCGATGCCGTGAATGACCGGCACCTTGCCGTAGTTTTTCTTGACCTGGCTAAGCGTTACAGAGGCCATTTGTTTCTCCTAATGTGCCGGGCCAATCACTTCATGCCGCTCATGGCGATGCCACGAATGATGAAGCGCTGGAAAATGACGAAGAAAATGATGATGGGCAGGATGGAGAGCACCGACATAGCGAACATCTGGCCATATTCGGAAACACTGTCCTGACTGAGGAACATGCGCAGCGCCAAGGGCACTGTGTAATCCTTGATATCGTTGAGATAGACGAGCGGCCCCAGGAAATCCTCCCAGGTCCAGATGAAGGAGAAGATCGCGGCTGTCGTCATCGCGGGCAACGAGAGCGGGAGGATGATCGCCCAATAGATCTTGAAGGGCGAACAGCCATCGATCATCGCGGCCTCGTCCAGTTCGCGCGGCAATTGGCGGAAGAACTGGATCATCAGGAAGATGAAAAAGGCGTCCGATGCGAGGAAACGCGGCACGACCAGCGGCAGATAGGTGTTGACCCAGCCCAGTTGCAGGAAGGTCAGATACTGCGGGATGAGCACGACGTGATAGGGGATCATCAGCGTCATCATCATCAGCGCGAACCAGATAGTCTTGCCGGAAAATTCGAGCCGGGCGAAGGCATAGGCGGCAAAGGAGCACGAGAGCACATTGCCGATGACGCTCAGCACCGTGATGATGCTCGAATTCCAGAAGAAGTTGGTGAAGCTCACGGGCAGGGCGTTCCAGCCCCTCGTGTAATTGTTCCATTGCGGATCGCTCGGGATCAGCGAGAGTTGGCCGAAAATCTCGTTATTGGGCTTGAGCGAACTCGCGATCATCCAGAGCAGCGGGTAGATCATCACGAAACAGGCCGCGATGAGGAAAATGTGCTTGAGGATGGCGGCGCGCCGGTTGCGGCGCGTTTTTTCTGCACGCATCTGCGCGGCGAGAGCGACGGGCGCAGCCAGTTGAGCGGAAGTGGCGTCGGTCATGTCAGCCCCTCTCGTTTTCGTAGTGGACCCAATATTTTGAGGTCCAGAAGGCGATGGCCGTGAACACGGCGATGATGATCAGCAGCACCCAGCCCAGCGCCGAGGCATAGCCCATGCGGAAATAGGAGAAAGCTTCACTGAACAGATAGACCGTGAAGAACAGCAGGCTATCGAGTGGCGCTCCGGTGCCGCCAGAGATGATGAAGGCGCCGGAGAAGGACTTGAAGGCCTCGATCATCTGCAGCACCAGATTGAAGAAGATCACGGGCGCCAGCATGGGCACGGTAATGGCGAAGAATTTGCGCGCCGGGGTTGCAGCGTCGATTTCGGCGGCCTCGTAGAGATCCTGCGGAATGGCGCGGAGCCCTGCCAGGAAAATCAGCATGGGCGAGCCGAACTGCCAGACGGCCAGGACCACCAGCGTATAGAGCGAATAGCTCGGGTCGCTCAACCAATAGGGCCCCTGAATGCCGAAAACCCTGAGCGCCGAATTGATTACTCCGTCGGCATTGAACAATTGCCGCCAAAGGATGGCCACGGCGATCGAACCGCCCAGAATCGAGGGCAGGTAAAACAGCGCGCGATACCAGCCCACAGCGCGGATGCCCTTGTCGAGCACCATGGCAACGATCAGTGCGAAGATCAGCTTGGCCGGCACGGAGAGAAAAACGAAGAGGAATGTCACCTTGAGCGACTGCCAGAAGCGGTAGTCGAACTCGAACATGTATTGATAGTTTTCGAGGCCGATCCATTCAGGCGCGCGCACCGTGTCGTAGTCGGTAAATGAGAGGTAGAGCGATGCCAGGATCGGGAAAATCGAGAGCAGGAAGAAGCCGATCAGCCAGGGCGTGAGGAATACATAGCCCGGCATGCTGCGGCGAAGCCTGGATTGGAACGACATCGCGATCATCCTTTAAAACAAGCATCTGCCCGCCGGGACGCCCGGCGGGCCATGGTTTGGCCTTAGCGGCTACGGCGGCGAATGCCTTCGGCCTCGCGGGCGATCTGGCTGGCGACATCCTGCACGGAACCCTGATCGAGCAGGACGGCCACGGCTACGCGTTCGAACATGGCCTCGATTTCCTGCGCGCCATTGGGCGGCGGGGGCAGCAAGTCCATGGTCTTGCCCTGGATGCCGTCAAAGAAGGCGACCGAGGTGGCCTCGATTTCGGTCAGCTTGGGCTGCAAAGCGGCCCGGACGTCCGAATTGGCCGGAATGCCGCGCTCGAGGCCGAGCACTGCCGTCATATCGGGATCATTGACGAAGGCGCTCATATAGCCGACGGCCGCCTCGGCATCGACGGTGTCGCGGCTGAGGCAGATGAACTGGCTCGGCTGGATGATCGAGCCGGGGATCATCTCTGGTGTATTGGGGAACATGGCGGCGCCGAGCTTGTCCTGGATGAGGTTTTGCACGCCCACCAATTGATTGCTCCAGGCGTAGGACATCGCAGTTTGTCCAGTGACGATGCCCCAGTTGGAGATTTCGGCATTGACCAGGCCAGCCGAGACCTGACCTGGAGGCAGCGAGCCTTCCGTGCGCATATCAGTCCAGATCGCGAAATAATCGGCGATGATTTCCGGCGAAGCGCCGAAATTGCCTTCATCGGTGAAGAGACGTTCGCCGCGCTGGTGCACGTAGTCCGAAAACAGCTGGTAATCGGCCGTGCCGTCATCAGAACCGAAAACGCCGGTTGCGGCCTTTACTTCGGCGGCAATGCGCTTGAGATCATCATACGTCCAGCCGAATGGATCGAATTCAATGCCGGCTTCCTGGAAGAGCCGCGTATTGTAGATCGAGACATGCGAATTGGCGCCGATGGAGAGTGCGTAGAGCTTGCCATCGACGCGGCCAGCTGAAATGGCGCTTTCGTCCATTTTCGAAATGTCGAGGGCGCCGCCAATATAGTCGTCGAGCGGCAGGATAGCGCCGCGATCGATATACTCAAACATCACGCCATAACCCATCTGGATGGCATCGGCCATGTTGCGGCCGGCAATTTGGGTCGTGAGGCGCGTGAAATAATCCGCTGAGCCGAGCGTTTCGCCGGTAACCACAATGCCCGGATTCTTCTCGTTGAAGATGCGGATGACTTCGAATGTGCGCTTGTCCCGCTCGGGATTGCCCCACCAGAAATGGCGGATATTGCGATCCTGAGCAAAAGCGCTCTGACCCAGTGCCGGGAACAGGGCTGTGGACCCGGCAGCGGCAGCCGCTGCGCTGAGAAACCGACGTCTATTCAAGCTCATTCCAATCTCCCTTGAGCTACGTACCTCAGATCGGTGCATTTGGTGCACCCGCCAGTGCCGCTTGCGCTGCGGCAAACTTGCCATTCGCTAGAAGCTGGGTGGCACCAGCCCCGGAGCGCTCGAAACTCTAAAAACGCCGTTCTGCAAAGTCAGAACTTCGTTTGCAGCCGCCCGGAAGGGCAGGCCGCCGGATGATGTATTGACGACTCCGGTGACCGGCTCGACACTCATGCCGATCAAGGATGTGACCTGGCCATCTCGCGTCGTGATCAGCCGCACGCCCTTGGGTGCGTCATAAAGCTGTTCGCCGTTGCGATAGGCCGTCGACCGCTCGCTGGTATTGACCAGCTCGAAGAGATTTCCGTCGATGCGCCGGCTATAGGCCGTTTCGTGGGCGTCGTCGCGGTGATCGATCTGGTAGGGCACAAGGCCGGTAAACCACAGCGTGCCATCTGGACGGGGCAGGATGCCGCAAAGACGCTCGACGAAATCAAGCATGCAGAGGATCGAGGGCGAATAGGTCTCGGTAAATCCGTCTCGGCCCGTAGAGGGATGCACGGTCTGCGAAAATCGGGTGGAACGGCTCAGCGACGACAGGATGGGGTAAAAGACCCAGGTCAACTCAACGTGACGACCGTGATGCTCGAAGGCATGTGGAGCCCTGATCAGCGACAGGAAATTGCTCGGTCCGCACCAGCTGTTGTAATCGAAGGCTGGATCGAACCGCGGGTCATCCAGCGCCAGCGATGTGAACGGATACTTGGCGAAAAACTTGCGCGTGTTGAGCAGATAGCGCTGCAGCGCTTCGGCGAAAAAGGCGTCATCGCCCACTTCACAGGCGAGCACCCGCAACAGCACGTCCGACTGAACTTTGACCAGGCGCCCATTGCGGTCGCGATCGTAAAAGAAGCCATCCTCCGCGTCGTAGCATTGCTCAAAGAGAGCCTTGAGGCTGGTTTCGGCCTTTTCACGCCAGGGCGTGCCATCCTCGCCGAGCTCCTCGGCTATCCGCGCCAGGTAGAAGCGCTGGCAGATGATGTTCGCGGTCAGGTCGGGGGCGATCAGGGGCAGGATGGGATTGTCGGCACGATAGGCAGTTGGGTCATTGCCGGCCGGTGAATCCGGGACATGCCAGAAGCGGGCGGAAAGATCATGGCCGGTATCGAAGGCGCAGAAGGCCTCTACGGCGCCGCTGCCGCGCGTGTCCCGATATTGCGCGATCCAGGCGTCATAGGCCGACATGGCGCGATACATGCGCGTCAGGAAATCCCGATCCTCCCCATTGAGTGCATAGTGGTTCCAGACGCATCGCGCCAACGGGGTGACGAGCTGAATCTGCGAGAAAACCGGTCCGTCGGCCGTTACCTTATAGGGGAGCAGGCCATCTTCGCGCTGGAACTCCGCGAATGAAGCATAGGTCGATTGGCTGACCGACGGAATGAAGCGCGATAGTAGTTCGGCATTGATCGTGCCGGTGCTTTCCAGCCAGCAGCCAAAATAGATGCCGCCTTCCTGTAGGATGGGCGATAGACCTGCCATCGGCTTGATACAGGCAAAAAGCTCACTCGTCGCATCATAGTAGCGCTTCTGCAATGCCCTGTTCGACGTCACAAAAGCCACGCCAGAGGCCGCGAATTCCTGCGTGACGGTCGCGATCTCGGGACGTGCGGAAGCACCGGATAAAATGTCCGGCATTTTGATCCCGCGCAGCTCATCGAGAAGCGTTTCCGCCATCATCCCCACCGGCATTCTTGTATGGTAGATGCATTAAGGGACGTACCTCAGAACTGTCAACACACCGTTTGCTGCAGGATCGTCACACGGCTCCAGCGCGGTGCAGGCCGGCCTTATCTCTAGCCGCCTTCGTTAAGCACCGAAAAGGCCCGGCGGAGCCGGACCTTTGCTGCGCCGCCGACGATCTATTGTGCCGGTGCATCGAGGAAGGCGATGGCTGCTTCGCCAGGTCGTGTATCGGCGAAGATAGTGTAGTGGGTGGCGTTGGGGATGATGGCCAGGCGGTTGGCATTCATGCCCGAGCCGTCCCATAGCGCGTCCTGCAAACCGCCTCCGAGCAGTTCGAAAAAGCTGGCGACGTGGCTGGTGCGTACGGCGTCCCAATCGGCGAACATGAGAAGTGTCGGCGCTTTGATCTGCTTGACCTCGGCGGACCAATCGTAGTCGTTCATCATCATCGCCGTGACCTTCTCGATCAGGACCGGGAAATTGTTCACATCGGGCGCGACAGCCGCGTAAGATTCATAGAGCGGGGTCCCTTTCATGCCTTCGGCCATGTCCGGTGTCATCGAGCGCATGCCCTGCTGGTTATAGTCGTGCCAGCCCGCCCAGGCGTAGGGAGCGGAGACGACGATCAGCTTGTCCACCAGGCCCGGATGCTGGATCGCTACCCGCAGGGCAGTCCCCGCGCCGAGCGAATATCCCATAAGGTCCGCTTTCTCGAAGCCAAGATATTGGATAACGCCGGCGACGTCGTCAGCCATGGCTTCATAGCTCATCGGGCGGTCGAAGGGCAGGGTATGTCCATGCCCCTGCAGGTCGATGGCGATGACCTGATGGCCCTCGGCCAGCAGGGCGACATTGGGACCGAACATGTCGATATTGGCCAATCCGCCATGCAGCAGGACGAGGGGGTCACCCTCACCATAGATGGCGTAATAAACTTCGACGCCGTTGACGGGGGCGTAACCGGATTTCGAGGGGGCGGGCAACATGGTGGCTCCTTGTGCAGCTTGGTCGGATTGTTGGGCGAGCGCAGGCAGCGCCATGAGCGGGGCCAGCGCGGCGGTCAGCGATAGGAAGGTGCGTCTCAGCATTGGGATCTCCTCTTCTTTGCTTTGACGACGAGCGAGCGGGAGGGAAATCGACGCATCCGAAAAAAAATGCCGGTTCCCACTCCTGAATGATCGCTGCTAGTCCAGCGTGAGCGGGTGACAGATCGTGCGTGTTGAGCTAGCGTTCCGGCATGCCAAACCCCTCCTATGCCGCGCTGAAGGTCCGCTTTGCCTGATCCCCGCCTGACCCTGGCCCGCGACGGAATCGCCGCCCGGTCGCTCGAAGGGATCGTTCCGGCTGATCGCTATATCGATACGACCATGCGCCAGACGGTCTTGCCCACGGCCGCCCTGCGCCGTGCGCCATCGGCTGGTGCTGAACAGCTTGATCAATTGCTGTTCGGTGAACTTTTCGAAGTGCTGGACGAGGCGGATGGCTGGGCTTTCGGACAGGCAGTGCGTGACCGCTATGTCGGCTATGTCGAAGCCGGCGCCCTAGGTTCACCGTCCGCGCCGTCGACCCATCGCGTGCGGGCGCTCCGCACCTATGCCTTCAGTGCGCCCAGCATAAAGGCCCCGACAGCCGGGCTCTATTCGATGAACGCGGTGATTGCCGCCGGGGAGCAAGAGGGCCGTTTCGTGAAGACGGTGGCAGGCTGGTTTGTGCAGGAACATCTCGCGCCGATCGACCAAGCGGAGCCAGACTATGTGGCGGTCGCCGAGCAATTCGTCGGCACGCCCTATCAATGGGGTGGGCGCGAGAGCCTGGGGCTCGATTGTTCCGGGCTGGTGCAGCAGGCGCTTTACGCCAGCGGCCGGGCCTGTCCGCGTGATAGCGACCAGCAGGCGGCCATGGGCGCGCCGATCGAAGCGCTGCGCCGCGGCGACCTCGTCTTCTGGCGTGGCCATGTGGCGGTAATGATCAACGAGGCCGACATCATCCACGCCAATAGCTGGCACATGGCGGTGGCCATAGAGCCCTTGGCTGAAGCAGTCGCGCGCATCAAGCGTCTTGGCGGCGGCGAACCCACAGGTTTTCGACGGCTTTGATCCGAGGACGCGCCGTAGCGCGCCCCCTTTGCGTTAGCGCGGACTATTGCGCAACCGGTTCGAGCGCCAGCAGCTGGATCAGGCGGCCCGGATTGGCATTGGAAATCACCGGCGAAACGATGGGATTTTCTGCACTGGCCCAGCCGGTGAAGCGCTTGGTGCTGTACTGGTAGAAGGAAGGGCTATTGTAAACCGGGATAACCGGCATGGCCTCCGCCACCTTGAGCTGGATCGCATCCATGATCGACTTCTGCTCGGCGGGGTCTTTCACCTGGGTATATTTGTTGAGCATTTCGACCACTTTAGGATCGGTCCAACGTTGGGCCGAGGTACGGCTCTTGCCGAAGTCGGCGGGGTTGAACGAGCGAATATAGGGAAAGTATGGATTGGCCGCTGATCCTATCGCATTGAGCGACATCGAGTATTTCGCGCCGATCAGATCGGAGGCCCAGACCGATTCCTCGGGCGTGCTCATCTTCACGTCGAGGCCGGCCTCTTTCAACGTCTCGATGGCGATCTGAGTGGCGTCGATCCAGTCGGTCCAGCCATTGGGGATTTCGATATCGATGCTGATTGGTGTGCCGTCGGGATTGTCGCGGAAACCGTCGCCATTCTTATCGACATAGCCCGACGTTTCGAGCAGAGCCACGCCGGCGTCGAGGTCGAACTTGCCATATTGGCCGAACTGGGTGGCGACTTCAGGATTGCCGAAGGCCTTATAGAATTCGCCCAGCATGGAGGGATCTTCGTTGATCACCGGATAGCCATAGCCGGCAATGTCGATAATGGTCTGCCGGTCGATCAGCATGCTGACCGCGCGGCGGAAATTCACGTCGTTGAAGGCCTTTTTGTTGTTTTCGTCGGGGCTTTCGAGGTTGAGCGTAAAGGCGACCAGGCTCGAGGGCAGGAACCAGTATTTATTGTGTTCGGGGTCCTTGGCGACGAAAGTATTGTCGATGTCCGGAATAAAGCTGGTCGCCCAATCGAGCGTGCCGTCGGCCAATGCCGCCAGCACCTGCGGATTGTCGGCCAACTGGGGCAGCCGCATGCAATCGACCTTGAGGCTTTCCGCGTCCCAATAATTGGGATTGCGGCACTGCTCATAGACCTGGGGGGTGAAGCGGCTGATCTCGGTGAGGGGGCCCGAGCCGACCGGGGTCTCATTGGCGAAAGTGACCGGATCGGCGACATCCTTCCAGATGTGCTCGGGCACGATCGGCATGGCCACGATGGTTGTGGCGATCAGCGAGTTGGGCTGCACGAGGTTAAAGCGGACGGTGTGTTCGTCGACCTTTTCCACCGACTCCATTAGCGGCGCCACCGAGTTGAAATCGAGCGCCGGGAACTTCTTGAGATAGTCGTAGGTGAACACCACGTCGTCGACGGTGAGGGGTTCCCCATCGGACCATTTGAGCCCGTCACGCAGTATGAAGGTGATCGATTTGAGGTCATCCGCCAGCTCGAAGCTCTCCGCCAGGCGATATTCCCACTTGTTGCCCGCCAGCCGGTTGAAGACCGCCAGCGGCTCGTAAATGAAATCCTTGGTCGTTGCGCGGGCAGAGGTCTGATTGAACGGATTGAAATTGCGGACCCAGGTTGTGGTCTGCTCGGAGCTGGCTGTCAGCACCGTCTGCGCGCTGGCCGGCGCCGCCATCGCCAGAACCATAGCGGAGGCCGCCAGGATCATCTTATTCTTCAGCACTGCTTTTCTCCTCCATCTAAGCATCGCTGAGGCGATGCCACTCTCTCGAAGATTTGCGCGACTTGGACGTCTAGACAAGAGCGAGACGGTCTCAATCGGCACTCAAAACGGCCGCGCATGCCTTGGGCAGGTCGTCCAGCGTCAGGGGCGCCGCCGGTGGGCTGGTGCTTGGCTGATAGGGGGCGTCGGTGAACCAATAGTCCAATTCCGCGCCGCACCCGTCGCCAGCCGGTACCGGGTCCTGGTCGACGCAAGACGAGGCGCCTGCCGGACAGGCCAGCCTGACATGGATATGGTCGTCATGACCGTACCACGGGCGGATGTTTCGCAGAAAGCTACGGTCCCGCCACCTGATCTCGCAAAGCGCCCGCTTTATGCCCGGCGCGACGAAGATACGCGCAACACCCGGCAGTTGTGCGGCGCGATAGATCAGCAGCCGCTCGGCTTCGCCGAAACGTGCCGGGTCGACATCGCGCGTACCCTTCCTGAGCACCGAAACCGCGGACAGGTTTTCACGCTCGCCAGCGCTGAGCGTGTAGTTTGGCATCGGCTGCAGCCAGAGATCGACATCAAGGCCGATCTGATGGGAAGCATGTCCGCTTTTCGCTGGACCGCCGCGTGGCTGTCCCATATCGCCCACCAGCAGGCCCGGCCAACCATCCTGCGCCACTAAGCGGGCAAGCGCCTCTATATAGTGCACAAGCTCGGGCGTGCCCCAGCGGCGGTCGCGTGACAGCCGCATGGCCTGCCAACCCGGCCCATCCGTCGGCAATTGCACCGCCCCGGCAATACAGCCCCGGGCATAGCCGCCGATCGGCATCGAAGGCCCGGCGGTCGGGCGGTCCACTGCATCAAAAAGGTCACGCGCCGGCTGCTGCGCAAAGCCGGCCGGGGCCAGCAGGAGCAAGGTAATGAATGTGAAACCCAGCAAGCGAAGAAGCATTATTAGTACCTCGGGGACGGGAATCAGAATGTCATTATAGCCCCGAACTTGTCACAGCGCTGATCACGCTCGCCCTCGCGTTATCGCCGGGCCGGTGTTGCGAATGGGGCCGATTCTGCAATCGGCCATGTCGAAAAAATATGATCGGCCATACCCTTGATAAGCGCATCGCGTGTTCCTAGTTACTGACTACTTGGTCAATAACCCCCTCGCATAGCGCCATGGCACGTCCCAGAACAATCGATCTCGACAGGATCCTCGATGCCGGGGAGCGCGTTGTCATGCGCGATGGCGCATCAAATCTTACCCTCGATGCCGTAGCCGCTGAGGCTGGGATCAGCAAGGGCAGCGTGCTCTATGATTGCAAGAATAAGCATGCCCTGATCAAGGCGATCATCGAACGCAAGATTTCCAACGAAGACAAGAAAATCGACGAAGCCGTCGCTGCTCTGGACGGACAGAAAAACACCGAGATCCGCGGACGCATCGTCGTTGCCGCCGACTGGCTTAAGGAAGAAGCCGAGCCGGTGGCGCTGCAATTGTGTTCAGCGCTTGCCCAGGACGAGGATCTGCAGGGGCTGATCCGGACGAGCTGCGATCGCACGCTGTCTAGAGTTGCCGAAACTTCAGAAAATCCAGGTGCCGCGCTGGTTGCCATGCTCGCGCTTGAGGGGCTGCGCTCTCTCCATCTGATGGGCTTTCACAAGTGGTCGCCGGCGGAATTTGCGGACCTGCTTGCCGAAATCGAACGTGTTGCAACCACGCAGGGTGACGTCACCGCGCCAGACTAAACCCAATCTTTCAAATCTCTCGTTCCGGCTGTCCCACCGCTGCAAGGCGGTTCTGGGTAGGCCCTTCTTTGTCCGTAAAATCTGCTCTGCCCAAAGTTTGGATATCACCATGAATGCAATTAGCTCCCTGGCCAAGGTTGCGACTGTGATCGGCCTGCTCGCTTTCGTTGCGGCCTGCACCGAGTCAAATAGCGCCCCCCAGACCCCCGGCGCGCCGCCACCCATGCCGGTCAGTTTCGTCGAAGTCGCGCCCGAGCAATTGGCCATTACCAACCAATTGCCGGGCCGGATTGCGCCCACGCGCATTGCCCAGGTGCGTCCGCGCGTCTCCGGCATCGTGGTTGAACGCGTCTTTGAGCAGGGCAGTTTCGTCAACGAAGGCGACGTGCTCTATCGCATCGATCCCGTGCCGTTCCAGCTGAAGGTAGAGAGCGCCCAGGCCAGCTACGAGCGTGCCATGGCCGTGCAGTTGCAGGCCAGCCAGCAGGCTACGCGCGCCCTGGCTTCACAGGAGCGCAATATCGGCACCGCTCAGAATGCGGATGCGGCGGAAGCCGCGCTAGCCTCGGCCAATGCCGATGTCGCGCTGGCCGAAGTGGCGGTTGCCGAAGCCAAACTTAATCTCGAATATGCCGAGGTAAAGGCGCCGATTTCGGGCCGGATCGGCGGCGCGCTGATCACCGAAGGCGCGCTCGTCAGCGCCGGTAGCGGAGAGAACCTGGCGATCATCCAGCAGCTCGACCCGGTCTATGCCGACTTCACCCAGCCCTCCAATGAAATGCTGCGGCTGCGCAAGGCCCTGGAAGACGGCCGCCTGGCGAGTCTAGCGCCCGGCGAAGCCAGCGTGACGCTGCTGATGGACGATGACACTACCTATGCCCATGCCGGCCGGTTGCTGTTTTCGGGCGCGGCGGTCGATGCCGGCACCGGACAGGTGACGCTGCGCGCTGAGATTCCCAATCCCGATGATGATCTGCTGCCGGGCATGTATGTGCGCGTGCTGCTTGATCAAGGCGTGGAAAAGGGTGCCTTCGCCGTGCCTCAGCAAGCCATCCAGCGCGATGCGGGCGGCCAGTCCCAGCTCTATGTGATTGGCGCGGACAATGTCGTGGAATTGCGCACCGTCACCATCGGCCGTTCCATTGGGTCGCGTTCAGTGGTCGAAAGCGGCCTCAATAGCGGCGACCGCGTTGTGGTCGAAGGCGTGCAGAAAATCCGTCCGGGTTCGCCCGTTGCCCCTGAACCCTGGACCCCGCCGGCAACGACCGCTGCGGCCCCGGCCACTGAAACTCCTGCAAGCTAAGGTCCTTCTCGCATGGCACAATTCTTCATCGGGCGGCCCATTTTTGCATGGGTCGTCGCCATCTTCATCATGCTTGCGGGTCTTATCGCACTGCCGCAGCTGCCGATTGCCCAATACCCCAATGTGGCGCCGCCGCAGGTCACGATCAGCGCTCTCTATCCGGGCGCTTCGCCCGAGGACATGTATCAAAGCGTGACCCGGCCTATCGAGGAGGAAATGAATGGCGTGGAAGGTGCCATGTATTTCGAATCCACCTCGGATTCCTCGGGTTCGGTGACGGTGACGGTCACCTTCGAGCCAGGCACAGAATCGAGCCAGGCCGCCAATGATGTGCAGAATGCCGTCCGCCGGGTCGAAGCGCGTCTGCCTCAGATCGTCACGCAACAGGGCATCCAGGTGCAGGAGGCCGGCAGCGGCTTTCTGATGATGGTGGGCCTCGTCTCCACCGACGGCTCGCTCGACGTGGTGGGGCTGGGCGATTATCTCAGCCGCAACGTGCTGGGCGAAATCCGTCGCGTTGAAGGCGTCGGCCGGGCGCAACTGTTCGCCTCCCAGCGCGCCATGCGTGTCTGGGTTGATCCCGACAAGATGACCAGCCTCAATCTCAGCACGCAGGAAGTGACGGCCGCCATCCAGGCCCAGAACGCCCAGGTTACGGCAGGACGGATCGGCGCACAGCCAAATCCGATCGGCCAGCAGGTGTCCGCAACCGTTCTGGTCACCGGGCAATTGCGCACGCCCGAAGAATTTGGCGCGATTGTGCTGCGCGCCAATTCCGATGGCTCCTCGGTTCGCCTGCGCGATGTTGCGCGGATCGAAGTTGGGTCCGAGACCTATAATTTCGCGACCCGCATCGATGGCAAGCCAGCGGCGGCCTTGGCCGTGCAATTGTCCCCGTCGGGCAATGCCCTGGCGACTTCGGAAGGGGTTCGCCATCGCATGGAGGAATTGGCGGAGTTTTTCCCGCCAGGGGTTGAATATGTCGTCCCCTACGACACCTCGCCCTTTGTCGAGGTCTCGATCGAAAAGGTGCTGCACACCCTGATCGAGGCCATCGGCCTCGTTTTTGTCGTGATGTTCGTCTTCCTGCAGAATTTCCGCTACACGTTGATCCCGACCCTGGTGGTGCCGGTGGCCCTGTTGGGCACTGTCGGCGTCATGCTGGTGACTGGCTTTTCAATCAACGTGCTGACCATGTTCGCCATGGTGCTGGCGATCGGCATTCTGGTGGATGACGCGATCGTGGTCGTGGAGAATGTCGAGCGCATCATGGCCGAAGAGGGCCTGTCGCCCAAGGATGCGACGCGCAAGGCCATGAAGCAGATTACTGGCGCCATTATCGGCATTACGCTGGTGCTGGCCGCCGTGTTCGTTCCCATGGCTTTCTTTCCCGGCGCGGTCGGGGTGATCTATCAGCAATTCAGCATCACCATGGTGGTGTCGATCCTGATCTCGGGCTTCCTGGCCCTGTCGCTGACGCCGGCCCTGTGCGCCACCTTCCTCAAGCCCATAAAGCCGGGCCATCACGAGAAAAAGGGGCCATTCGGCTGGTTCAATCGCGGGCTGAAAAGCACGACCAATAGCTATTCCAAGGGTGTGGGCTGGCTGGTTAACCGGGCAGGCCGCTTCATGGTGGTCTATCTGGCTCTGCTGGTCGGGCTGGGCTGGGGGCTTATGCAGCTTCCCTCCGACTTCCTGCCCAATGAAGATCAGGGTTTTGTCATCGTCGACATGCAGGCGCCGACGGACGCCAGCAGCAATCGTGCCCGCGAAGTCTCCAATCAGGTGGAGGATATTTTCCGCCAGGAAGAGGCTGTCGAGAGCATGATCGTCGTCAATGGCTTCAGTTTCTCTGGCGCCGGTGACAATGCGGGCCTGGCCTTCATCACTTTCAAGGACTGGAAAGATCGCAACGCCAACAATTCCGCGCAGGCTATTGCCGGCCGGGCCAATGGCGCCCTGTTCCAGCTCAAGGACGCCATTTCCTTTGCGCTGTCGCCTCCGGCTATCCAGGGCCTGGGCACGTCGAACGGCTTCTCCTTCCGGCTGCAGGATCGCGGCGGACTAGGGCAGGCGGCGCTCATGGCGGGCAGCGATCAATTGATGGCCGCGGCGGCGCAAAGCCCCGTTCTGGCAGGTCTGCGCATCGAAGGCATGCCGGCGGCGGCCCAGGTCAATCTCGTGATCGACCGCGAAAAGGCCAATACGCTGGGGGTGAGCTTTGCGGCGATCAATGCGACGATCTCGTCTAATCTGGGCTCGTCCTATGCCAATGACTTCCCCAATGCCGGCCGCATGCAGCGGGTTACCGTGCAGGCCGATCAGGACCAGCGCATGCAAGTCGAAGATCTGCTCAAGCTCAATGTTGCCAATAGTTCGGGCAGCATGGTGCCGTTGTCGTCCTTTGCGACGGCGGAGTGGCAGCGCGGCTCCTCCCAGGTGGTTGGCTATAACGGCTATCCGGCCGTCCGCATCGGTGGCTCGGCAGCTCCTGGCTATTCCTCGGGCGATGCTATCGCCGAAATGGAACGCCTGGTGGGCGAGTTGCCCAATGGCTTTGGCTATGAATGGACCGGCCAGTCGCTGGAAGAAATCCAGTCGGGTTCGCAGGCACCGATGCTGGTTGGGCTGATCGTCATCTTCGTATTCCTGCTTTTGGCAGCGCTTTACGAAAGCTGGTCGATCCCGCTCTCGGTCATGCTCGTCGTGCCCTTGGGCGTCCTGGGATCGGTGATCGCGGTTTACATGCGCGACATGCCCAACGACGTCTATTTCAAGGTCGGGCTGATCACGATCATCGGCTTGTCGGCGAAAAACGCCATCCTGATCATCGAGTTCGCCAAGGATCTGCTGGCACAGGGCGTGCCCTTGCTGCAGGCGACGATCGAAGCCGCCAAGCTGCGGTTCCGGCCCATTCTGATGACGTCACTGGCCTTTACCCTGGGCGTGGTGCCGCTGGCCATCGCCACTGGCGCCAGCGCCGCCAGCCAGAACGCTATCGGTACTGCGGTGATGGGCGGCATGATCTCGGCAACCGTGCTCAGCGTCTTGTTCGTCCCGATCTTCTTCGTCTTCGTGATGCGGATTTTCGGCGGCGGCAAAAAGAAGGACGCTGCAAAGATAGATGAAACGGCAGCGCTGCCCGCTCCGGCGGAGTGAGGCTGGCATCGGCAAATGCGGGGGCGGTGGAAGCCGTTCCCGCATTACCCCTCCAACGCAACGGGGAAGGAGAGCGCTTTGACCGTTGAACAATTGTGCCTGTCGATCCTCTATGAGGGCGATGCGACCGGCTACGATATCCGCCGGCAATTCAGCCAGGGCGAAGCCGCATTATTTGCCGATGCCAGTATCGGGGCGATCTATCCGGCTCTGGCCAAGCTGAAGGCCAAGGGCCTCGTTGCCTTCGTGATCCAGGAACAGGTCGGCAAGCCCAGCCGCAAGATTTATCGCATCACCGAGGCCGGGCGGGAGAGCTTCGTCGCCGCCTTGCGTGAGCCTTTGGCCAGGGACAAATTCCAGAGCTCGTTTCTGCATTTCCTACGGTTTGCCCATTTGGCGCCGCGCGACATCGTCGCGGCCCATATCGAGGCGCGCCAGCAGCATCTTGATGACGAAGTTGGGCGGCTTGAGGCTATGTTGTCCGAGCGTGCCAGTAGCCCTCAAGGCCGCTGGCCGCTCGAATACGCGTTGGCTATGACCGAGGCCATGCGCGATGGCCTCGATACGGTCGTTCGCAAGATTTGCGCAGACCGAAGCTGCTAGACCAAGAGCGCCAAAGGCGCGGTTATAGGCTATCGCCCTACTGTGCCTTGCCTTCGGACAGGGCCTTTACGCGGTCAAAGAAGGCGCGCTTGTCGGCGGTATTGATACCCCAGTTGATCGGCAGCGTCTGATACCCGCTGAGGTCCTCGAACCGTGCCTCACGGTCTTGCAACTGCCAGTCCACCTTGCCGTGCCTCATGCCGCAGCCATAGCCTTGGTCGTAATAGCCCCATGACACGCCGAGCTCCGCCGACACGTCGAGGTTTTCGACGAAGGTGGAGTCTTCATTGCAAAGCACCGGCTTGCCCTGAACGCGAGGGTCGGCGAGGAAGATTTCGAGTTCCCGGCGCCAGGCATCGGGCTCGCTGTTATTGCCATGCGGCATCAGGAAATCGACGGCATCATAAAACTTGCCATCGGGTAGATGATTGATCTCGGGCATGGGGAAGGTGCTGGTGCCGATCAGGAGCCCGGAACCCGAGACGTCGCGGATATGGTTGATCATCCTGTGCACGCCACCGGTGGCCAGCAGCCCATCGCCGATCTGGATTTCGTTCTTCACGTCGAGCATGACGTTCTTGTAGCCCTTGGTCAGTAGCCACTCGGTCGCATTGGTGGCGGCGGCAAACATGGCCGCGTCGTCCTCGAAACGCTTTTCCTGGCCGAAGTAGAAATAATTGACGATGACCACCATGCCCGCGGCATCGGCCGTGTCGATCACCTTTTCGAGGCGCGCGAAATAGTCCGTGCGCAGCGTGCCGTCGGCATTGAAGGCTGTGTTGTCGACATTGGGGAAGCTTTCCTTGGTATAAACCGAGCCGCCGCCCTGCAGGCCCACCGTGACCGCAAGCAGGCCATGTCTGCGATAGATCGGCAACATGGCGCAGAACTCGGCCGTATTGCGATCGGCATCCCAGACCCCCGTATCGGGATAGGCCCATTTGGCGCGCGTTTCGGGATTACGGTCGTCGAAGATTGCCTGAATCATGCGGGAATTGAACATCAGCCCTTCCAGCGATTGCCCGCGGAAGGAGGCGCCCTGATAGGTCTTCTGCCCATTGATGGTGAAGGCCTTGTTGTCCAGCCCAAGCGTGGTGGTCATGATGCTTCCTTTCCTTGCGCCGTTTGGCAGCGTCATTTTATCATTTAGTGCATTCATTATTGAATGCGAATTATTGGTCAAGTTGGACTTTATTCCAAGGTTGTCGGGAATTGCATCTGCCGCTTTTATGGGCTTCGACGCGGGCGGCCTCTTCTAGGCATATGCCGGATGACAGGATAATTCTCGACGTTGCATCTATCAAACAAATGCATTAATGCATACATTAAATCCGTTCATGAGGAGGTGTTATGGATAGCGCTACGAAAACTGTCGTGTCGATCGAGGGCAGCAGGTTTCTCATCAACGGCACGCCGACCCATCAGGGCAAAAGCTGGAAGGGCCACTCAATTGAAGGCCAATTGTTCAATTCCCGCATGGTGCAGGCGCTGGCCGACGACGAGAACCCTGCTACGCGCGGCGTCTGGATGTATCCCGACATGGGTGAGTTCAGCGCCCAGCGCAACAATGACGAATTCCTCGCCGCCCTCAAGGACTACAAGGCGCATGGGCTCGACGCCGTCGGTATCAACCTGCAATGCGGCAGCCCGCAAGGCTATAGCTTCGTGCAGCCCTGGATTTTGACTGCCTTCGAAGCAGACGGTTCGCTGAAACAACCCTGGCTGGATCGCCTCGACAAGGTCATCACCGAGTGTGACCGGCTAGGCATGGTGGTGATCCTTGGTCTGTTCTACTGGAAGCAGACCCGCATTTTCCGCGATGAGCAGGCCGTCAAGGCCGCTGTGACCAATATTGTCGATTGGCTGGCCGGGCGTGGCGCGCGCAATGTGCTGCTCGAGATCGGCAATGAAGTCGATCTGCCCTATTACCAACCCATCATCCATGTCGACCGCTGTCACGAACTGGTGCAATTGGCGCAGCAGCATGCTGAAGGCCGGTTCGATACGCCCAATGGCCGCATCCTGGTCTCCACCAGTATCTGCAAGCCCGAGCCGGTGACCGACGCGCTGATGGGCTGCATCGATTACCTGCTGTTCCACGGTAATGTTGCTCATCACCCCGACAGCATCCGCCTGCTGTCGCGGCTCAACCGGTCGCGGGAGGCATTCCGCGACATGCCGGTGATGATCAACGAAGACGACCATTTCGACTTCGATCAGCCCGACAACAATTTTGCGGCGGCCATCGGCGAAAATGTCTCCTGGGGCTATTTCGACTACCGCATGAACCGGGAGGGCTATGAGGAAGGCTTCCAGTCCCTACCGGTCGATTGGTCGATCAGCACCGCCCGCAAGAAGGGCTTTTTCACTATGCTTAAGCAAGTGACCGGCGCATGACCACTCATTCTCAAGCTTCGGGCTATGTGATTGTCGTCGACCTTCTGGTCGACGACAATGCCTTGTCCCAATTCATGCCGCTAATGCTGGCCAATGCCGCAGCCTCGCTTGCTCAGGAACCGGGCTGCCGCCGGTTCGACATTTGCGTCGACCTGCACAACCCGGCGCAAGTTCTGCTCTACGAGATCTATGATGATGCCGCGGCCTTCGACATCCATTTGGCCTCCGCGCATTTCCTGTCTTTCGACGAGGCCACCCGCCCGATGGTCAAAAGCAAGACCGTGCGCCGGCTTGAGCTCATAGCTGGCTAAGGCCAAGCCGCTCCAGCAATTCGACCAGCATGGTGCCGGCGCGCCGCCGATGATCCTCGTGGATCTGGCGCGCCGCTGCCGGATCGCCGCTGGCAATTGCATCGACCAAAGCGGCATGCTCGGCCACCGAATTGGTCGGGGTCGGGCGCAGCTTGAGGGTCAGCATGCGGGCGCGATGGGCCTGGTCCCAGAGCTGGCCTACCATCTGGATCAGCCGGGTATTGCCGCTCATCTGCACCAGTTGGGAATGAAAGCGCTCGTCAGCCTCGGCCCAGGCGGCCAGGTCTCCGGCCTCTAGCGCCTTGCCCATATCGGTCACCGCGCCGCGCAGCGCATTGAGTGGGCGTGCCGACAGGCCGCGCCGGGCAACGGCCTCAGCCGCCGTGCCTTCCAGCGCGGTGAGCACTTCATAGATATCGGCCATGTCGCGTGCCGAAACCGGCAGCACCCGCATGCCGTGACGCGGGCGGATTTCCACCATGCCGTCCTGGCGCAGCCGGACCATGGCCTCGCGCACCGGTGTACGGCTCATGTCGAGACGTTCGGCCGCTTCCTGCTCAAGCATCTGCGCGCCGGCCGGTAGCGTGCCATCGAGAATGAGCTTCTTGAGGCGGCTATAGGCAATATCGGCCTGGTTCATGCGCTCGCTGACGCTCTCCGGCTCAACTGAGGACAATTCGTCTTCCTTGGTTGTGGGAGGCATAAATGGCTTCCTCGATGCGAAGATTGGTCAAGTAATCCCGCGCCGTATTGACGGGTGTGGTTCCCCCTTGGATGGCCGCCACGGCAGCAGCCTGGGTGCGATAGACGCAGTCGCCACCGAAATCGTTGTCGGTCCAGGCGTAGTCAATGCGGCTCGATGTTAACGCACCATGGTCACGTAGCCGGATTTCTCCATTGCCGTCGAGACTGATACTGCCGTTTTCCGCCTCGATCAGCATTTCGCCCATGGTCAGCCGCTTGTTGGTGGCGGCATGGTCTGACAGGCGGTTGGCGTCGAGGGTCGCCAATGTGCCATTGCTCATTTCCAGCGTTACCAAGGCCGCATCCTCTCCCCGGATGGCGGAATTGAGGCGCCGCAGGCGGGCGGAGACCGCCTCGACTTCGCCGAACAGCGATCTGAAGACGTCAACCAGATGAATGCCGGTTTCATGGATCAGCAGGCGCTCCATGTCGCGGAAATAGGGTTGCCGGTCGAGATAGGCATCCGGTCCTTGGCCATCACCGGGGCGCAGGCGGAATGTTGCGTTATAGATTTGCCCGAGCCGGCCGCTGGCAAGGACCTGCGCCAGCTGCTCGTACCAGGGCTGAAAGCGGAAGTTTTCATGCACGATCAAAGGCGTTTCATGGCGCTCGGCCAGCGCAGTGGCTGCCTCGGCCGCCCCCAGAGCCCCGCAGAACGGCTTCTGGCAGATCATCGCAATCCCGCGTTCGGCTGCGGCGCGAATGGCGTCGGGGTGACCGGCTGGCGGCACGATGATATCGAGCAGGTCTGGGCGCTCGACATCGAGCATGGTTGCGAGATCGCCATAGATACGGACTTGCGGAAACCCGGCCGCGACCTTTTGCGCCGCCGCTGCATTTCGATCGCAAATGCCCACCAGCTCAACCTCGGCAATCCGTGCCCAGGCGCGATAATGGAACTGGCTGAAATAGCCAGCGCCCAGGGTGCAAAGCCGCAATCGTGGCGTCATGCCGCCGCTGCCTCCGCCGTTTCGAGTGCCGCCAGAACTGCGGCGGTAATGGCCGCAGTGCCGTCCTTGCCGCCGACTTCATAGGGGCGGATGCCATTCTTGAAGGCGGCATCGACGGCGTTGCGGACCAGCTGGCCGGCCTTGATGGCGGCCTGGTTATTGTGTTTGTCGCCCAGCCATTCCAGCATCATGGCGCCGGAAAGGAAAGTGGCGGTGGGATTGGCCATGCCCTTGCCGGCAATATCAGGGGCCGAGCCGTGGCAGGGCTGGAACACGGCATGGTCCTTGCCGATATCGGCCGAGGGCGCAAAGCCCATGCCGCCCACCAGCGCGGCCGCCAGATCGGAGAGGATGTCCCCGAACATGTTCTCAGTGACCATGACGTCGAAATCCCAGGGGCGGCGCACCAGGTTCAGCGCGGTGGCATCGACATAGGCGTGGTTGACCTCGATGTCGCTGTTGAGTGCATGGCGCTCATCGAAGAGCTTGCGGAAGAAGGCCATGCTGGCGAACACATTGGCTTTGTCCACACAGGTCAGGATGCCCTTGCCCCCGCGCGCCTTGCGCTTGCGGGTATAGTCGAATGAGAAGTCGAATAGGGGTTCGCAGACTTCCCGGGTGATGACCATAGTGTCGCGGGCTTCTCGGTCATCCACCACCTTGCCTTCGTCCCGCAGCGCGAACAGGCCCTCGATGGACTCACGGATGATGACAAAGTCGAGCGCTTCGGCGCGCGGATCGGCCAGAACCGGGCTGATGCCGGGAATGAGGCGAGCCGGTCGGATACCGGCGAATAGGCCCAGCTCGGTGCGCAGGTCGAGTTGAGGAGCGATTTCGGTGCCGTCGGGATAGCGCACTTCCGGCCAGCCCATGGCGCCGAGCAGGATGGCATCGGCCGCGCGACAACCATCCAGCGTGGTGCCGGGCAGGGCATTGCCGCTGCGCAGATATTCATGTGCTCCAGCGGGGAGATCCTGGCATTCCAGCGCAAAGCCGCCGGTCTTGGCGCCCGCGGCGTTCAACACCTCGAGACACGGGGTCACGACTTCCGGGCCAATACCATCGCCCGGCAATACGGCGATCTTGAAGATTGATTGAGTCATGCGATGTCCAGTGTTTCGAGAAGAGGGGAAATATCCAGGTCATAGTGCAGGGGTTTGAGACCCGGCACAGACGTATCGAATTGGAAGAGGCCGTCGCCAAGCAGGCAGCCGAGATGGGCCCGGCGCAGGCCGGGGCCGCCAAAGGCCAGCGAGGAGATGTTCCGCAAAGTCTTGGCCGGTTGGCCATCGAGATGGGGGCGACCCATGGTATTGGTCCCATAGGCGGCCTCTGCCCAGTCGAGATGGGCCTGATCGCTATCCTCGACGATGACCTCGGCTCGCGAACCATCGGGCGCGACCCGGATCACGCGATTGGAGACGATGCTGGTAATCCATAAATGCCCTTCGGCGTCGAGCACGACGCCATCGGGATAGTCGCCTGGCCCGAAGCGCCAGATGACAGTCGGTTCCGATAGCGAGGCGTCGGCGGCAATCGCGTAGCGTGTCAGCCTGCGGGCGAAAGTTTCGTTGACATAGAGATGTTGGCCATCGGCGGAGAAGGCCAATTCATTGGCATAGCCCAGCCCATCGGCGACAATGCGGGCGCCGTTTTTGTCCTGTACGGCGATGAAGCCGCTGCTTGCTGTGGCGCGATAGTCTTCCGAACGCGGTGACTTGCGGGTGGAGACGGTCAGCCAAAGGCGGCCGGTCGCGTCGCGGATCGGGAAATTGCTCGGGGGCAGCGGCGTGCCGTCGATCGCCAATAGCGCCGGATCGACCGATCCGTCTGGATGCAGCCGGAACGCACCGCCGTCCTCGGCTCCCAGATGCGCGATGATGAACGAGCCACCGGCCTCAAGGGCAATGCCATTGGGGCGCAGGTTGAGCGAGGTGTCGGCAACCGCAATACGATGCACTACCCCAGTCGGCGTAACCACGGCTATGCCGCCGTTGCCGTGCCAATCCGAACAGAACAGCAGGCCGGAACTGTGGGTCAGCACGGATTCGGGGCGGACAAGTCCGCTGCCTATCGCACTCAGCTGCGTATCACGGGGAAGTCTCAATGGCATGATCACCTCAATAACGTATACATAAAACTACACTTTGATATGAGCAAGTCAGAAAATTGTGGCGAAATATCTCCCGAAGTTCAGGGCTTTGCGAGTCCTGATCTCTGACAAACCTCGGGTTTTCTGCGGAGTTTTCCAAGAATCGCCATCATATTGACGTGGACATTAATGCATGCATTATAAGCAGGCAGAGCGCCGAGGCGTCGATCTCCGTTGGGAGGCGATTGCACCTGACAGCCTATCATGGCCGGCGCCATGACCCTGGGAGGGAACATATGGAATTCGCATTAAACGCCACTGCGCGCCGAAAGGCATTGCGCGGCGCCATGGCTGGCCTTTCGGTCGCCGCTCTCATGTCCGCCAACGTGCTGGGCGCCAATGCCCAGGACATCACATTCTGGGCGCAGCCTCAGGGCGACCTGCTGGCCTATCAGGATCTGTTCGACAACCTGACGTCGCAGTTCCGCGATCAGACCGGCATCAATGTCTCGGTAGAAGTCATCAACTGGTCCGTTGCCTTCAACACCTGGCTGACGGTCGCCCAGGGTGGTGCCGCGCCCGATTGTGCAGACATGTATTGGCTGCACGCTTTCGTGGGTATTGGCGGCGGCAAATATGGACCGCGCCCGTTGACCGACTATCTCGATCAATGGCCCACGCTTGACCAGGATTTCTACGAAGGGGCGTTGACCGACGTCCGCTTCAACAATGAATTCTACGGCATTCCATGGCGCGTCGACATTCGCCCACTGATCTACCGCACCGACTTGCTGGCCGAAGCCGGCATCGATCATCCGCCTCAGACATGGGACGAAATCGTCGAGGACGGCCTCAAGCTGACCCAGCGCGATGCAAACGGCAATGTCTCGCGCTGGGGTTTTGCGCCGGGCACCAACAATGCCGCTCAGGTCATGTTGCCCTATTACTGGCAGGCCGGCGGGCAGATCATGTCCGATGATGGCAAGACCGCCACGATTGACAATGAGGCCATGCGGACTGCGCTGAAGTTCCTGCAGGATCTGGTGCATGTGCACAAGATCGCCTCCCCGGAAATGTTCGAATCCAGCAACGACGCGGTCGCCAATTTCACGGGTGGTCAGGTCGCCATGATCGGCAGCATGGGCTCAGGCATTGGCGAGCAGCTTGCGCGGGACTACCCGGAAATGGAAGGCAAGTGGGACTTCGCTATCAATCCTGAAGGTCCGGAGAACCGCGATTCCTATTCGGGTGGCGGCTATTGGGGTGTTTTGCAAGGCAGCCAGAATGTCGAGGCTTGCGTGGAATGGATCAAATTCCTCTCCACTCCCGAAAACATGCAGGTGATCAGCGAGACGACCGGCACAGCCAGCCCCCGCCGCGCGGTGATGGAATCGCCATACTGGACCGACGCGGACTGGAAGAAACAAGTCGCCGAAACGTTGAACTACGGTCACACCTCCCAGCACCCGACTTCGGTTTGGACGGCACTTGCCTCGCCCGAGCCCGGGGCGGTGCTCTATGACCTGGTCTACAACACGGTGATCATTGGCAACGACATCGACGCTGAGATTGTCCAGGCGCAGACGCGCTTGCAGGCCGAGCTCGATCGCGCCAACGCCAGGTAAGTCCTCCCGGACCGGCCGGGAGGTACGCCTCCCGGTCAATTTTCACACGACGAACGGTGCGCTGTGACCCGACAAAAATATCTGTTTTGCTATCTTATGGTCGCTCCGGCGATTTTGATCACGCTCGCCCTTGGCGTCTATCCGATGATCTATTCGCTGTGGATGAGCTTCGTCGAATATGACCTGCTGCGCATCCAGCAGTTCGGCACGCCATTTGTCGGCCTCGAAAACTACGCCGCCGTCTTTGCCGATCCGCGCTTCCTGCAGACCCTATCGAGCACCATCATTTTCACCGCGCTTTCGGTAACCGGTGTTCTGGCTTTCGGCCTGATCCTCTCGCAATTGCTCAATGCCAGCTATCGCGGTCGCACCGCGATGCGCATGCTGGTCTGCGTACCTTGGTTCGTGCCACCGGCTGTGGCCTCGGCAATTTGGATGTGGCTGCTGAACACTGAGCGTAGCCCAATCACTCAGATGCTGCAGGGCATGGGCCTTATCGACGGCAATATCCGCTATCTCACCGATCCGACCACCTGGGGACCGTTCAGCATTCCCATGCTCTCCATCGTTGCTGTTCGCGTCTGGAACGGGCTGCCCTTTGCCGTGATCTTTCTGCTCGCAGCCTTGCAATCGATTCCGCGCAGCCTCTACGAAGCCGCCGAGGTCGATGGCGCCTCGATGCTGCAGAAATTCTGGTACGTGACCCTGCCCATGTTGCGGCCGATGCTGGCGATCTTGGCGACCCTGTTGATCATCGGTGGCTTTGGCTCATTCGAAATCAACTACATCATGACCGGCGGCGGGCCGCAGAACCTCACCAATGTCATGGCCGTCTATTCCTACCAGCAAGCCTATTCTTTCTTCCGCTTTGATCTCGCCTCGACGGCCAGCGGTGTCATCCTCATCCTGACCGGGTTCATTTCGGTCTTCTACCTGCGCTCCCAATTCAAGAAGGTGGCATGATGACCATTGCCGCATCCGCCCCCGCGCCGCGCGCTCGCTTCGGCGCCATGCGCCGCTTGGCCAATATGAGCCCCACCGATTTGGTGACGCGCATCCTGATCCTGGCCGTCACCGCACTATTGCTGGCCTACATCCTGATGCCGGTTTTCTGGATGGTCAAAAGCTCCTTCCAGAGCAGCGCGGAAGTGCGCGCCATGCCACCGGTCTGGCTGCCATCGGAATGGACGCTCCAACCCTATTTCAACGCCAACCGGCTCATTCCGCTCTGGCGCTACGTTGCCAACTCGATGTTCGTGTCGGTCAGCGCAGCGGTGCTCTCCACCATCATCGCGTGTTCCGCCGCCTATGTGCTGGCGCGTTTCCGCTTCCCTGGCGCCAACATTATCCTCGCGCTGATCCTGCTGACAAACCTGATCCCCGCCATCACGCGGGTCTTTCCGATCTATTTTTTCGTGCAGGATCTCGGATTGCTCAACAGCTATGTCGGCCTGATCCTGGCCTATGTCGGCTTCTCTCTGCCCTTCGCGGTATTGATGTTGCGCGGCTATTTCGAAGGGGCCGCTCCGCCCGAACTCGAGGAAGCCGCATTGATCGATGGTTGCAGCCATTTCGGGGCCTTCTGGCGCGTCATCCTGCCAGTCTGTCTGCCGGGCATTGCAGCAGTCTCCATCTTTACCTTCATCAATGCCTGGAACGACTTCATGTGGGCGAGCCTCCTGCTCAATCAAGGTGACCTCAAGACGATCCAGGTGGGCATCGGCGACTTCGCCTCGGAAGGCGGCAGCCCCCAATATATCAACGCCTTCATGGCCGCCTGCGTCGTGGCGACGCTGCCTGCCTTGGGTGTTTTCATCATCGTGCAGCGCTGGCTGGTGGGTGGACTTACGGCTGGTTCGGTCAAGAGCTGACCTCATTTCAAAGGAGCAGGACGCCATGGCATCCATCCAGATCAATCAGGCCAGCAAGGCCTATGGCGCGGTCAACGTATTGCACGGCGTGTCGCTCGACATTACGGATGGCGAATTCGTCATCCTGGTCGGCCCCTCCGGCTGCGGCAAGTCTACCCTGCTGCGCATGATCGCCGGCCTAGAGAGCATTTCGGGCGGCGACATCGTCATTGGCGGCAAGGTGGTCAACGACCTGCCGCCCAAGGCACGCGACATCGCCATGGTGTTCCAGTCCTATGCGCTCTATCCGCATATGAGCGTGGCCGACAATATGGGTTTTTCGCTCAAGCTGGCGCGCACGCCCAAGGCCGAGATCGAGGCCAAGGTGAAAGCGGCGGCCGAAATCCTGGGCCTCATGCCGCTGCTCGATCGCAAGCCTGCGCAGCTCTCCGGCGGCCAGCGTCAGCGCGTGGCCATGGGCCGCGCCATTGTGCGCGATCCCTCCGTATTTCTCTTCGACGAGCCGCTCAGCAACCTTGATGCGCAACTTCGCGTGCAGATGCGGGCGGAGATCAAGGCGCTGCACCAGCGTCTCAAGACCACCACCGTCTATGTGACCCATGACCAGGTCGAAGCCATGACCATGGCGGACAGGATCGTGGTCATGAGTGCCGGCAATGTCGAACAGATGGGCTCACCGCTCGATTTGTTCGATCGCCCCGCCAACATTTTCGTCGCGCGCTTCATCGGCTCGCCCTCGATGAATATGGTCGACGGCCACCTCGAAACCATCGATGGCAAGCCGGTATTCGTCGCCGGCGATCTGCGGGTCGCTGTCAATTCCGGCATTGCGGCGGTCGGGCAGGCGGTCGTGCTGGGTATCCGTCCTGAACATGTCAATCTCGGCGCCCAGCCTGGGCAGAACCAGCTCGAGGTCGAAGTCATCGTCGTCGAGCCGACCGGAACGGAAACGCTCCTCAATGTCGCGCATGGCGCGCTTTCCATGCTCGCCGTGTTCAAACAGCGCCTCGATCTCGGGCCGGGCGACCGGATCACCTTGTCGATCGATCCGAATCTCGTTCATCTCTTCGACAAGACGACCGGAAAACGGCTCTAGGAGGCGTCGACGCATGAAGCTTGGTGCCATAGCCGACGACCTCACCGGGGCCACCGACCTTTCCCTCATTCTCTCCCGCGCGGGTTTCTCGGTCCTCCAGGTCGTCGGCGTTCCCGATGCTGCCGACTTCGGATCGGCCGATGCCGTTGTGGTGTCGCTGAAATCGCGAACCGCATCAGTCGAGGATGCCGTCAACCAATCCGTGGCTGCCGCCAGCGCCTTGCGGGCGGCCGGCGCACAGCAACTCTACTTCAAATACTGCTCCACTTTTGATTCCACCGATCAGGGCAATATCGGCCCGGTGACCGATGCTCTGCTCGATCTTCTTGGCGTAAGCGGCACCATTGCCTGCCCGGCCTTTCCGGCCAATGGCCGCACCGTCTATCAGGGGCATCTGTTCGTCGGCGACCGCCTGCTGTCGGAAAGCTCAATGCGCGACCATCCGCTGACTCCGATGCGCGACCCAGACCTTGTTCGTGTGCTCGGCCGCCAGTCCAATCGCCCGGTTTCGCTGATCCCGATTGCCAACGTTCGCGCCGACGGCCTGAGCGACCGGTTCAATGAATTCGACGGTATCGCCATTGTCGATGCCGTCGATGACGGCGATCTCCTGCGGATCGGCAAGGCCGCGGCCAATCTTAAATTGGTGACGGGTGGCTCGGGGGCCGCCATGGGGCTTCCTGCCAATTTTGGTGCCGTGGCGGGTAATACGCCCTCTCTCACCTGGCCCTCAGGCAAGGCCGTGGTGTTGGTGGGGTCATGTTCGAAAGCCACTTTGGGGCAGGTAGACCATTACAAAGCGCTTGGCGCGCCGGCGCTGGCCATCGATCCGTCCAGTATCAGCTCAGGCGCGGTCACGATCGAGGATGCCGAGGCCTTCGTGGTGCAGAGCCCAGTCGGCCTGCCGCCGCTCATCTATTCCAGCGCAACGCCTGAATCGGTGGCAGCGCAGCAGCGTCAGCTGGGCCAAATGGCGGCCGGCGAGATCGTCGAGCGCTTCCATGCCGCGTTGGCGGGTCGTCTGCTAGCGCATGGCTTCAATCGGTTTATCGTGGCGGGTGGTGAAACCTCCGGTGCCGTTGTCGGAGGGTTGGGTGTCAATGCCCTGCAAATAGGTCCGGAAATTGATCCGGGCGTGCCCTGGACGCGCGCGGTCACCAGTCAGGGGCCATTGGCATTGGCCCTCAAATCTGGGAATTTCGGTACGGTCGACTTCTTCTCCAAGGCATGGAAGCTGCTGGTATGACCGCCATTTTGACGCAACAGATGCACGTGCGGGATGAGATCTGCAACGTTGGCAAATCATTGTTCGATCGCGGCCTCGCTCCCGGTTCATCGGGCAATTTGAGCGTGAGGCTCGATGACGGCACGCTGCTGGTCACGCCGACCAATTCCTGTCTGGGGGAGCTCGATCCGGAACAATTGACCCATATCACCGCGGAGGGCGTTGTCCTGTCCGGTCCCGTTCCCACCAAGGAAGCGGGCCTGCATCAATGCATCTATTGCCAGCGTGAGTCTGCCGGCGCAATCGTGCATCTGCATTCCACCCATTCCGTGGCCGTCAGCATATTGCCGGACCTACCGCCCGAAGATCTCTTGCCGCCCCTGACCGCCTATTATGTCATGCGTGTCGGTAAGCTGCCGCTGGTGCCTTATTATCCGCCCGGCGATCCCGCCCTGTTCGCTGTGGTTGAAGCCAAGGCCAAGTCATACCACGCCATGCTGCTGTCCAATCACGGCCCGGTCGTTGCCGGCAAGTCCTTGAAGGACGCCCAATATGCCACCGAAGAGCTGGAGGAAACTGCCAAGCTCTATCTGCTGCTGAGCGACAGAAATCCCCGCGTGCTGACGCCCGGGCAAGTCGATCACCTCAGGAACCGCTAATCCTCGACTGACAACCGCGCGCGACCCTTGGGACCGAAGAGGGCGATGAGCAGGAGGCTGAGCAGCAACGTAATTGCTATGGTGGCAAAGGTCGTGAGCGGGCCGGCTGCTTGCAGGGTGGGCAGCAGGGCCAATGGCGCAATGGCCGAGCCGACGCGGTTCATCGACCAGGCAATTGCCGTGGCCGAGGCGCGAATGCCCGTCGGGAAGATTTCGGCGGCATAGATTGAGAGCACGGGACCATAGATGGCGGCAAGGAAGCTGAAAGCCGCGATGGCGCCCACCAGCAGCTCATACGAAGTGTTCAGGGCAATGACGAGGCCGGCAGCGATCAACCCGGCGCTGACCAAGGTCAACGCCATGCGGCGGTCGATCCGGTCGACGACGACGGCCGCCAACAGAGCCCCGGCCGCAGCGCCAAAACCACCGAAACCGATGGAGAGCAGCGACCGATCGAGCGCATAGCCCTTGGCGATCATCAGCGCTCCCACGATGAGCGGGAAGCCGACCGTAGCCCATGGCCGGAACAGATAGATCGTGGCGATGAGTACAAGCCGTGGCCAATAGCGGCCAAATTCCCGGCGTGGTGCCGGGCCGGTTGATGGGTTTGGGACCGCCGATAACGAGGGGGCAGGGGGTGGGGACTGCCCCGCCGACCGCGCAAAGCGCCCATAGGCGCGCTCGGCCGCCAAATGCTGTCCGCGTGCGGCAAGATTGCGCGGCGATTCAGGAACCAGCCAGAAAGCGGCGCAGATTCCCAGCGACATGACGCCGCCCACATGCAGGGCCCAGCGCCAGCCTTCGATGTCGAGTGGCCGCCAGGGCGTGAGCCACCACACCAGCAGAGCGACGAGCGGCCAGCCGAGCAGTCCCAGGGATACAGCAGCCATATCGAGCGGCGCGCGCCAGCGCGGCGGCAGGATATCGGCGAGATAGGCATGCATCAGGGGCGGATAGGCGCCTAAGGCCATGCCCGAGAGAAAGCGGAAAACGATGAGCCAGGTGCCCTCGCTGCTGAGCGCCGCCCCGAAAGACGGCAGCGCGACAAGGGCCATCGATATCTGCAGGGCAGTGCGGCGGCCATGCCGGTCGGAAAGCCAACCAAGCAATGGCGCTCCGATGGCGCCGCCAATGAAAACCGAAGCCAGCAGCCAGGCCAATTGGCCCGTATCGAGCGGACTGCCGGGAACCGAGAACACCGCCGAGAGCACACTGCCCAACGAAAGTTCGGCAGTATCGACAAAAAGGCCAATGCCGCAGAGGGCCGCCACCGCCAGATGCAGACGGCTCAGCGGCAGGCTATCGAGCCGGGCGGAAATATCCTGCGCATTGGTCACGGGCGGTCAACTCCGGGACGGTCGGCAGCGCCAAACAGGATCGAACCCAGAATGTTCCGGTATCGCGCCGGCAAGTCCTCAGCCTTGACCGGCGGCAGCGATTGATTGGAGCCGCGTGCGCCATCGGCCAGCGCCTGGGCGAGGTCTGCGGGGCGGGTTTCCGGCCGCAGGGTCAATAGACCCGCTTGTTCCATCTCGACCAGCAGATCGGCCAGCCGCGCCTGAAACGCGATAGCCGCCTCCACCATCATGCCACGCGCCCGGCGGAAGGCCTGGTCGTTGATTTCCACGGCATGGGGAGAAGCCGAGAGCTTCCGCCGGTTCATCGCATAGCGGGCATCCATGACACGGGTCAGAGTTTCGACGGGATCGTCCCGCCGCGCGAGCCCCTGCTGCGCCACTTCAAACGCGGCCGCCATGGCAATGCGCGTGTCGACCTCCAGCACGAAGCGGAACGCTTCCTCCTTGTCGGCGAAATGATGATAAAGCGCGCGCCGCGTCAGCCCGCAGGCTTTTGCAAGGCCGATCATCGTCATCTGCTCATAGCCGAAGTCGAGAAAGGCCTGGCGAAGCGGATCGGCCAATTTTTCGCGAGCAGCTGAGATTCGTGTTTGTTCCATATTGCACATATATGTGAAATGTGTGTAATACGCCTTAAATTTTCACCAGCCGGAAGTGATGGCCGGTGACAAGGCATAGCCGGGGGGCAAATGAATGAAAACGACTGATCGCTGCACCAGTTAAAAGAGCAGCTTCCCACCATTTCCTGCCCCCTCCAGCGGGCCACGATTTCGAGAGCGCGGGCACTGTCGCCTGCGTCCCTCGCACCGTCTAGACGGCGCGCCGACCGTCTGGCCAAGCCCCCGCCGCCGCACACGTTGCGTGAGGCGGGGGCAAGTGCCGCCCTGACGGCGAAAACATGCTCGATGACCGGGCTAGTGGCGGTCGGTCACGTAGTTTTCGGCGCGATCGCCGACGCCGCTGGCTCTATCGACATGCCAGCCTGGCCTCCCTCCCAGTCTGACTGCAGCGTAGATCAGGTTTCGCGATATCCAGCCGACCCCTCGGTTTTCCATGCCTTCGCGCATGATGGTATCGGCCTCGAGCCGCGTATAAGGCTCGGAGCGGGTGATGGAAGCGGGGTGTTTCTTCCATTTGCCGGTGCCGCCAGTGGCATAGAGAAAATCGTGGATGATGGCAGCTTTTACCCAAGGGCCATCCGGCGGAATCAATGTCCAGGCCCAGCGGGGCACTGAGGCCAGATCGGTCACAAAGCCGGCTGGTACGGTAATGGCATGTTGCCTGTCCCCCGGCCTGTAGGACAGCGGGCGCTGCAACCCCCACAGACTCCTGCCTTCCTTGATGGAGGGGGCAATCTTGTTGTCGAGCAGAACCAGCACCAGCTTGCCGCTGAACCGGTCGCGCCGGGTGTCATCGTTCATCGGTGCCGCTCCACTGCCCATCCTCTCGACCCCAATTCAAGCAGATTCCGGTGAAGCTTGTACCAGCCTGCGCGCAACACATTTGCTCCGAAATTGCGCCGGCACCGTCACTCGCATGTCATTCTTGGTCGGTAGAGCATGACTCATTCGAATGAGTGAGTGGCCATGCGCAATCAAGGTAAGTCCTGGGAAGAGGTGCGAGACCGGATCAGCCAGGAGATTACCTCCGAACTGTTGGCCGCCGATACGCGATTGCCGTCCGAGCCTGAAATGTGCGTGCTCTACAATACCCGCAGGCATTCTCTGCGCCGGGCGCTGGCTGCGTTGGTGGCCGAAGGCAAGCTGCGGGTAGAACAGGGGCGTGGCACCTTCGTCGAGCGCGCGCCGCTGCTCAACTATGTCATCGGCTCGCGCACGCGCTTTCGTGAAAATCTCATGGCCCAGGGCCTGACCGCTTCGGGCCAAGCCCTGACGGAAATGAAAATACCGGCCAGCGCACGTGTTGCAGCGGCCCTGCAGGTGCCTGTCAGCGCGCCGGTCTATGCCATTTCGCGCCGTGGCTTTGCCAATGATCTGCCCATCAGCGTTGGCTGGTCCTATCACGATGCCGAACGCTTCCCCGAAATGCTCGAGCGCCGCCGGGCCGGCATTTCGGTCACCGAGGTCTATCGCTTTTACGGCATTGCCGATTACCGGCGGCTGCGTACCACCGTCTTCACGCGCATCGCCACCGAAAGCGAGGCGGGTCTGCTCATGCTGCGGCCGGGACACTCGGTGATGATCGTGCAGAAAATCGACGTGGACCTTGAGGGCCGGCATATCGGCTTTTCCGAAGCCGTCTGGGCCGGCGACCGCGTGCAATTCACCTTCGAGAACGATCAGCCGGTGCCAGTGCCGGTCGAAAGGACAGACGATGTTTAACGAAGCCAGCAGCGGCGGGTCGGACCATGCCGCAATTCTCAATATCCTGGCGCGCGCTCGGCCGGAACGCCTCAAGGCCTTTGCCGAGACGTTGCTGGACGGCGCGGATGGGGGCATCAATGTCATCGCCAACCGCACGGGCCTCGTCATGGTGCCGATGCGCGACACCGTAGAAAATGTCGATTTCCATCTCGGCGAGGTGCTGGTCAGCGAGGCGCATATCGCCGATGGGGCAGGCCATGTCGGCTATGGCATGATCACCGGCCGCGACCTCGAACGCGCCATGGCCATGGCCGTCATCGACCTGTGCCTTGCCGCCGGCGGGCATGACCGGGCGATTGCCGATTTCCTCGCCGACGAAAAGCATCACCTGCAAGCGGAAGACGAATTGCGCATGCGGCAGGTGGAAGCCACGCGCGTCGAAATGGAGACCTTCTGATGTTGACCATTGCTTCGCCCGATGCCGCCGAACTGCGTTGCAACGCCACGTTTGAAGCGCTGATGTGGTCCATGGCCCGGCCAGGTGAGATCCGAACCCTGCCGGAGCCCGGTCTTGCTGGCCTTATCGAGACCTTGGTCGATATCGAATGCGCGGTCTTTGCCGATGACGCAATACTGACGGAGAGCGCAGCACGGACCGGCGCGCTGATCGTCCGGGATGCCGCAGATGCCGACCATGTCTTTCTCGATAACCTTGAAGGCTTCGAAACGCTGCTGCCGCGTCTGCGCCGGGGCAACGCACTCTATCCCGACGATGGCGCGACGCTCGCCGGCAATGTGGCCCATGGGCGTGGCCATCGCCTGCGTTTGACCGGGCCGGGCATCGATGGCTCGCGCGAGGTGGCATTGGGGATTGCCCCAGCATTCTGGGATTTGCGCACCCAGCTCTGCATGTATCCCGAAGGGTTCGACCTGCTGCTGGTGGATGGCCCCTCCGTTATCGGCATTCCGCGCTCGACCAAGGTGGAGGTTCTCTAATGGCTTATGTTGCAACGCGTGGTGGCGAAAAGGCCATCGAGCAGGCCGAGCGTCTGTTCCGCCAGGATCTGGGTACGATCGATGCTGCCCGCGTCGAGACCATCCGCAGGACCATGCCCTATCTGATAGACCGGGTCATGGGCGAGGCCTCGCTTTATGACGAGGAACTTGCCGCCCTTGCTTTGGCCCAGACGGGCGGAGAGCTTTCCGAAGCTGTGCTCGTATTGCGGGCCTGGCGCACGACCCAACCACGGATTGCCGTAGCCCGGCCTGTGCAGCAGGCCGAACTGCTGACGCAAAGGCGGATTTCGGCAGCTTTCAAGGACATTCCGGGTGGCCAGATCCTTGGGCCGACACTGGATTATTCGCATCGCGTGCTGGCGACCGACGTGCTCGAAGGCACCCCGTTCGCTCCACCGGCCGTGGACATGGCCGATCATGCGGCGCCGCAGCGGCAACCCCCGCTGGCCGATTGGCAGCGCCAGCAGGGGTTGGTGGCTCCGGCCAATGCTTCCGATGTTGCGGCCGAGGACATTCCCGACCTGACGCGCGAACCTCTGTTATTTCCCGCCTCGCGGGCACACCGGCTGCAAAGCCTGGCGCGTGCCGAAACGGGCGGTGTTCTGGCGCTCGGCTATGCCGCCATGCGCGGCTACGGCAATGCTCACCCCACGGTCAACGAGCTGCGTCTTGCCCAAGCCGAGGTTGTGGTGCGTCATCCGCGCGGAACCGAATTCTCCGCGGGGCGGGTCCGCGTCAGCCAGGCCGAAGTGACGTCCAGCATGAAGGGCGGTTACCTCGAATTAGGTTACGCAGCAACCTTCGGCTGGAACGAGGTCAAGGTGATCGCAGCGGCGACACTTGATCTCAATTCAGCGGCAGCGCCGGTCGGCTCGGCGATGCATGAAGAATTCTATCTCTATCACACCGAGAGCGTTGAGGCCTCCGGCTTCTGCATTCACTTCAAGTTGCCGCATTACGTCACATTCCAGTCCGTGCTCGATGCCATGCGCGACGCCAAGGCAAAAGCCGCCGCGGCGACCCCAGCCGCCCCCCAGATGGAGCCCGCAGAATGACCCTTGCCGCCCTCACCAAACCCTGGGCCGCCACCAGCTATGGCTTTCTCGATGCCTCGGCCAAGCGTGAACTGCGCCGCAAGATGCTCAAGGCCATCGCCGTGCCCGGCTGCCAGATGCCCTATGCCAGCCGCGAAGTGCCCATGGCCCGCGGCTGGGGCACGGGGGGCTTGCAGGTCACCCTGACCCTGGTCAACCCGGCATCCAACATCAAGGTCATCGACCAGGGTTCCGATGACGGGGTCAACGCGGCCTCCATCCGGCGCTTCATCAGCCGGGTTTCCGGCGCGTCGGAGACTACGGATACCCTTGCCGCCTCCATCGTGCAGTCGCGCCATCGCGTGCCCGAGGAGACACTGCGCGACGACCAGATACTGGTGCTGCAGGTGCCCAATCCCGAGCCGCTGCGTGGCGTTGAACCCAACATCTCGATTGCCCGCCAGATGCATGCCGACGCCGACTACGGCAAACTCTGGTTGACGCTCTACGAGCAGATCGTACGCAAGGGCCGGATCATGCAGGGCGCGGCCTATCCCAGCATGGTCAATGGCCGTCATGTCATGACACCATCACCAATTCCCCGCTGGGATGTGCCCAAGCTCAACATGGCTAGGCATCTGACATTCCTGTCGGCCGGCCGCGAAAAACGCCTCTTCGCCGTGCCCCCCTTTACTCGGGTCGAGCCGCTGGTGTTCTCCGACCGGCCCTATCGCGTCGAGGATCATGCGGAGCTGGTCTGCCAGCGATCGGGCGTTGCGGGCTATTTCATGAACGAGCTGCCGATAGAAGGCGGTGGATCGGCCTTCGAAGTGTCCGATAGCAGCCTGGGGATCAAAGCCATCCAGCAGGCCCAGGGCGAGCCGGCGATGATCGGTCCCACCTGGTACCGCAATGGGGAGTTCTCCGCATGAATCTCGAGGTTACGCCAATTGCGCTGGAGCGCACTGCCCCACGCCTGATGCAATCCGAACCGCTGCTCACCATGCGCGCCATTTCCAAGCGCTATGGCGACGTGCGCGCTCTGCATAATGTCGATGCCGCCGTCTATCCCGGCGAAGTCATGGGCATTGTGGGCGAAAGCGGCTCGGGAAAGTCCACCCTGCTGCGCATGATGAATTTGGAAGACACGCCTGAAAACGGCGATTACCACTTGCGCCTGCCGCAGCGTGCCGATGGCAATCTGTTCGACCTGAGCCGTTATGAAAGGCGCATGCTCTGCGCCCGGCACATCGGCATCGTCTACCAGAACCCTCATCTTGGCCTGCTGATGCGGCATAGTTCCAGCGGCAATGTCGCCGAGCGCCTGCTGATTGCCGGCGAGCGCAGCTTCGATGTGCTGCGCGGCAAGGCGCGCGAGGCTCTGGATGCCTCCGAATTCCCGCTGGCCCGCATGGATGCCCGGCCGATCGAATTGTCCGGCGGTATGCAACAGCGCGTGCAACTGGCCAAGGCCATCGCGCTCGAGCCGGCCCTGTTGCTGCTCGATGAGCCGACAACGGGCCTCGATGTCAGCGTGCAGGCGCTGGTACTCGATACGCTCAAGCGCCTGCAACGGGATCGCAAGATCACCATGGTCTTGGTCAGCCACGACCTGGGCGTCATCCGCACGATGGCGGACCGTGTCATGGTGATGCGGCATGGCGAGGTGGTGGAGCAGGGCCTGGCCGACCAGGTGTTCCAGGATCCCCAGCACCCCTATACCCAGCAACTCGTTCACGCCAAACTCTAGAGGGTCCCATGACGGCTTCATCCCCCCTGCTGCGTGTCGAGCGCCTGACCAAGACTTTCCGCATGTACCACCTCGATAGCATGCTGCATGCCTTCGAAGATGTGAGCTTCGACCTGCATGAAGGCGAGTTCCTGCTGCTGCGCGGCCATAACGGCGCGGGTAAATCGACGCTTCTGCGCACCATCTGGCGTTCTTACCTGCCGGTGGGCGGGCATGTCTGGTATCGCTCCAGCCATGGCGACATCGATCTGGCCACTGCCGCTGACGTCGATATCGCCCTGCTGCGACGGCAGGAAATCGGCTTCGTCACCCAGTTCCTTAATGCCCGGCCCCGCGTCGCAGCGCAGGATATCGTGGCCGAGCCGCTGCGCCTTGCCGGCCACGACCCGGCCGAAGCTCTGGACCAGGCGCGCCACTGGCTCGACCAGTTCGGCGTGCGTCCCGAGCTGTGGCGGGCCTATCCCAGCACGTTTTCGGGCGGCGAGCAGCAGAAGGTCAATCTAGCCCGCGCGCTCATCCTGCCGCAGCGGTTGCTCTTGCTCGACGAGCCGACAGCCTCGCTTGACGCCGGAGCCCGCGCCGCGCTTATCCGTCGGCTGAGCGATCTCAAGGCGCAAGGCGTCGCCATTATCGGTGTCTTCCACCATCCTGGCGACGTGGCCGAGCTGATCGACCGTGAAATCAACCTCAACACCAGTGTCGTTTCCGACCAAAGCGAGCAAGAAGATTATGTGGCTCTCTGATTTTCGTATTGTCCTCTCCGACCGGGTGATCGACCGCGGCGCGCTGCGTATCGAAGATGGCCTGATCGCCGAAATCAGCGAGACACCGGTCGATGGCGCTGCCGTAAATGGCCATGGTCTCATCCTGATGCCAGGCATGATCGACATGCATGGCGACATGATCGAGCGCGAGATCGAGCCGCGTCCCGGCGTCCGCATGCCCATGGAAATGGGCCTGCGCGATCTCGACATGAAGCTGGCAACCAGCGGCATCACCACCGCCTATGCCTCGCTCTCCTTCGCGCCCGGCTCTACCTATGGCCACATGCGCTCCTACGATTTCACCAGCGAAATGATCCGCGCCGTTGTCGCAGCCCGGCCGAACCTGCTGATCGACCACCGCGTGCATGCCCGCTTCGAAGTGACCTTCCCGGCAGCCCTGTCCGTGGTCAAGGAACTGGTCGGCGAAGGCTCTGTCGATCTGGTTTCCCTCTGCGACCACACCCCCGGGCAGGGGCAATATCGCGACCTCGAATTGCAGGCCGCCAACATTTCCAAGAATAAGGGCGTTTCGCTCGAAGTCGCGGCCGAACAATTGCAGCAGCGCATCCGCGACCGCCAGGCAACGGCCGGCGACATGACCGCAACCTTGCGTGCCATCACCCAATATTGCGCTTTGCACGGCGTGCCGGTGGCGAGTCACGACGACGACACCATCGAAAAGGTCGAGCTGATGGACCAGCTCGGCGCCAATATCAGCGAATTTCCGGTGACGCTCGAAGCAGCGCAGGAAGCGCATAGACGCGGCATGCTCAATGCCATGGGCGCCCCCAATGCGCTGCGCGGCCAGTCCTATTCGGGCAATCTGTCAGCTCGTGCGGCGCATGAGGCCGGCGTGCTCGACCTGCTCGCCGCCGATTACCACCCCTCGGCCATGCTGCCGGCCGTTCTGGTTTTGGCCAAGACCGATCCCGATGGCCTGGCGGGCGCCGCGCGCCTCACCTCGCTCAATCCGGCTCGCGCGCTCGGCCTTGAAGATCGCGGCGAAATTCGCGCCGGCCTTCGGGCCGATCTGCTGGTTGCCAGCGATACCGGCGTCGGCCGCGTTCACGCAACGCTGTCGCGCGGCCGTCCTGTCCATTCCGACGGCAGCCTAGCTTTTCCAGGCATTGCGACGCGTCACGAGCATGTCATTCGAATGAGTTAATGCTGTCACTGAGACGCGCTAGTTTCAGACCACGGCAAGAACGCAGGGTGGAGATATGCTCGAACTCAGAAAAGTCACCAAGCGCTTCGGCGATACGATCGCCGTCAACGCCGTGTCGCTCGATTTTCTCCCTGGCCAGATGGTGGGCGTGATCGGCCGGTCAGGTGCCGGCAAGTCGACCCTGCTCCGGCTGATCAACCGCCTCGCCAGTGTCGGCGAAGGCAGGATCGTCTATGGCGATACCGATGTCGGTGCGCTCGATGGCAAGGCACTGCGGGCCTGGCGGGCGCGATGCGCCATGATTTTCCAGCAGTTCAACCTGGTCAATCGGCTCGACGTCCTGACCAATGTCATGATCGGCCGCATCGGCACTGCCGCTACGCTGCCCGTCATGTTCAAGCGCTTTTCGTCTGCCGACCGGGCCAATGCCGCCCTGGCGCTCGACCGTCTCGACCTGCTCTCGCAGGCCCTGCAGCGGGCCGATACCCTGTCTGGCGGCCAGCAGCAGCGCGTGGCCATTGCCCGGGCCCTCATGCAAAAGCCGAGCCTGATCCTAGCCGACGAGCCGATCGCCTCACTCGACCCCCGCAATGCCCGCCTGGTGATGGACGCGCTGCGCACCATCAACAAGCAGGACAAGATAACCGTCATCTGCAATCTGCACACACTTGATGCCGCACGTGCCTATTGCGACCGCATTGTTGGCATGGCGCAAGGACGCGTCGTCTTCGACGGCACGCCCAATCAACTGACCAGCTCTGTTATCCAGCAAATCTACGGTGACGACACGGATATGGCCGTGGACGAGTCCCTGACCTCGACCATGGCCGCGACAAACCCGGCGCCTGCCGGTGAACGACAGATGGAGGTGGCGCACTAGGACCGACCGACATTCGGCTCAGCATCAGTTGAATGTCGGTTGGCCCTGGGCGTCGCCTCTCCAACCCCTCGGAGCTACATCAATGTTTACTTTCGTGCGCCGCAGTGCTGCGGCCGTACTGCTTTCGGCCGCCCTCGTTTCCCCCGTTCTGGCGCAGGATTGGCGCGAGCAATACCCCGAACTCACCATCGGTATTTCCTCAAGCGAGAATGAAACCGACGCCATCGCCCGCACCCAGCCCTATGCCGACTATCTCAGCCGTGAGCTGGGAGTCCCGGTCAATATCGTGCGCGGCACCGACTATGCGGCCGTGGTTGAGGCCATGCGGTCCGGCCATGTTCAGATCGCTTCGGTTGGTCCAGCTGCCTATGCGCTGGCTCGCAAGATCATGGGCGAGGGGATCGCACCAGTCGCCGTGACGCTCGATGGCGAAGGCAATCTGGGCTATTATTCGGTGATCGCCGTGCGCGCCGACAGCGAATACAAGACCATCGAGGATCTGAAAGGCAAATCCTTCGCCTTTGCCGATCCCAATTCGACCTCGGGCTATGCCGTTCCCTCCTATTATCTCGCCACTGCCATGGGCACCAGTGCCGACGAATATTTCAGCGAAGTGGCCTTTTCGGGCGGCCACGAGCAGAGTGTCATGGCGCTCGTCAACGGCACGTTCGAGGCCGTTGCCACCTCCTGGCGCAACGAAACATCCGGCACGATCCAGACCATGGAAACCAAGGGTCTGATCCCGAAGGGGGCCGTTCGCGTCGTCTGGACCTCGCCGGTTATCCCCAACACGCCGGTTATGATGCTGACCAGCCTGCCGCAGGAATTGCAGGACGAATTCAAGGCCGCCCTCATGGCTTTCCCCGAAAAGGACCCGGAAGGCTTCGATGCCTATCAGCGCGGCAGCTCGAGTGGCTATGTCGAAGCCAAGCACGAAGACTATCTCGATGTGATCGCCATCACTGAATTCAACGCCGAAGAGCGTCGCCGCAACGCCAACTGACTCGACCCTTTTGACCGGTACGCCCAAGCGTGCCGGTCTTGTCATTTTGGGAGGGCTCATGTCCGTACTCACCCCCGCAGGCGGCCTACGTGCCTCTACGACCCAGCAGGAAAGGCTGCTTTCATTTGAAGGCCGCTATCGCCGGGAGCAATCGACCCGTCTGTTCTGGACGCTGGGCTATGCACTCCTGTTTTTCGCTGCTCTCCTGGCCTCCATCAATGCCAGCGATTTCAGCCTGCCCGGCCTTGTCAAGGGCTTGCCCATGGCGTGGAACTATATCGCAGGGACCCTCCCCAAACTGTCTATTGCGACCTTCGGGGCCGATATGGCCGATTGGTATTGGGGGCTGAATTACTGGCTGCGGCTTTTGCTCGAAACCATCCTGATGGGCTTCGCCGGCACTGTCCTGGGCGGTCTCCTGGCCCTGGCGCTGTGCTTTCCCGCGTCACGCAATCTCGTTGCAAACGGTAGTGTCTATTTCATCGCGCGGCGCACGCTCGAATTCTGCCGCACTGTGCCCGAGCTGGTCTTTGCGCTGATCTTTGTCTTCGCCTTCGGGCTAGGCCCCTTTGCTGGTGTTTTGGCCATTGCCGTGCACACCGCCGGATCGCTCGGCAAGCTCTTTGCCGAGGTCAACGAAAACGTCGATCCGCGACCCATCGAGGGCGTCCGCGCTGCCGGTGGAAACTGGCCCATGGTCATGCGTCTCGCCGTCGTGCCGCAGGCCCTGCCGAATTATGCCAGCTATCTGCTGCTGCGCTTCGAGATCAATGTTCGTGGTGCTTCGGCACTGGGCATTGTGGGGGCCGGCGGCATCGGGCAGGACCTCTACGTCGCCATCCGCCAATTCGAATATACCGATATCTCCGCCATCATGCTGCTATTGATCGCCACCACCTCGGTCATCGACATCCTGTGTGAATTCATCCGTCATCGCCTGATCGGCCACGACCTGACCGGGAGCGCTTGACCATGACCGTCGCCCTTCACGCCGACATTGCCCGGCTCAAGCGTTCCAATCCGGAAATCTTCGCCCGCCCGCTGCTGGCCAGGCTGCGCGACTGGAGCCTGTGGCTGGTTTTTCTCGGGCTGGTCGCCTTCGCCCTATGGTGGATCGACGCTTCACCTATGCGCATTTTCAACGGCCTGTCCAAGCTCGGCATGCTGGTCGGCCTGATGATCCCGCCCTGGCCCGGTGACGGCTTTTGGGACTATTGTCGGGCGATGCTCGAAACCATCGCCATGGCATTCCTCGGCACCGTCATCGCCGCGGTGATTGCCGTGCCGCTCGGTTTTCTTGGTGCCAAGAACATCGTGCCGAACTGGCTGTTCCATTTTACCTTGCGCCGCTTCTTTGATGCCTTTCGTGGCATTGACGGACTGGTCTGGGCGCTGATTTTCGTTTCCGCAGTGGGCCTGGGCCCCTTCGCGGGCGTGCTCGCCATCGCCGTGGGCGACGTCATGGTTTTGGGCAAGCTCTTCGCCGAAGCCATCGAAAATGTCGACAAGAAGCCGGTCGATGGTGTGCGGGCGTCAGGCGGCGGCGGACTGCATGTCGTCCGTCTGGGCGTGCTGCCGCAGGTCTTTCCGGTGATGATGAGCCACGTGCTCTATTTCTTCGAATCCAATGTCCGCTCCGCCACTATTCTGGGCATTGTGGGCGCCGGCGGCATCGGCCTGCAATTGTCCGACCGTATCCGCATCAATAATTGGCAGCAGGCAGCTTTCATCATTCTGATGATCCTGGTGACAGTCGCCATAATCGACGCGATCTCGCGCCGCATCCGCGCCAGGTTGGTCTGACGATGCGGGCTGCCGGCCAGGCCCCGGCAGCCCCAAGCATCAACTGCTGCTGCGAGCCAGGATTGCCGCCGCGTCGGCCACGAATGCCTGTGCCGCCTCCTCGGGAGACCGCATGCCGAAGGCGATTTCCTGCGAGATATTGCCGAGCGCCTTGCTGACTTCACCAGCGGCTGGAGGCGGGGAGGGTGGCAGCGGGCCAACCAGCTCGCCAAGCGAGGCGACAAAATCAAGTGCGGCGCGGCTTTCAGGGGTCAGCTCATCGGCCACGGCGTCACGGGCTGTCTGGGTGCAGGGCACTCCGCGCTCGACCCCCAGCAGTTTTGCTGCAGCCGGGTCGTTGACGAAATAGGAAATGAAAGCTGCGGCTTGCTCCGCATTTTGCGACGTGCCGCTGACCGAGAAGAATTGCGAAGGCTTACGGTAATGTCCCCCGGCGCCACCGCCGATCAAGGGATAGCTGGCCAGGCCGAGTCTGTCGGGGCTGATGCCCTGATAGACCACCAATTCGTTGGAATGGATCGGCGTCGTAGCCGCCTTGTTGGTGATGATCATGCTCGCTTCTGCCGAAGCCGTGCTGAGCGCCTGGTCTTCGGCCGAAACGATCACGCCGGCATCCCGCAGATCGGCCCAGAGACGGAACCACTCGGCCAATGCGGTCTCATCGAAGCCGATCATGCCTTCTGCCGTAAAGAGGGCGCTGCCATTCTGACGAAGCCAGTTTTCCAGCATGACATCGCTGCCCGATGAATCGGAAAGCACCTTGATGCCATTGCGCAGATTGGCGCTGGCAAAGGCCTCGCCCATGACGCGGTAGTCGTCATAAGTGGTGGTGAGATCGGGTGGCGCTATGCCGACCTCTTCAAAAACCGTCGCATTGTAGATCATCGCGGCCGAATTGCTGCCCAGCGAAATGCCATAGAGCTTGCCATTGACGCGCCCGCCCGCGATCTGGTCGGCATCGAAATCGTCCAGCTGCAGTACATTGCCGATGAAATCGTCCAGCGGTGCGATGGCGCCGCGCGAGGCATATTCAACGATATAGCGGTAATCCATCTGCAAGATATCCGGCGCGGCGCCGCCTGAAACCTGCGTGGCCAGGCGCGTCCAATAATCGTCCCAGGCAATGAATTCGCCATCGATCTCCGCACCACTCTCTTCGGTGAACTTGTCGACGACGGCATAGGTCCGGTTGGCACGGTCCTGTCCGCCCCAAAAGGCCAGGCGCAGCGAAGCCTGTTGTGCGAAGGCGGACGACAGGCCGAGCCCGCTGGATGCGGCAAGCATAGAGCTGCCCAGCAGAAACTGGCGGCGGGGAATGCGAAACATGATGTGAACCTCCCTTGAATCGCGGGCGGCGCTCTCTGCGGCGCCTTCTTCAAGATCAGATTGACATGCAGCAGCGCACAAGAAAAATACGAAAACAGGTGCGTTAGATAGATGATATCTATCACTGGAGGAACCATGGACAAGCTGTTGCGACAGTTCATTGCGATTGCCGAAACCGGCAGCATTCGGGCGGCAACGGCGGTGCTCAACATCACCCAGCCGACATTGACCGTGAACATGCGCAAGCTCGAGGGAGACCTGAATGCGCGGCTATTCGTGCGTTCGGCGCGTGGTGTCAGGCTGACGCCCTATGGCGAAGTGATCTACGAAAACGCCCGGCTGATGCAGCGGCTGGACGACAATATGCGCAAGTCGGTGGACGAGATGCGCGTTCGCAGCGAGCGCGGCATCAGCATTGGCAGCGGCTATTCGTGGTGGACGATATTCGTGCGCGACATGCTGTTGCGCTATCAGCAGCAAAACCCCAAGGCGCCGGTACAGGTGAGCCTGGGAGATCAGCTCCGGTGCCTCGACCAGTTGCTGTCGGGCGACATCTCGCTGTTCGTCTCGCACGAAATCCGCGGATTGAGCGGCGGTATCGGGGCACAGTTCATCCGGCTCAGCCAAGTTTATAACGGCGTTTTCGTCCGTGCCGGGCATCCGCTGCTGGGAGCGGTGCGCACGCCGGCGGAAATCGAGGCCTACCCGGTGGTGACCAGTTCACTGGCCGAAAGCCGGCAGCAGCGGTTTTTCGACGAGAACTGGCGGCGGTTGCGCGGGGAGGCGCCGTTCGGGCGCGAAAGCTATATTTTCGGGTCGAATTCGATTTCGGCCTGCCTCGATTACCTGCGCAGCACCGATGCTTTCCTGCGCATCTCCAATGTCATCGCACCCTATTTTGCCGAGCAGGGCGTCATGGAAGTGCAGCAGGCTGGAACACCGGCCATGATTCCCATGGGCATCTATGTGCTGGCCGAGCGGCGCGGCGAAAAACGCCTCGAAAACGTGCTGGAATGGCTGATCGCAGCTTGCCGCGAGACCCTGCCTCCTCCCCGCGATTAGCGCTATCAGGCACATTGTCGATGGAGGATCGTCCGGCGCTGTGGTCTAGTGCCCGGCACAGCGTCGTGACAAATCATATCCAGGGAGCGCGGCAGTGAGCGACAAGGAACCCCGCTATCAGGCCTATAATCACCCTGCCGGTGGCTGGGGTGCAGCTGCCGCGACGGCCAAGGTGCTGATGGAGCAGAGCGTCATCACCAAGGGGTCGCGGGCGCTGTTGGCCATGAACCAGCCTGGTGGCTTCAAATGCCCGAGCTGCGCCTACCCCGATCCCGAATGCAAGAAGACGCTGGAATTCTGTGAAAACGGCGCCAAGGCCCTGGCCCATGAGGCGACCAAGTTCCGGGTGACCCGCGAATTCTTCCAACAGCACACTGTGTCCGAGCTTATGGCGCAGTCCGATTACTGGCTCGAAATGCAGGGTCGCCTCACCGAACCCATGCGCTATGACGCGGCGACCGACCGCTATGTGCCGTGCTCCTGGGACGACGCCTTTGCACTAATCGGTGACCATTTGCGGGCGCTGGATAGTCCCCACGAGGCCGAATTTTACACCTCTGGCCGCACGCCCAACGAGGCCGCCTTTCTCTATTCGATCTTTGTCCGCGAGTTCGGCACCAACAATTTCCCCGATTGCTCGAACATGTGCCACGAGCCCACTAGCCGCGGCCTGCCACCGTCGATCGGCGTCGGCAAGGGTACGGTGGTGATCGAGGATTTCGAACATGCCGAGGCGATCTTCATCATCGGCCAGAACACCGGCACCAATTCGCCCCGGATGATGACCAATCTGGTCGAAGCGCGGAAGCGGGGTGTGCCCATCGTTGCGGTCAATCCCATGCCCGAGCGGGCACTGATCCGCTTCACCGAGCCGCAGGATGTGGTGCAGATGGCCACGTTCGGCTCGACGCCGATTGCCAGCGAATTTGTCCATATCAGGATCGGCGGCGATCTGGCCCTGCTCAAGGGCATCATGAAGGTGATGTTCGAGCGCGAGGCGCTGGGCGAAAGCGTCATCGACCGCGATTTCATTGCCGAACACACCATCGGCATCGATGCATTGCGCGACGACGTGATGAGTCAGGATTGGGCGGATATCGTTGCGATCTCGGGTATTGCCGAAGATCAGATCCGGCGCTGCGCCGAGATCTATATCCGCTCCAGGGCGACAATGATCTGCTACGGCATGGGCGTCACCCAGCACCAATATGGCTCGCGGATGGTCCAGCAGATCGCCAACCTCTTGTTGCTGCGGGGCAATTTTGGCAAGCCGGGTGCGGGTATCGCTCCCATTCGCGGGCATTCGAACGTGCAGGGAGACCGCACCGTCGGCATCGATGAAAAGCCCAGCCAGCTTTATCTCGATCGCGTGCGCGACGTCTTCGGCTTCGAGCCACCGCGCGAGCACGGCCATCATACGGTCGAATCCGTCGAGGCGATGAAGAATGGAGCGGCCAAGGTTTTTATCGGCCTGGGCGGCAATTTCGTCCGCGCGGTTCCCGATACCGAACAGGCCTATGCGGCCATGCGCAAACTGGCGCTGACGGTGGGCATCGCTACCAAGCTCAATCGAGGCCATCTGGTGCATGGGCGTGATGCGCTCATTCTTCCCGTGGTCGCCCGGTCCGAGCAGATCCACACCAAGGCCGGCGAACAATTCGTCACCATCGAGGACGCCATGTCGAACGTTACCGCCTCGCGCGGCGTGCTCGAACCGGCCGCTCCCGACTTGTTGCCCGAGGTGGAGATCGTCTGCCGCATGGCCCTGGCAACCCTGCCGGCAAGCAAGGTCGATTGGGCCAGCTATATCGACGATTACGATGCCATTCGCGACAAGATCGCCGAGGTCTATCCGCAAATCTATGAGGGCTTTTCTGAGCGGATCAAGGATCGCAAGGGCTTCCATCTCGATATTCCACCGCGCCGGCGGGTGTGGCCCACATCCAATGGCAAGGCCAATTTCCTGGTTTTCGAGGGACTGCATGTCGATGCGCAGGTCGATGACACGGCAATGCTGCGTCTGGCCACGGTGCGGTCGCATGACCAGTTCAACACCACCATCTACAGCAATAATGATCGCTATCGCGGCGTCTACAATGACCGCATGGTGCTGTTCATGAATGTGGACGACCGCAAGGCGAGGGGCCTCGAGCCGGGACAGAAAATCACCCTTGAGACCATTGCCGGCGACGGCATCGAGCGACGTGTCCAAGACCTGACTGTGCTGGATTATCCCATGCCGCGCGGGGCCGTTGCCGGTTACTATCCCGAACTTAATCCGCTGCTGCCACTCGATTATTACGACCGGATCAGCGGAACGCCGGCGGCCAAGTCGGTGCCGGTTCGGGTGGTGCAGGGCGCGGCCTGATGCCTACGGTGATCTCAGCGCCGCCGGCGGTGGAGACCATGCTCGATCGGCTGGGCCTTGGTCTTGGCCGGCAGGCTGACGCGCAGATTGCGCGCAGCGTGCCGGTTGAGGCGCCGATCGCCATCGAGATCGGCGGCATCGGCTATGCGGTGATGATGGCGACGCCATCCGATCTTGTCGATTATGCCATGGGCTTTGCCCTGAGCGAGGGCCTGGCTGCCGGGCCCGGAGATATTCTCGATATCCAGACCCATCCCGTGGAGGGCGGCTGGGTCGTCCGTTTGCAATTGCCGCCTGGCGGGCGTGACAAGGCTATCGCACGGGCACGGGTCCGCGTGACCGAGAGCAGTTGCGGTCTCTGCGGCATTGACAATATCGCCCAGGTGCTGCGGCCCTTACCACCGGTTACGGCGCAGATAACGGTGGAGCGGGACGCCATATCCCAGGCCCTTGCCGATCTTCCGAACCACCAGCCCTTGAGCCAGCAAACCGGGGCGGTGCATGCGGCCGCCTTTTGCAGTCCGGCCGGCGAAATCGTCATGGTTCGCGAGGATGTCGGCCGCCACAATGCGCTGGATAAGCTCGTCGGCGCCATGGCGCGGACCGGGCTCGACCCCGCCACGGGTTTCTTCCTGCTCACGGCCCGCTGCAGTTATGAGCTGGTCGAAAAGACCGTCAGGGCCGGCTGCCCCATGCTGGTTACGATCTCGGCGCCCACCACGCTCGCCGCCGAGCGTGCAACAAAGGCCGGGCTGACGCTGGTTACGCTCGCCCGCGCCGACGCTGCGCTCGTTGTCAGTGGGCTGGAAAATATCGCGGCTGACGACTGAGAGCCGCCGGCCACGATTTGTCATGACCGCGCCGGACGGTCGACACCGCCCCGCCTGAAAATGCCCCGGACGCGGGTCGAAATTGCCGGAATGGACATGAGCACGATCACCACGATGATCGCGCAGATGACCGCACTGATCGGACGGGTGAAGAACGGGCTGGGATCACCATTGGTCAGCGCCAGCCCGCGCCGCAGATTAAGATCGAGCAGATCGCCTAGAACGATCCCGAGCACCAGTGGGGCCATGGGATATTTCATTTCGCGCAGCAGGAATCCAACGACGCCGAATACCAGCATGACATAGACGTCGAACATGCGCTGGGTGATGGCGAAGGACCCCACCACGCACAGGATATAGATCACCGCCATCAGCCGCTCGCGCGGCACCGCCAGCACTTTGATGAAGAGCTTGGTCAGCGACAGCCCGAAAATCAGGTTGGCCAGGGTCGCAAGCAGCAGCATGGCGACGACCTGGTAGAGGAACGGCGCGTTTTCCACCATCAGCATGGGGCCAGGCCGGATACCATGGATGAGCATGGCGGCAATAAGTACCGCTGCAGCCGCCGAGCCCGGCAAGGCCAGGGTGAGGGTCGGGATCATGGCCGCCGAAACCACGGCATTGTCACCTGTTTCTGCGGCGATGAGGCCTTCCTGGCTGCCCTTGCCGAATTCCTCCGGATGCTTGGATGCCCGCTTGGCCGCCGCATAGGACGACCAGGAGCCGACATCCTCGCCCACGCCCGGAATAATGCCGATAAACGTACCGATGATCCCCGAGCGGATAATGGTCCGCCAATATTGGAAAATTTCTCGCAGGGACGGCACCACCCTATCATTGACCGGTACCACCTGGGCGATGGCCCTGCGCTTCATGGCCGAGAGGATTTCCGCCAGGCCAAAAGCGCCAACCATTGCCGGAATGAGATCGATACCGCCCCCAAGTGCTGTGATGCCGAAGGTGAAGCGTTGATGGGCGTGCAGCGTTTCCATGCCAATCATGGCCACGAGCAGTCCCAGAATGCCGGCGATATAGCCCTTGAGCGGGGTGTCGCTGCCCGTCATTTGCCCCGAAATGACAACGCCGAACAGCGCCAGCCAGAAAAACTCGTAGGAGCCGAATTTGAGGGCCGCCTCGGACAGTACCGGCGCGATAATGGCCAGAAAGAAAATGCCGACCATGGTCCCCAGCGTCGAGGAGGTTGTCGCCAGTCCCATGGCCAGGCCTGCCTTGCCCTGCCGGGCCAGCGGATAGCCATCGAGCGACGCGGCCGCATTGGCGGGCGTGCCGGGAATATTGAGCAGGATCGCCGTGCGGCTGCCGCCATAGATGGCGCCGAGATAGACGCACATCAGCGTCAGGATCGCCTGGTCGGGCGCCATTTTGTAGGTGAGGGTCACCAGCAGCGCGACGCCCATGGTCGCGGTGAGTCCGGGCAGGATGCCGATGGTAACGCCCAATAGGGTCGCCCAGACAACGTTGAACAATGACCAGGGGGTGAGAAAATGCGCAATGCCTTGGCCCAGGAGCACCAGTCCTTCCATTTGGTTCTCCTAAGGTAGACGCACGAGGAAGATACGTTCGAAGACGAGATAAATCCCGCCGCCTCCGACGATTGCGATGGCGAGGGCCCAGAGCGCGCTCTTGAGCGGTTCGACCGGCCCGTTACTCAGCCAGGTCTCAAAGACCATGATGAAGGCGAAGATGAACAGCATGGCGGCCGCCCAGAAGGGGATGAGGCCGACCAGCACGAGCGTATGGATCAGCGCCAATGCCAGGATCACGCCGACACGCAAGGCCTCGCGCGTCCTGAACAGGCCGATTAGCCCCTGCCAGCCGCCGGGCGCATCGATCCGCCATGATCGCAGCGCCAGAAGCCCGCCACAAAAGGCCAGGCCGATGCCCAGGAAAAACGGAACCAGGCCGGGGATTGTCGACGGATGTATGCGGCGGGCTTCGAGCCGCGGCATGGTCCAGGAAAGATAGATAACAACCAACCCAAGCCCGACCAGAACCAGGGCGGTCAAAAGGTCAGCGCGCGCGCGCACGCCTTCGTCTCTAGCGTCAGAATTGTCCTGCATGCTTCGTCCTTGAAGACCGGGACGGATGAGCCGCCCGGCGATCACACGGATGACGGACCCCGCCTTGCGGCGGGGCCCAGATCCTTATGACTTGCCGACCTCGGTGCGGGTCTCGCAGTCGATGCCGATGGTGGAAGGATCCTGCACGGCCTCGCCACGCTCGACCGAGGAGCAGGCTTCCAGGATAACCACAGGCATGGCCTTTTCGCGCGCATCTGCACCATAGGACGGGGCAAACACCGCGCCAAAGGTCTCGGCATAGGTCTTGAGCGCTTCCGCGTTCATCACCTTCTCGGCCCAGACTTTGTCGACTGCGGCCACCACGTCATCCGGCACGCCGCGCGGGATGAAGATGCCAAAATAATCCGGCGCGAGCTCCATTTCCGGCAGCCATTGCGTGATCGGCGGGATTGGGTCTACGCCCTCAAGCACCAGCGGTTCGGCCGAGAGCACGGCAAGCGCGCGCAGGCGGCCACCACGGATCAGTTCAGTCTGTTCCACGGCAAGCTGGGTGGTCACCATGGCCTCGCCGGAAGCCGTGGCGATGGCCGCGGGGCCGCCGCCATCATAGGTGATCATGTTGTAGTCGAACGTGCCGGCATCCGAGAGCGCCGCGATCGCCGTGCCACCCGACGAGGTAATGCCGGCCGTGGCCACGGTGATTTCGTTGCCGCGCGTCTTCAGCGCTTCCAGCAATTGTCCGAAATCCTGGAATTCGCTGTCCGCCGGCACACTCACCACCGGCACATTGGCGACTGAAAGATAGATATGCCAGTCGTCGATATCAGTGCCTTCCAAAAGCCCCGTCACCGAATAGGTGGCATTGTTGGCAATGGCATTGGCTGTCCAGGTATAGCCGTCCTTGGCGGCATTGAGCACCTCCTGAGTGCCGATGGCGCCGGACGCCCCCGGCTGGTTGACCACTACCACATCGACGCCGAGTGCTTCGGCGAGAATGGGCGCGGTGACCCGTGTCACCTGGTCGGTCGAGCCGCCGGCGCCCCAAGGCACGATCAGATTGATCGGCCGGTCAGGCTGCCATTCCTGACCGATAGAGCCTGCCGTGCCGCCCAGCAGCACAACCATGCTGCCGGCCAGAATCCGCCACGATGCAAGATACATCCTTCCCTCCCAATATTGCTTTTTCGGGCCATATCCTCCCAGGCCCTTGCAACTAGACTGTGCCGCGACGGCAAAGCTGTCAACAGGTAAGTAACCATTTGGTGCAGAACAGATGGCACTGGCATGGGCAGGCAGGAGGCATCGATCTTGCCAGGCAGATACCAAGTCGACAAAGCAAAGAAACTGTTCGGTTAATCCGTTCGCCCCTATAGAGTGCAAGCGGCGCTTGGGAGATGCTTGGCGAATGGATATTTCGAACTATCTGGTGATGGGCCTGGCGCTGGCCGCTGGCGCCGTCGTCAAAGGGGCCACCGGCGCGGGCCTACCGCTGATTGCTCTGCCGGTGCTGACGACGTTTTTTGGACTCCAGCATGCCGTGGGGCTGATGGTCATTCCCTTGATCGTCACCAATGCCTGGCAGGTCTGGCGCTTTCGCGGTGAGGCGCGGTCGGAGCGCATGGCCTTCCTGCCGTGGTTTCTCGTGGCCGGAATTGTGGGCATCTGCCTGGGGGTCTGGCTATTGGCGACGCTGCCCGAACGCCTGCTTGTCCTGACCCTCGGCCTGATCCTCATCGCCTATGTGCTGCTGCGGCTGTTCAAGCCGCATTTTTCGCTGTCGGCGAGCGCCGCCAAGCGCTTCGGCCCGCTGGCCGGCGCAGGCGGCGGCATCCTGCAAGGGGCAACCGGCATTTCAGCGCCCATAGGGGTTACATTCATCCATTCCATGAGCATGGAGCGCGATGCGCATGTCTTTGCGGTTTCGACGATGTTCCTCGTCTACGCCGTAACGCAACTTCCCTCGATGTGGCTGGCCGGCCTGATGCGGGGAGAATGGTTGCTGCAAGGCGTGCTTGCGCTGGTGCCGATCCTCATTTTCATGCCCCTTGGCCAGGCGATTGCCGGCAAGCTCAGCCGGCGCGCCTTCGACCGGCTGATCCTGACCTTCCTCGGGCTCGTCGGGCTGAAAATGGTGGCCGGTCTCTAACCCCGGGGCCGGTTCGGCCTCCACTACCGCCAGCCCAGTTCCGGCGCGACCTGGGTCAGGATCGCCTCGATGACATGGGCATTATATTGCACACCCAGCTGGTTCGGCACGGTCAGCAGCAGCGTATCGGCTTCGGCAATGGCCTCGTCCGCTGCCAGTTCCTTGATCAGCACATCGGGTTCAGCTGCATAGCCGCGGCCGAAGACGGCGCGCTTTTCCGGCTCGATATAGCCGAACTGGTCTTCCTCCCGGCCGCCGCCGAAATAGGCCCGGTCCATGTCATTGACCAGCGCGAAGATGGAGCGGCTCACCGAAACGCGCGGCTCGAACGCATGACCGGCCTCTTTCCAGGCCGCGCGATAGGCGCGGATCTGTTCGGCCTGCTGGATGTGAAAGGGCTTGCCGCTCTCATCGAATTTGAGGGTCGAGCTTTGCAGGTTCATGCCCAGTTGCGCCGCCCAGACGGCGGTGGCGTCGGTCGCCGCACCCCACCAGATGCGCCGGCGCAGGCCTTCCGAATGGGGTTCGAGGCGCAGCAGGCCGGGCGGATTGGGGAACATGGGGCGCGGATTAGGCTCGGCAAAGCCCTCGCCTGCCAGCACGTCGAGAAAGACTTCGGCATGGCCCCGCGCCATATCGGCATCGGTCTGGCCCTCGGCGGGAATATAGCCGAAATGGCGCCAGCCATCGATCACCTGTTCGGGCGAGCCCCGGCTGATGCCCAATTGCAGGCGGCCGCCGGCGATCAGATCGGCCGCGCCGGCATCTTCGGCCATGTAGAGGGGATTTTCGTAGCGCATGTCGATGACGGCGGTGCCGATCTCGATGCGTTTCGTGCGGGCGCCGATAGCGGCCAGCAGCGGGAAGGGCGAGCCCAGTTGGCGGGCAAAGTGATGCACGCGGAAATAGGCGCCATCGGCTCCCAATTCCTCGGCAGCAACCGCCAAGTCGATCGATTGGAGCAATGCATCGCCCGCCGTGCGGGTGCCGGACTGCGGCGAGGGCGACCAATGGCCGAAGGAAAGAAAACCGATCTTTTTCATGGGGTACAACACGATGAGGTTGAGCGTCACCTCTTGTGTCACGCCACCCCTATCCGTGCAATCGGGGCAGCTGACGGGGCAGGGAACCTGGCCCCGCCCCGATACTGGAAAGATCAGTCCGGCATGGGTTCGAAACGGCGGCCCGAAATGTGGGTAATGACCGCATAGGTCAGCGCTCCCAGCCCATAATAGGACGCAGCCGAAGTCTCTTCGCGCGGCATGATGATCATCTGGTTGCTCCGGCAGGCATGCAGGAATTCGCAGAAGCCTGGCACGACCTCCTCGAGATGACCGATCGCATCGGCCGGCGTTTCCAGCGTGTCGGTGCGGTAGGTGACGAAGACGAAATCGGCATCAAGCTCGGCTAGCGCTTCGGCGCTCAACCGCTCGAAATCGCCCTCCGGAATAGCGTCCACACGCTCGGGGAAGACAAAGCCGGCATCGCGGAGCACCTTGCCCAGCGCGCTATAGGTGTGCCAGACCGCAATCTGCCCATCCACACCCTGGATCACATTGACCGAGATGTTCTGGGTATCGATCAGGCGCTTGATCTGGGCGATCTGGCCTTCATAGCGCGTCTTGAGAATCGCCAGCCGATCCTGCGTGCCGGTAATGTCGGCGATCGCGTCATACATGCCGAAATCGCCGCGGATCGTGTCATCGAGCACCACCGCGGGGGCGATGGTCGCCACCTGGTCGAGATTGCCATAGTTCCAGTTGGGATTGACCAGGATGAGATCGGGCTCCAGCGCCGCGATTGCTTCCACATCCACCGGCGAATTGCCGACAAAGACGATTTCGGAATTGTCGAAATCGACCCCGGTCAAGACCGCGCTGGAGCGGATGAATGGCTTGCCTTCCGCCGTTGTGCGGCCCTGGCTGCCGATGGGTTCTACGCCCAGCTCGATCAGCGGAATGGTCAGCGACAGATCGTGCAGCGACACGATGCGCTGCGGATGGGTGGGAATCTCCACTACGCGCCCGGCATCGTCGGTAAAGCTGCGGGTTTCCTGGGCAAGGGCGGCTTGGGTCAGCGTTGCGGCAAGGGCCAGCCCCGCCAATAACAGACGAATACTCATGGGAAAATCCTCTCTTATGGGGACATCTGCTTGAGCGGTGTTGAAGTCAGCGTAACCAGCACGGCCTCGGCCATCAGGCCCAGAGCGGTATAGGAGCGGGCCACCGCATCCTCCCGCGGCAGCAGCACGAGCTGGTCATTGCTGCAGGCGAAGAGAAATTCGCAGAAGCCGGGCGCGATCGTGTTCAATTCATCCATCACCACGTCCGGCCCGTCATCGCGCGCCAGGTCATAGGTCACGAACATCACGTCGGCGTCGAAGGCCTGCAATTGCTCGCCCGAGAACAGTTCGCGTTCGCTGCCCTCGATGGCTTCGATGATCTCGGGGAAGGTGACCCCGGCGTCGCGCAGCACCTTGCCGAGCACGCCATAGGTGTTCCAGGCCGCGATCTGTCCGTTCTGCGTCAGGATGATCGAGGCGGTGATGTCCTTGCCATCGATCAGCTTGCGGATCTGGGCGATCTGGCCTTCGTAGCGAGCCTTGAGCGTGGTGAGGCGGTCCTGGGTGCCGGTCAGCTCGGCAATGTCCTCGAAGGTCGCCAGCTCGCCGCGCATATTGTCCTCGACAACCACGGTGGGGGCGATCTTTTCCAATTGCTCGACCGGAACCTCCTGGAAGGTCGAGGTCAGGATGAGGTCGGGTTCGAGGGCAGCGATGGCCTCGAGATCGGCCGGCGAACCGCCGACATAGGCAATGTTGGAATTCTCGAAGGTTGCGCCCGTCAGCGTGGCCGCGCCGCGCATATAGGTCTGGCCATCGGCGCCGGGACGACCGAAGCTGCCGACCGGGATGACGCCCAGTTCGATCAGTGGCACGGTCAACGAGCTATCATGCAACGATACGATGCGGAGCGGGTGTACCGGCACCTCGACTATGCGGCCGGCATCGTCGGTAAAGCTCCGGGTCTCCTGTGCCAGGGCGGGGAGGGTGAGGCCAGCCAATAGGGCGGCCGCGATCAGCAGTTTGGCAGTCATTGCATACTCCAGATAGTCGTCAGCGCGCCGAAACGACCTCAAGGGCCCGCCAGCGCGGCGTCAATTCAGGTTCTTCTTCGCTCAGCGCCGTGCAGCGCCCGCTGACCGGGATGATCTCGGTGCGCATATGCACGTCATAGCGCTGGCCACCGATCCGCAGCGGCGCCACGAAATCGAGGCCATCGGCAGGCTCGGGCCATTCCACCGCTTCCATCTGCACAGCCGCGCCCGCGCTGTGGCTGGCGGACCAGACCATGGCCGCGTGCTGGGCCACCTGCGCGGCTTCGGGCAGGCCGGCCTGGCCGCGATAGGCGGGCAGGTAGATATCCCCGCGCCGGATGGTGGCGAGAAATTCCGGCACCTGTTCAGGCGTCAGCCGCGCATAGCGCCGCTGCACCGGCAGCAACACCAGCGATGCGGCAAAACGGCAACCGCCGACATGGGTGGCCTGCAAAATCTGGATTTCCGCCGGATCGGCCGCCGCCACCAGCGCCTTGTAGGTGGCAAAGCCAAAGCGCGCGCAGCAGGCGTCGCGCCGGCTATCGGTGCAGCAGAGCAGGATCGGGCGCGGATCGGGGCGGCCGGCCAGCGGCTCACCTGCCGTAACCCGTTCAATGGCGGCTGCCAGCTCGTCTTCGCCGTCGAAGTCGGCCACCATGCCATTTGCCTGCAGCATGGGCAGCGTGTCGGTTTCCCCGACCCGGTCCACCAGGGCAACGTGGATGCCCTGCTTCATCGCGCCTTGAATGGCGCGGGACAGAGCCGGGCCCATATCGGCCGATTCAAAGCGCGGCACCCGCCACTTTCCGCGCGGCCAGCGCACGAAAATGAAGCGCTCGGCCATATTGCCCGTGCCCGCCAGCGGTTCGCCGCGTTCGAGGCACACGTCGCGGCAGAAAAGATGCTTGCTCATTGCTGGCCTTCGTCGAACGGCGTGAAGGGGCGCCCGGCGACATGGCCCTCCACCAGCTCCAGTGCCAGATCCAGCCCGGCCATGGTGGTGCCGAATGTCGGGCCCGGCAACAGTACGAACTGGCCGTTTTGGCACGCCGTGAGCGCCAGGCACCAGCCGGGCGCGAATTTCTCATACGCTGCCAGCACAGTCGCCGGCGTGGCGTCGGGCTGCTGACGATAGAAGCCAAAAACAAAGTCGGCATCGAGGTCCTGTATCAGCTCGGGACTGAACGTGACCTCATTGGTGGGCAGCGCGGCAATGGGCGCGGTTTCCTTGAAGCCCAGATCGCGCACGACCTGGGTGATGGCGCCGAGATTGCCACCATGGCGGTAGACCCACAATTCCTCGGCAGCGGGGAACATGAAGGTCAGCGTGACCGAAACCTCTTCGGAATTGCCGATATAGCCGCGAGTGCGCGCGATATTGTCGCGATAGCGTTGCAGCCGGGCTTCGAAATTGCCCGTCTTGCCCGAAACATCGGCCAGCGCCCGGATGGTTTCGATCAGGCCCAGCTCGGCATTGTTGATGATCAGCGTGGGAGCCACGCTCTGCAACTGCTCGGCCACGGCCGGATCGGTGTAAGGGCCGCCAATGATCAGGTCAGGCTCGAGCGCGGCAATGGCCTCGACATCCAGCCCGTTGAACCCGCCGACATAGCCCATGCCGGTATTGGCATAATCGATTCCCAGCGTGTCCATGCCGCCCCGCAGGAAGTGATTGCCTTCTGCATCGGTGCGTCCGGCACTGCCCACGACCGGAGCGCCGAGTTCATAAAGCGGCAGGGCCACGATCTGGTCGTTGAGCGCCACAATGCGTTGTGGCGCCACCGGAATGTCGAATGTGCCGTTGGCGGCGGTGTAGGACCGCGTTTCCTGCGCGGAAACGGCGGTAAGAAGTCCGGCAAACAGGACCAGTGCAACAAAGGGCAGGCGAAAGGTCATTCCATGGCTCCAGATCTGTTAGTTCAGGTCACCTTCGACCTCTGTTGCCGGGTCGCCATCGGCGGCGGCCTCGAGCATGGGCACAAGGCTCTCGATAGTGACCGGGATCGAGAGCAACGTTGTGCGGGCGAAGGCAGCCACTTGCTCGTCGGTCAGGAAGATTTCGCCACCCGTCGCGTGCGCCTTGAGAAAGGGGCGAGTGGGGTAGTCGAGCGCATTCTGCAGGCCTGCCGTCATGCCGTACCAGACGATGACGTCGGCATCGATCGGTTCGATTATTTCGGGCGAAAAGCGGATCGAGAAGGTTTCCTGGGTGACCTCATCGAGCGCCTGAGGCGTGGCAAAGCCCAGGGCAGCCATGACCTTGGCGCGCACATCCAGTTTGTTGAAGGCGCTGAATTCACCGTCATAGACACCGCCAACAACAGCCGTTTTACCCACCCATTCGGGGTGGCTGGCGCGGACATCGGCCAGTTTTGCATTGATTGCCTCGATCTGGCGGATGGCTTCGGCTTCCTCGCCCACCGCGCGGGCCGCCAGTAGGGCACGTTGGTCCCAGGGCAAGGCGTAATTGCCCACGCCAGCCGGAACGGCCACCACCGGCGCAATAAGGCTGAGCTTGGCATACATGGCTTCATCGATGCCGGAAGCCAGGGCGATGATGACGTCCGGATTCTCTCTGGCGATCAGCTCGACGTCGAGGTCCCCACTCAGCACCACCGGCTCGCTTTTGAGATAGGGCCGCGCCCAGGGACCTGCGGTAAATGGGAAATTGTCGCGCCAGTCCCGCACGATGACCGGCTGGATGCCAACAGCCAACAGGTTGCCAATACCGCCATGATCGATGCTTGCGACACGCTGGGGCTTGGCAGGGATGACCGTCGTGCCGAATGTATGCTCGATGGTCAGGGGAAACTCCTGCGCCAGCGCCGGAGAAATTGCAGACAGCAAGGCCATGGCGATCACGCCAGAAGCGCGGGCCAGCAGGCCGGCAGAACGCAAATGACGCATCACAATCTCCGTGATCAATGTGTGGTTGTTGCGCGGCTGCGCAGCAGCAGCGCGATGAAGATCGGTACGCCGATCAATGCGGTGAGCAGGCCGGCAGGAATCTGGATGGGGGCAAAGGCTGCGCGCCCGACAAGATCGGCTCCCGACACGAGGAGAGCGCCAATCATCGCCGTCAGCACCAGGTGCAGGCCAATCCCCGCAGGAGCCAGGCGCTGGGCGGCATGGGGGGCAATCAACCCGACAAAGCCCAGCGGTCCCACCACCGAGGTGGCAACGGCCGCCAGCGCGACCGCTATGAGCAATTGCACATTGCGTACCAACCGCACTGGCGCGCCCAACCCAACGGCGGTTGCTTCGCCAAAGCGCAACGCGCTCATCGTGCGGCTGATGCCCAGCAATGCCGCCATCAGAACCGCAAGCGCGGCGGACAAGGTCCAGACATCGTTCCAGCTCGCCGCATTGATCGAGCCTGACAGCCAGGCCAGCGCCGCCATGGCCCGGTCGATCTGGCCATAGGTCATCATCGTCGAGGTGATCGAGGAGATGAAGGCCGACAAGCCAATGCCGACCAGGATGAAGCGGATCGTATTGCCGCCCTGGCGGGTGCGGGACAGCCCTTGCACGGCCAGGGCGACGAGGATCGCCCCGAAAAATGCCGCCCAGGGACGCAAGGCTCCCGACTGGTCGGGCATTAGGACGGTGAGGGTAACCACGGCCAGCGCCGCGCCCTGGCTAACACCCACCAGTGAGGGATCGGCCAGGCCGTTCCGCGTCGCATTCTGCAGTGCCGCGCCCGATAGCGCCATCATGGCCCCGACCAGCGCGGAGGTGAGGATGCGCGGGAAGCGGAACTCCCAAACCACATTGTCGATGGCCCGGCTGATAGTGATGCCGCGCAGCGTCTCCATCAATTCGCCCAGCGCCACGCCATAGCTGCCGGTGGCCAGGCTCAGCGCACTAACCACAAGCAGTGCGACCCCCAACAGCACCAGCGCAACCAATGCCCGCACCGGCAGCTTGAGCGCGACCCATTCTCGCGGATCGCGCAGCACCCAATGGCGGGGCGAAGCCAGTTCCGATCTCACCGCATCCTCCGCCGTACCAGATGCACGAAAAGCGGAGCGCCGATCATCGCGGTGATAATGCCGGTCGAAATCTCGCGCGGCGGAATGGCAATGCGCGCCGCGATATCGACCGAGAGCAGGTAGATCGCCCCGGCCAGCGCCGCATAGGGCACTACCCAGCGATAGTCCGAGCCCACATAGAGCCGCACCACATGAGGAATGACCAGGCCAATAAAGCCTAGCGGCCCGGCCAGCGCCACAGAACATGCCGTCAGCACCACCACCACCGCCAGCAATTGCAGCTTGAGCATGCCGGTGCGCACGCCCAGCCCCTGGGCAACCTCGTCGCCCATGGCCAATAGCGTTACCCGTGGCGCCAGCGCTATGCCTGCGGCCAGCGCTACGGCCAGCCAGGGCCCCACATACCAGAGCAGATTGATGTCGCGCCCAGCCAATCCGCCCGTCAGCCAGACGCGTAGATTGTCGAACGTATCCTGATCGAGCAGGTGCGCGATGGAGATGAGCGCCCCCAGAAACGCACTCACCGCAGCCCCGGATAGCGTGAGGCTCAGCGGCGTTGCACCGCCCGGCACATAGCGGGCAATGACATAGACCACCAGCGCCGCTCCCAGCGCGCCGACCATGGCGATCCAGGGGATCAGCGCCATGGCCGTAATCCCCAATAGGCTGCTGGCCATGACCACGGTAAAGGAAGCACCCGCAGTGAGGCCGAGCAGGGCCGGATCGGCCAGCGGATTGCGCGTCACCCCCTGCATCAGCGCACCCGCCAGCGCCAGACTCGCGCCAACCACCACGGCGATGACAGCTCGTGGCAGCCGCAGGTTGCGGACGATCACGTGGTCGAAGTTCTTGGCGTCAAAGACGGTGATTGCATCCACCACCGTACCGAGCGCCAGCGGCTTTGCCCCCACCGCGATATGCAGCAGGAACATCAAGACCAGCAGACCAAGCAGGATCGGCGCGCCCGACACTGCCCGTATGGGATGGCGCGCAGGTGCCGCGGCGGCGTCGCTCATTGTGCCGCCACTTTCGCCTGGCTCTGCCGCTTGGCGCCAAACGGCACGCAGACCAGCCTGCCGCTGGTCGGGTCGCGCAACACGCTTGCCTCCAGCCCAAACACGTCGCGTAGCCGTTCGGCCGTGAAGATATCGTCCGGCGCCCCGGCACAGACGATCCGGCCTTCTTTCATCATCACCAGATAGTCGGCATAGGCGGCCGCCAGGCTCAATTCATGCAGCACGATGACCAGCGTCCGGCCGCGCTCATGCGCCAATCCGGTCAGCAGGTCCATGAGATCGACCTGCACCTTGAGATCGAGAAAGGTAGTGGGCTCGTCGAGCAGGATCAGCTCGGTTTCCTGTGCTAGCACCATGGCGACCCAGCAGCGCTGCCGCTGTCCACCGGAAAGTGTATCGACGGCGCGCTCGGCAAAGTCGGTAATGCCGGCGGTCTTCATCGCGCCGTTCACCGCGTCCTCATCGGCCTGCGACCATTGCCGCAGCAGCGATTGATGGGGAAACCGCCCCTGCGCCACCAATTCGCGCACCGTCAGCCCCTCGGGCGCACTGGGGCCCTGCGGCAGCAGGCCCAGCTTGGCGGCGACCGCGCGCGTATTGAGCTGGTGAATGTCCTTGCCGTCGAGCAGGACCTGGCCCTTCGACGGCGAAAGGATGCGTGCCAGCGTCTTGAGCAGGGTGGATTTGCCGCAGCCATTGGGGCCGATCAGCACGGTCACTTCGCCGCTTGGCACTTCGAGCGCGATATCCTGCAGGATATCGGTCCCGGCATAGCCCGCCCGCAGATCCAGCCCTGTCAGCCGCGTTGCGCGCCCGCCGTCCTGATCCGGCACCGGCCGCTCCAATCCTGATCACCCAAGTCAGTATTTGGCCTTAACAAAGCTGATTTTTTAAATCAAGTAACATGGCGACAACCGGCCGACAGGCTCGACTTTGCCACGCCCCTCGTTCATCATCGCCGGACATTACTCTCCCTCGGCGATCCTCCCATGTCCCTCACCCGTTCTCGCTTCCGCGACCTTGTCGGTCTGGCTGAACCTGCCGTTGCGGCTAGGGCCGTGACTGTCGAAGCGCACCCCGATTACATCATCGAGCATCTGACGCTTGAATTGGATGGCGTGCTGGTGCGGGGCATCCTCACCCGGCCTGTCGAGACCGGCAAAGCCCGGCCAGCCATTCTCTATGGCCACTCCCATGGTGGACGCTACGATATCGGCGCCGAGGAGCTCCTGGTGGGGCGCGAATATCTGGTTGATCCGCTGGGTCCGGTCTTCGCCAGAGCGGGCTATGTGACGCTCGCCATCGACATGCCCGTCTTCGGCAAACGCGCCAATGTCAGTGAGAGCTTCGCTGCCAAGGCCTTGCTTTGGCAAGGAAAATCGCTGTTTGGTCAGATGGTGTCCGATCATTCGGCGGCGCTGACCTATCTGGCGAGCCGTCCCGATGTCGATGCGAACCGGATCGGCGCTTTCGGCATTTCCATGGGCTGCATGCTCAGCTACTGGCTGGCCGCTCTGGATGAGCGGATTGCGGCGGTGACCCATCTCTGCTGCTTCGCCGATTTCCGGACCATGATCGAGCTCGGCGCCCATGACGGGCATGGCATCTACCTCACCGTGCCGGGCCTGTTGGCGGAAACCGATGCCGGCGCGATCGCCGGGCTGATTGCGCCGCGCCCGCAACTGGTCTGCATCGGCGAGGCCGACAAGCTCACGCCGTCTCTCTCGGTGGAGCGGGCCTGGCGGGAGCTGCAGCCCCATTACGCCGCTGTCCCGGACCGCCTGCAACTGGTGAGCGAGCCAGGTATCGGCCACGCCGAGACCCCCCGCATGCGGGCCGCCGCGCTGGCATTTTTCGCTGAATATCTAGGCGCTTAGGCCGTTGGAGGTTGCGATAGCTCGCGCCCGGCCCGTTTCAATAGGACAAGTACCTGTTCCATATCGGGCGTGCCCTGCTTGTCGAGCCGCTGGGTATAGGGGCAGGTGAGGGCGGCGATGACTTTGCCGAGCGGGCCGAAAATTGGGATCGAGATATTGTGGACCCCGGAAACCTGGGCGCTCGGCATCATTTCATAACCTTGTCGCCGGACGGTATCGAGCCGCTGGGCAATGTCGGATGGCAGCTTCGCCGGATGGCCCGGGTCCTGTTCCTGGAGCATCAGCAATTGCTCCTGGGGTGTCGCAAAGGCCAGGAAAACATGGCCTGAGCCGGTATTGAGCAACCCGATCCGGCTGCCGACTCGAACCGAAACATTCCAATAGCCGGGGCTGTCGACCTGGGCCACCGCGACCAGGATATTGCGGTCGCGGATGACCAGATGGGCGGCCTGCTCGGCCCGGAGCGCGAAGCCGCGCAGTGCCGGATTTGCCTGGCTGATCAGGCGCTGCAGCGGCGGGCGGGCATGGGCGAGTTCGAAGAGCCTGAGCGTCAGTTCGTACCGGTCTTCCTGGGTGCGGCGCACGTAGTTGCGGCGGACCAGCCGGTCGAGCATGCGGTAGATTTCATTGGGCGAACGGGCCAGCGCCTTGGCGATCTCGGCCTGGCTGAGACCGTCGGCGGTGGCCGCCAGGAGCTCGATGATGTCGAGGCCCTTGTCGAGTGCGGGGGCCCGGTATCGCTCCTGTTCGTCGGCCTCTTGGTCCATCCCATTCTCACTTTTCCGGTTAGCACATGCCGTCGATTGGTTAGCAGACTGTGCACGTCTGCAGCAGCACGCGTGAACGAAGCGCCTTGCGTCAAATCTTCATTTGTGAATAGATTGTTCGTATATGACGATAAGTCAATCGCGAGGAGGACCTCCGGCACTTCTATTGCGCTCTGCGCAATCGGACAGCCGAGGACGCGAATGGGTGGACAATGGGTGCATTGATTGAGCTGATCGGCATCGGCAAGTCGTTCCCCGGCGTCCGGGCGCTGCACAATGTCAATTTCGATCTGCAGGCGGGGGAAGTGCATGCCCTGATGGGCGAGAATGGCGCGGGCAAATCGACGCTGATGAAAATCCTCTCGGGGGTCTATCGGCGCGATGCGGGAGAAATCCGGCTCGATGGCAAGCCGGTCGAGATTGCCAGCCCCCGCCAGGCGCAGGAAATGGGCATTGGCATCATCCATCAGGAACTGGCGCTGATGCGCGACCTGACGGCGGCGCAGAATATCTTCATCGGTCGCGAACCGCGCCGGCTGGGCGGATTGTTGCTCGATGAAGGCGCACTCAACCGGGCCGCCCAGGCGATTTTCGACTCCATGAATCTAAAGCTCGCGCCGACTGTACCGGTGGGCAGCCTGACAGTGGCCAAGCAGCAGATGGTCGAAATCGCCAAGGCGCTGAGCTACCGCTCGCGCGTGCTGATCATGGATGAGCCGACGGCGGCGCTCAACGACATTGAGATCGCCGAACTTTTCGTCATCATCAACCGGCTCAAAGCCGAAGGCGTGGGCATCGTTTATATCTCCCACAAGATGGACGAGATCAAACGCATCTCCGACCGGGTGACGGTGATGCGCGATGGCGAATATGTCGGCACCGTGCCGGCCGCGACCACCTCGATGGAAACCATCATCTCCATGATGGTGGGACGCACCCTGACCAGTGAAGCGCTCACCGTGCCCAATACCTCGACAGCCCCCGTGGCGCTGGAGGTGCGCAATCTCAATCGCGGTCGGGACATCCGCGATGTGAGCTTTTCGGTGCGCAAGGGCGAGATATTGGGACTGGCCGGACTGATGGGGGCAGGGCGGACCGAAGTGGCGCGCGCCATCTTCGGCGCCGATCCGCGCGACAGCGGGGAAATCTGGGTCAATGGCAAGCGGGCCGGGATATCGACGCCCGGCGATGCGGTGCATGCCGGCATTGGCTATCTCTCGGAAGACCGCAAGCATTTCGGCCTCGCGACGACAATGAATGTGCGTGACAATATCGCGCTGGCAAGCATCGCCCGGTTCACCCGGCCAGGCGGCCTGCTCGACGATGGCGCCATGCATCAGATGGCCCAGCGCTACATCGGGCAATTGGCGATCAAGACGCCATCCGACATGCAGGAGGCGCGGCTGCTGTCAGGCGGCAACCAGCAGAAGGTCGTGATCGCCAAATGGCTGCTGCGCGATTGCGATATCCTGATCTTCGACGAGCCGACGCGCGGCATCGATGTCGGCGCCAAGTCGGAAATCTATAAGCTGCTCAACGCCCTTGCCGCCGAAGGCAAGGCCATTATCGTGATTTCGTCCGAACTGCCCGAAGTCCTGCGGCTCAGCCACCGCATCGCGGTGATGTGCGAGGGGCGGTTGACCGGAACGCTCCCCGGTGGCGCATCCCAGGAAGACATCATGCGGCTGGCGACCCAGCGGCAGAGTACGGTGGCGGAGGTGGCTCATGCGGGGTGATGGTTTTCTTCACCTCTCCGCCTCGCGGAGCAAGTTTCGCTCAGGACTCACACCACCCACGGTGTCATTCCGGCGCAGGCCGGAATCCATGTCCGCATGTTCCTACGACCACTGGCGTTGGGGGATGCTTCTCAGCATGGATCCCGGCCTGCGCCGGGATGACACCGTGTTCTTGGATGCATCCCGAGTAGACACCGCCCCCTTGCATGACGCCGCCTGGGCACAAACCCTCGACTTCAGCCCTCCCTCCCCCTTGAGGGGAGGGCCGGGGAGGGGGTGGTTTTGTGGGCTACTGAACGACCCCCACCCTCAATCCCTCCCCTCAAGGGGGAGGGAGGCGAAGGCCGAGGGCTTTGTTGAATGGTTTTTGTGAGGAAAGACCGGCATGACTGACACAGCACTTCCGGCCAAGAGGGGCATCCGTATTTCCGGCGCCTTTCATCGGCTGCTGGCTTTTTCCGGGCTCATCGCGCTGGTCGTGGTGTTTTCCCTGGCCTCGCCCAATTTCATGCAGACCCAGAATGTGCTCGCCATATTGCAGGCGACCTCGGTCAATGGCGTGCTGGCGATTGCCGCGACGCTGGTGATTATCACCGGCGGCATCGATCTGTCGGTGGGAACGCTGATGACCTTCTGCGCTGTTATTGCCGGGGTCGTGCTCACCTATCTGGGGCTGCCCCTGCCGCTGGGCGTGCTCGGCGCCATTCTTGCGGGCACTTGCAGCGGGCTGGTTTCGGGCACCATCATCGCCAAGCTCAAGGTGCCGCCCTTCATCGCGACCCTGGGCATGATGCTGATCCTCAAGGGCCTGTCGCTCGTCATTTCGGGTACCAAGCCGATCTATTTCAACGATACGCCCGGCTTCACCCAGATTGCCCAGGGATCGCTTGTGGGAGCCGTCATTCCGGCCATTCCTGTGCCCAATGGCGTCCTGATCCTGTTCCTGGTTGCCGGTCTTGCCGCCTTCGTGCTCGGCAAGACTGCACTGGGCCGCTACACCTTCGCGCTTGGCTCCAATGAAGAGGCGGTGCGGCTCTCCGGCGTCAATATCGATCGCTGGAAGATTGCCGTCTATGCCACGGCCGGGGGCATTTGCGGGGTGGCGGGCCTGCTGATCGCGAGCCGCCTCAATTCGGCCCAGCCAGCCCTGGGCCAGGGCTATGAGCTTGATGCCATTGCAGCGGTGGTGATCGGCGGCACGTCGCTGTCAGGCGGACGTGGCACCGTTGTGGGGACGCTGATTGGCGCTTTGATCATCTCTGTGCTGGCCAATGGCCTGCGCATTCTTTCGGTCCCCCAGGAATGGCAGACGGTGGTCACCGGCTGCATCATCATCCTGGCCGTCTATGCCGATATACTGCGGCGCCGTACACTCTAGCGCCGACCGACTGCGCCGCTTTCAGGCGGCGCCAAGACCAAGCAGGCGACAAGCCTCGAATGACAAAAGTCAAACCTTCCGGGAGGAAACATGTTCAACCGCCGTACCTTTATCGGGGCCATCAGCGCCCTTGCTCTCCTCAGCGCCAGCGCACCCGCCTTCGCCCAGGAAAGCTATGATATCGCCCTGATCTCCAAGGGCTTCCAGCACCAGTTCTGGCAGGCCGTGAAGGCCGGTGCCGACAAGGCTGCCGCCGAATTCGGCGCCACCGTGACCTTTGAAGGCCCGGAAACCGAAAGCCAGGTCGACCGCCAGATGGACATGCTCGCCGCGGCCCTGTCGCGCAAGCCCGACGCCATTGGCTTTGCCGCGCTCGACAGCCAGGCCGCGACCCCGCTGCTGCAGCAGGCCAAGGATGCCGGCATTCCGGTCATCGCCTTCGACTCCGGCGTCGAGAGCGACATTCCGTTGACCACGGCAACCACTGACAACGTCGCCGCGGCCGCTTTGGCCGCCGACAAGATGGCCGAACTGATCGGCGGCGAAGGCAAGGTTGCCGTCGTGGCCCATGACCAGACCAGCCGTACCGGCATCGACCGCGTCGACGGCTTCGTCAACCGCATCAAGGAAGCCTATCCCAAGATCGAGGTCGTCTCGGTGCAATATGGCGGTGGCGACCAGTTGCAGTCGACTGAGATCACCAAGTCGATCCTGCTGGCCAATCCCGACCTCAAGGGCATTTTCGGCGCCAATGAAGGCTCGGCGATCGGCGTGGTGAACGGCAAGACGGAGCTGGGCAGCGCTATCGTCGTCATCGGCTTCGATAGCGGCGCGGCCCAGAAGGGCTTCATCGAGAGCGGCGCGATGGCCGGCGCCATCACCCAGAACCCGGTTGGCATTGGCTACGAAACCGTCAAGGCGGCCATCTCAGCGCTCAAGGGCGAAACCCTGCCGCCTGTTATCGACACCGGGTTCTATTATTACGACAAGGCGACCATGGCTAATCCCGAGATCGCCGCAGTGCTTTATGACTGAAGATAGACCACGGGTATGGCGGTGAACTCGCCATACCCACCGGCTTGCTGGTGATGGGTAGTGTTTACTCTGGACGTATTCAAGAATGCGGTGTCATCCCGGCGCAGGCCGGGATCCATGCTGTGAAGTATCCACCCACGCCGGTGGTCGTGGCCACATGCGGACATGGATTCCGGCCTGCGCCGGAATGACACCGTGGGTGGTTTGAATCCTGAGTGAACACCCCTCCCTTGGTGACGACTGATAGTTTTAGGATAGAAAATTCATGGCCGATCTGACCGGAAAAATCGTACTCATCACCGCCGCCGCGCAAGGCATTGGCCGCGCTTCGGTCGAAGCCTTTATCAAGGCCGGTGCCAAGGTGATCGCCACCGATATCAATGCCGGCAAGCTTGCCGAACTCGACGGGCTACCAGGCGTGACCACGCGGGTGCTCGACGTGCTTTCCAACGATGCGGTCAAGGCCGCAGTCGCCGAGATCGGCCATATCGACGTGCTGTTCAACTGCGCCGGCGTGGTCCATTCCGGCGCGGTGCTCGAAATGAGCGATGGGGATCTCGACTTCGCGCTCGATCTCAATGTGCGGGCGCAAATCCGCACCATAAGGGCGGTGCTGCCGCAAATGCTGGAGCGCCGGGATGGCGCCATCATCAACATGGCGACGGTTGCCTCCTCGGTAAAGGGCGTGCCCAACCGCGCCGCCTATTCCATTTCCAAGGCCGCTGTGGTGGGGCTCACCAAATCGGTCGCCGCAGATTATGTGACCAGCAATATCCGCATCAACGCCATCTGCCCCGGCACGGTGGACAGCCCATCCCTGCATGAGCGCTGGCAAGCCACCGGCGACTTCGAGGCGGCCAGAAAGGCCTTCATCGCCCGCCAGCCCATCGGCCGCATCGCCCGGCCCGAGGAAGTGGCAGACCTCGCCGTTTATCTCGCCGGGGCGACTTATACGACGGGGCAGGTGCATGTCATCGACGGTGGCTGGACGGGGTGAGGTTTTAGCGGGGTCTTTGCGCCTCCCTCGCCTGCCATGGGCGTTCTTTGCGTCGTTCCGCCGACCTTCGCATCGGCTTTGCTCGCTCTGCCCGATCCAGCTTGCTATCGTAAAACGACGATGAAGCAGCCGCTTCGGCACTATTGCAGAGAGCCCCATGACCAAACTCACGCTGATCAGCTTTCCGACCTGCCCTTATGTCCAGCGCGCGGTGATTGCGCTCAAGGAGAAGAAGGTCGATTTCGACGTCGTCTATATCGATCTGGCCAATAAGCCCGATTGGTTCCTGGCCATTTCCCCGCTCGGCAAGGTGCCGGTGCTCAAGGTCGAGCGTGACGGGCATGAGCCGGCTATCGTGTTCGAAAGCGCGGTTATCCTCGAATATCTGGAAGAGACCGCGCCCGGCACAAAGCTCCATCCCGAGGATGCGCTGGAGCGGGCGCAGCACCGTTCCTGGATCGAATTCGGCTCGCAGGTGCTGGGCGATCTCTGGCGCATCAGCACCGCCAAGGACAATGCCGAGCTCGATGCCGCCCGGCAGTCCCTGACGGCCAAGCTCACCCGGCTCGAGACTATCGTGGTTGGGCCCTTCTTTGCCGGGGAACGCTTCAGCGCCGTCGATGCGGTCTTTGCCCCGGCTTTCCGGCAGATCGACGCGCTGGAAACCGCCGTCGATGCCGGGCTGACCAGGGACCTGCCCAGGATTTCCGCCTGGCGGCAGGCCCTTGCCGCGCGGCCCAGCGTGCGCGAGGCCGCGCCCGCCGATTTTGCCGATCTCTACCTCAAGCGCCTGCGCAACAACGACGCCCATATCCTCAAGCTGGCTGCCTAGAAGAGATAGTGGATATGAAGCTTGCCGCTATGCGGTGAGGGTTCGATATGACAGCGAATGCCGAAGACCTCAGCCAAAAGGTCTTCGGTCAGCACCTCTTCCGGCGTGCCCATGGCAACGAGCTTGCCCTTGTTCATCACGGCCAGCCGGTCGCAGAACATGGCGGCGTGGTTGAGATCGTGCAGCGCCACGATGCTGGTGACCGGCAGGCTGGCGACGAGTTTCAGTATCTCGATCTGGTGCTGGATATCGAGGTGGTTGGTCGGCTCATCCAGGATGATCTCGCTGGGCGCCTGCGCCAGGGCGCGCGCGATATGCACGCGCTGGCGTTCGCCCCCCGATAGCGTCTGCCAGAATTGGCCGCGCCGCTCGGTAAGGCCCACGCGCCCCAGCGCCGTCTCGACCGCCACATCATCGGCCGCCGTCCAGGGCGACAGCGCCGAGCGATGCGGCGTGCGGCCCAGCCGCACCACATCGAGCACGGTGACATTGGCATCGGTATTGGCATGTTGCTCGACCAGCGCGACCCGGCGGGCGAGAGCGCGGCGGCCGATGCGGCTCAGCTCGGCGCCATCCAGGGTCACCTGCCCTTCATGGGCACGCCGCAGCCCGGCCAATAACCGCAACAGCGAGGATTTTCCCGAGCCATTGGGGCCTAGCAGGCCCAGCATCTTGCCCGGCTCGGCCGCGAGGGAAACGCCATCGACGATGACCGTCTTGCCGGCTTTCCAGGTGAGGTTTTCCGCCCTGATCGTCATGCCGTCCGCCGCGCCCGATAGAGAATGACCGAAAAGAACGGCACGCCGATCAGCGCCGTGACCACCCCGATGGGCAGCACCTGCTGGGGCAGGATGACCCGCGAAACGATATCGGCCAGTACCATGAAAATGGCGCCCACCGCGACACAGGCCGGCAGCAGCCGCATATGCAGTGGCCCCACGATGAACCGCGCTGCATGGGGCACCACCAGGCCCACAAAGCCGATGGAGCCGACCATGCTGACAATGGTGGCCGTCATCAGCGCGGTGGTAGCAAAAAGGATGATGCGCACCCGGCCCACCGAAATGCCCAGCGAAGAGGCCGCGTCATCGCCGAAGGCAAAGGCGTCGAGCGCGCGGGCATAGTAGAGGCAGATGCCGAAGCCCAGAATGACCATGACCAGCACGAGCTGGAATTCGGGCCAGCGCACGCCGCCAAAACTGCCCAATAGCCAGAACATCACATCGCGCGCCTGCTGCGCATTGGCCGAGGTGCTGACAATGTAGGAGGTGAGCGCGTTGAACAATTGCGAGGCCGCAACGCCGGCAAGGATGGTGCGGTCGGCCCCGCCGCGCGCGCCGCTGGCCAGCAGTACCACGAAGAGAAAGGCGGCGAGCGAACCGGCAAAGGCGCCCATCGATAGGGTAATGGTCCCAGCGCCCAGCCCCAGCACGATAATGGAAACGGCGCCGGTGGAGGCGCCGGCCGAAACGCCCAGCACATAGGGCTCGGCCAGCGGATTGCGCAGCAGCGATTGCAGGATCGCGCCGCATAAGGCGAGGCCTGCGCCGCAGCAGGCGGCCACCAGGGCGCGGCTCAGGCGATAGTCCCAGATGACGCTTTCGTGGATCCGGTCGAGCGGCACGGCCGTCCAGCCGAGGCGATTGGTGATGGCAAAATAGGTGGTGTCGAGCGGGATCGGCAATTCGCCAATGCCCACGCCGGCGCCGATGGCCAGGGCCAGCAGCACCAGTGAAAACACAGCGAGCAGGCCGAGACCGGCCTGCCCCCCAAATTTGCGGCTGATAAAGCTCACTTGATCAGACCGAATGCCTCAAGCTGGTCGGCCAATTGCTCGGCGCCATAAATGGTGCGGATGGTCGGGTTCATGGCCTGGCCGTCCATGACTGCGATATGGCCCTTCTGCACGGCTTCAAGCTGGCTGACCACCGGATCGGTGGTGAGGAAGGCGCGCTTGGCTTCCGGCTTGTCGAGTTCCCAGCGGTCGCGGTCGAGGCTGGCAATGACCAATACGGTCGGATTGGCCGCCATGATGCCTTCCCAGCTCACGGTGGGCCATTCGGCATCGGTGGTGATGGCATTGTGCCCGCCCAGGAGGTCGGCGATGAAGCCCGAAGCGCCATTCCTGCCGCCGAGATAGGCATCGTCGGCCGGGGAGGGGCTGGAGAACCAGAACACGAAGGACGGGTCGGTATCGGTGCCGGCCACGCGGGCGCGGAGCGCGGCTTCACGCGCCTTGAACTGGGCGATCACGTCCTGCCCGCGATCGGCCACGTCGAAGATCTGCGAAAGCTCATCGATCTCCTGATAGAGCAGGTCCATGTTCCACAAGGTATCGCGGCTGCCATGCACATCGGCCACGTCATTGCGCGTGGTGCAGACGCCGGGCGATACATAGGTGGGAATATCCAGCGCCTGGAAATCCTCGCGCGTGGCGATGGTGCTGTTGGGGCCCAGCAGGTTCAGCAATTGCGCCGCCACGAAATCGGGGCGCTCGGCCAGGATCGCCTCAAGGCTCGGGGTTTCCACGGTCAGGAGCTTGACCTTCTCATTGGCCTCTGCCAGCTCGGGCAGCACCTTTGAGGGCCAGAATGCCGTGCCGGCAACGCTGTCTTCCAGGCCCAGCAGCAACATGATCTCGGCGCTGTTCTGCCCCAGGGCCACCGCACGCTCGGGAGCTTTCTGGAAGGTCACCTCGACCCCGCAATTCTCGATGGTAAGCGGGTAGCTGGTCGGCGCGGCAAAAGCCGGTGTCGACAGCAGGCCGAGGGACACCAGGCCAAGCGCAACAAAATTCCGCGTCCGGCCGGAGAGCAGGGGAGCAAGCATGAAATATCCTATTGGCAGCAACCTGCGCGGAGGCAGCAGGCCGCGCCATGTATCAGGTGGTGCCGGGAGAAAACAAGAGTGTGGGGATCATATTTTTGGCAGTTTGGTTGCGGCCCTTGCCCAATTCTGTCCCGCTCACAGTGTCATTCCGGCGCAGGCCGGAATCCAGGTCCGTGGTCAGTCGCGCGCATCCAGTGCCGGGATGGTCTTCAGCATGGATTCCGGCCGGCGCCGGAATGACATCGCGTTTGGGATGGCTATCAGGCTCCCGCAAACTCCATGCGCTCCCTCGGCAGGAGTGTTTGCCTGCAACTCGATCCCCCGCGATGCCAGCAATTGCACTATCTCCACGCGCCACCGTTCTCCCTCGGGCTCGACCCGAGGGTCGCTCGTCGCTTGTGCCGAGTCGAGAAAGGCCCTCGGGTCAGGCCCGAGGGAGAACGGTGGGTGGGGTGGGCGGTGCGCGACGAACCAAGCTGTGCCCTTCTGAAGGAGCCGCGAGTTTGCAGTCTGCGCCTCCCTCCCCTCAAGGAGGAGGACTGGATCGTGGCTAGCTGTCCGAGCGCCTTAAGCCTTGCGCTCCAGCATCTGCCTGAACGCCCAATAGGTATCCTTCGGCAGCCGATCCCGCGTTACCGGGTCCATGCCGACAATCCCGAATTTGGGCGTAAACCCTTCGGCCCATTCGAAATTGTCGATCAATGTCCAGGCGATATACCCCCGCAGGTCGACACCCTGCTTCTGCGCCTCGACCATTGCTGCAAAGTGCCTGTCGAAAAACGCCGTGCGCTTGGCCTCGTCGGTTTCCGAAATGCCGTTCTCGGTCACATAGATCGGCAGGCCCGGATAGCGCTGGGACGTCCGCACGAGGAACTCGGTCAGCGCCTCGGGAATGATCTCCCAGCCGACATTGGACTTTTCCAGCGGCCCGCGCGCCTGGGTGAAGGGGAAGACCGGCACGCTCGGATCGGCCTTGTAGAGGAAGCGCGTGTAATAATTGATGCCGATCCAGTCGAGCGGCTGGTTCAGTGTCGCCATGTCGTCACGCCAATTGCTGGGCAGGTGTGGCTCGAGAATATCGGTGACCTTTTCCGGATAGCTGCCCTTGAGCACGCCATCGAGGAAGAACTGGTTGAAGATGGCGTCGCCCAGCGCTGCCGCCTCGATATCCTCGGGCGCGTCGCTGGCCGGGTCGCACTTTTCCATGTTCACGACAATGCCGAGCTGGTTGTTGGTGCCCACCTCGCGCATCGCCTTGATGCCCAGGCCATGTGCCAGCAGCACATGATGCATGGCGCGAGCCGTGGCGCGCACATCGCGATAGCCAGGAGCATGGGCGCCCAGGAAGTGGCTCAGAACGGTGATGCACCAGGGCTCGTTGAAGGTGGCTATGCTGGCCAGCCGGTCGCCGAACTTTTCCGCCGCAATGGCGGCGTAGTCGGCAAAGGCCTTGGTGGTGTCGCGGTTCATCCAGCCGCCACGATCCTGCAGGGCACTGGGCAGATCCCAGTGATAGAGCGTGGCGAGCGGCTTGATATTGCGCTCCAGCATGCCATCGATCAGCCGGTCGTAGAAATCAAAGCCCGCCGGATTGAGGGCGCCGGTGCCTTCGGGGATGAGGCGCGACCAGGAGAACGAGAAGCGATAGGCGTCAAAGCCCCCGTCGCGGATCAGGTCGAGGTCTTCCGCCCAGCGATTGTAATGGTCGCAAGCAATATTGCCATTGTCGGCATTGCGCGTATTGCCCGGTGTATTGGCGAATGTATCCCAGATGGAAGGGCCGCGGCCGTCGATCTGCCCACCCTCGATCTGGTGCGCGGCCATGGCGACGCCAAAGATAAAATCGGGCCCGAAATCGGCGCGCTTATGTGAAAACATGCTGGTTTTTCCTCGGCCGGTCGTCGGCGGTCAGGTGTGGGACGGCAATGCGCCGATAGGGCAGGCGCTCAATAGTATGACATACTATGAATTTGCTGTCTGTCCAGTCCCTAGCGCTTGAGGCGGCGATAGCGCCGCTGGCTGTTCAGCAAATGCTCGCGCATGGCGGCGCGGGCGACTTCCGGATCCTGGTCGGCAATGGCCTCAAGGATTCGCTCATGCTCGGCCAGCACGCCTTGCAGGTAGTTCTCGTCATTGGCGCCGGGCAGGGTGGGGAACTGTCCGCGCGGAATCGAGCGCTTGCCGAAGCGGGTGAGCGTGTCGATGAAATAGGGATTGTTGGTGGCCTCGGCTATGGCGACATGGAAGTCGAAATCGGCATCGATCGTCTCGGCGCCCACCGCGATCCTGTCGGTCATGTCCTGATTGGCGGCGCGAATGGCCTGCTCCTGCTGCGCCGAGCGGCGATAGGCGGCAATGGCTGCTGCCTCGGTCTCTACGGCAATGCGAAACTCAAGAATTTCAAGCGTTTGCGGTATGCTCTGGATTTCGTTGGGCGTCAGCACGATGGCCGGCGTGCTCGACGTATCGGCGACAAAAATGCCCTTGCCCTGGATTGGGGTGACCAGCCCCGCCGCCCGCAATTCGGTAATGGCCTCGCGCACCACGGTGCGGCTCACGGAGAATTGCGCCTCCATCTGCGGCTCGGTCGGCAATTGCGCGCCAATAGGCAGGGCACCGGATTCGATCTGCTGGCGCAGGCTATCCACCAGGGTCTGCGCCATGCGCGGCCGCCGCGGTGCAACTGGTCTGTCCATGCCAATTTCCCCCATTGCTGTTGAGGCCTTTTAGCACACCCTATTGCCATTTCGCGCAAAAGCCATAATCATAATACGAGATACAACCGACATATTATGTTGGCGTGGTATCCATGGAGGAATTCAATGAAGCATTTTTGTTCCCGCCTCGCGGCGGGCGTGGCGCTGGCCGTGATGGTCGCCACGGCCCCGGTGGCCTTTGCCGCGACGCCAAACGACCAATTGGTCATCGGCACCTCGCTGGCCCAGGTCCTCTCGCTCGACCCGCAGCAGGGCACCGAGGTCAAGACCCAGGAAATCCTGGCCAATACCTATGACCGGCTGGTCTTTTCCGACCAGGCCGATGGCAACACTATCAAATCGCAGCTGGCCGAAAGCTGGGATATCGACGACACCGGCATCACCTTCCACCTGCGCGACGCCAAATTCGCCTCGGGCAATCCGGTAACGGCCAATGACGTGGTGTTCTCCCTGGTGCGGCTGATGAAGCTCGACCAGTCCTCGGCCACCAATTTCAAGACCGCCGGCTATTCGGCCGACAATATCGAATCCATGGTCTCGGCCGTCGACGAGAAGACCTTCCGGATCACCTTCACCGACCAGGTAATCCCCGAAGCGCTGCTCTATCGCCTCGCCATGGGTGTCTCCAGCGTCGTCGACAGCGTCGAAGTGCAAAAGCACGTCAACAATGGCGACTACGGCAATGAATGGCTGCGCACCAATACGGCCGGTTCGGGTCCCTATGTGCTGCGCCGCTGGACGCCCAATGACATCGTCATGCTCGAAGTCAACGACCAGTTCTGGGGCGAGGCTCCGGCTATCCGCCGCGTGCTGATGCGCCATGTGCCCGAAAGCCAGGCGGCCCGCCTGATGCTCGAGCGTGGCGACATCGACATCGCCAATGCGCTGACCGCCTCGGACGTCCGTACCTTCGAAAACAAGGACGGCTTCGTCATCGACCAGGTCAAGACCGGCGGCTATTACGTGCTGGCGATGAATGCCGGTAAGGAACCGCTGTCCAATCCGCTGGTACGTGAAGCCATTGCCTATGGGATCGACTATAAGGGCATTGCCGATACGATCCTGGGTTCCTATGGCCGCGTGCGCAATGTGCCCGTGCCGGAAGACTGGGTCGGGGCCATCCCCAATCCCGATTGGTCGCTGCAGCCCGAAAGGGCCAAGGCATTGCTGGCTGAAGCCGGTTATCCCAATGGCTTCTCGCTGACGCTCAAGACCATTTCGCAGACCCCGCGCGTCGACATGGCCACCGCCATTCAGGCCAGCCTGGCCGAAATCGGCATCACCGTCAGCATCCAGCAGGGCAATGGCGCCGATATCGTCGCCGCTCACCGGGCGCGTGACTTTGATCTGCTGATCCCCCAAACCGGCTCCTTCATGCCGACCGCCTTGGGCTCGCTGGATAATTTCGCGTCCAATCCGGACAATTCGCTCGAAGCCAACAATGCCGGCAATTTCGTCTGGCGTTCGGCCTGGGACATTCCCGAGCTCAACGCTTTGCGCGTCGAGGCCAATAGCGAACGCGACGATGCCAAGCGCCTGCAGCTGATCACCCAGATCCAGGAATTGTTCATCGAGCAGAAGCCGGCCGTGCTGCCCATGTTCGAACGGTTCGAACCGATCGTGGTCAATGCCCGCGTGCAGGGCTATGTCGGCCATCCCTGGTCGCTGACCCGGGTGGAAGGCGTCAGCAAGACCGACGCGAAGTGATTTTTGGCTGATGAAGTGATGCGGGCCGCCCCGTGGGGCGGCCCGTTTGTTTTGGATTTCAGAACGAACTGAACAACGCCTTCTGCGCGATCTTCAGTGCACCGATGGCATCGTGCTTTTCCTGCGCGGCCTTGAGGGCGTCGATGTCGAGGATGTTGAGGCCCCGATCGGCGGCCTTGAGGAAGTCGATGGCATGATCGGCCGTCGCCACACTGTCCTCGCGGAACGGGAACTGGTCGAGCTGCCAGACGCCTTCCCACTTGTTCTTGCGCAGGGTGTAGAAGAATTCGAAGAGCTCGATCGGGTGCAGGCTCCCCGCCACCAGGTCGTCGTCCCAGGAGCGGTAATTGTCGTTCACATCCATGCCGAAGAGCCGTCCGTAATCGATGGCGAGCTGGGCGGAATCGGCCGGTGACTCGCCGCCGAACAGGGCGTGGCCGAAATCGAGCAGGATGCCGACATTGGGCAGGCCGATCTTTTCGATGCCGAGCAGCGTGCGGGACAGCGAGTCAAAGCTCATATGCACGCGCGGTTCGCGCGGCTTGTATTCGATGACGAATTTGAGATCCGGGTTTTCGCTGGCCAGCTGGCCGACGCCGTCGAGCGAATGCTTCCACAGCGCGCCATGATCGACCTGGAAGGGATAGTCCCAACCGTCCTGGCCGGGCCAGAGCTTGACATAGTCGGCGCCGAAATAGCGCACCTGTTCGGCCGCATCGGTGATCAGCTCATGGGCGCGGCGGCGCACGCCGGGATCGGGATTGGTGAAGGAGCCCTTGGAGAATTCGCGGGTATAGATTTCCGGGGTAATGCCGATGACCCCGAGCTTGTTGCGGTCAAGCGCCGCCTTGATCTGTTCCTTGGTGAAATCGCCGCCGAAATAGGGGTAGTTGATATCCACCACCGAGAGGTCCTTGACCTGCCCGGCCAGGTCGATGGCCTCGATCACGCTGCGCGGCGGGCCATAGCCGTCGGTGGCGTAGCGGTCGACATAGGTGGCGAAGTGCCAGATGCCGGCTCCGAAACGGAGTGTGCTCATGAATGTGCTCCCTTGCTTTATTGTGTCAGCGTTTGGCGGATGGCCGCGTGCCATTTGTTGAGCTGGCCGCGCCGCCTGGCCTCGTCCATCTGCGGCGTGAAGCGCTTGCCGGCATCGGTCATGCTGGCAGCAATGCCCAGGCCCTCGAAAGCCAGCGCCGCCGCGCCCAGGGCGCTCACTTCCGGGGCAGTGCTGGCGGTGACGGGGCGGGCGATTAGATCGGCCTGAAACTGCATCAAAAGGGCGTTCTGCGAAGCCCCGCCATCGGCGCGCAATTCGCTGAGATCGGTGCCCAAATCCTGCTGCATCGCGGCAAAGACATCGGCGACCTGAAAGGCGATGGCCTCGATGGCAGCACGGGCCAGATGGCGCGGCTCGGTGCCCAATGAGAGGCCGGTAATGGTGCCGCGGGCATCGGCGCGCCAATGCGGTGCGCCAAGCCCAACCAGCGCCGGCACGAAAGCGACACCATTGCTGTCTTCGGCGGCAAGGGCCGATAGGGCTGCGACGTCGCCCACACCAAGTAATTGCGCCATGAAGGCGGCAGCCTGTCCCGAGACGGAGATATTGCCCTCAAGCGCATGCGCAACGCCGGCGGCGGTGCTCCAGGCAATGGTGCCCGAAAGGCCGTGGGCGGAGCGCACCCGGCGGGGCGTCAGCGTCATCAGCGAGGTGCCGGTGCCATAGGTGGCCTTCACCGTGCCGGGCGTTCGCACGCCATGTCCGAACAGCGCCGCGTGGGAATCCCCGATCATGGCGCGGATCGGCACGCCCGGGGGCAGGGCGGTGACATCGGCCGCTACCCGCCCGAACTCGCTATCGGATGCCCGCACCTGCGGCAGCAGGGAGAGCGGTATGTCGAACAGTCCGGCCAATTCTTCATCCCAGCGCAGGGCGGCGGTGTCGAATAGCTGGGTGCGGGAGGCGTTCGAATGGTCGGAAGCGTGCACGGAGCCGCCGGTCAATTGCCAGAGCAGCCAGCTATCCACCGTGCCCGCGCGCAATTCGCCGCGCTCCGCCCGCCGGCGGGCGCCGGGCATGGCATCAAGCAGCCAGGCAATCTTGCCGGCGGGGAAAAGCGGATCGAGCGCCAGGCCGGTGCGCTCTTCGATCAGTTCGGCATGACCCTTTGAGCGCAGGGCCTCGCATTTGGCGGCCGAGCGGCGGCATTGCCAGATGATGCAGGGGCCGATGGGCTCGCCCGTCGCCGCATCCCACACCACGATGGATTCGCGCTGGTTGGAAATGGCGAGGCCGGCAATGCCATCCGCGCCGCCGTGCTTGGCGACGACATCGGCAATGACCTGTTGCACGCCCTCGATCAGGGTGGTGGCCGATTGCTCGGCCCAGCCCGGCTGGGGATAGGTCACCAGATTGGGCACCGAGGCCCGCTGCAATACGCGCCCCGTCGCATCGACCAGCAGCGCCTTGGTGTTGGTCGTGCCCTGGTCGATGGCCAGGATAAGGTCGGCACTCATCGCTTGCGCGCGACGGTCTGCCGGACGGCGTCGGCAATGCCGGCAGCGGTGAGCCCGAAATGCTCCATGAGCCACTCGGCCGAGCCGGTGGGCACAAAGCCGGGAAAGCCCATGATCCGCATCGGCACCGGCTCATGGGCGGTAACCACTTCGGCAACCGCCCCGCCAAGCCCGCCACGCACGGAATGCTCTTCCACCGTGACGATGGCTCCGGTATCGGCGGCGGCGAGAATGGCCGCCTCATCCAGCGGATTGACCGTCGCCATATTGATCACCCGCACCCCGATCCCCTCGCCGGCAAGCGCCTTGGCCGCCGCTATGGCACGATGAACCATGGTGCCATTGGCAATGATAGCGGCATCGTCGCCCTCGGCGAGAATTTCCGCCTTGCCGATCTCGAAAACCGGGTTGGATCGCTCCAGCGCCGGCACCGGCATGCGGCTGACGCGCACGAAGACCGGGCCATCCATGGCCGCGGCAGCGCGGACGGCCTGTTCGGTCTGCCAGGGATCGGCCGGAACGATCAGGGTGAGATTGTTGAAAAGGCGCAGCCAGGCCAGGTCTTCGATGGAATGGTGCGTCGGCCCCAACTCGCCATAGGCGACCCCGCTCGATTGCCCGATCAGCTTCACATTCACATTGGAATAGGCGATGTCGGCCTTGACCTGTTCCAGCGCCCGCCCGGTGATAAAGCACGAGGCCGCCGAAACAAACGGCACCTTGCCACCATTGGCCAGCCCTGCGCCCACGGCGACCAGCGTCTGCTCGGCAATGCCGACATTGACCATGCGGTCGGGGAATTTGGTGCGAAAGCCATTGAGCTTGGACGAGCCAACGCTGTCGCTGACTACGGTGACGATACGCGGATCGGCCTCGGCCAATGCCTCGATGGTGGCCGCAAAGCTGTCACGGCAATCAAAAAAACCGCTTTTGGCGGGGGCAGCTGCACTCATCAGACCAGTTCCGCCATGGCTTGCTCGAATTGCTCTTTATTGGGCACGCCATGGTGCCAGGCCACATTGTCATGCATGAAGCTGACGCCCTTGCCCTTGAACGTATTGGCAATCACGCAAAGCGGCTTGCCGCGTCCCTTGGGGCTGGCGCTGAGCAGACCCAGCAATTGCGCATAGTCATGCCCGTCCACCATCTCGACATGCCAGCCAAAGGCCCGCCATTTATCGTCCAGCGGATCGAGCGAAGCCGTGTCCTCGGTCCGCGCTCCTTGCTGCAGGCGATTGCGGTCGATGATCAGCGTCAGGTTCTCAAGTTTGCGATGACCGGCGGTCAGTGCCGCTTCCCAATTGCTGCCCTCCTGCAATTCGCCATCACCTGTCAAAACGAATGTGCGGCTGTCATTGCCGTCAATCTGTCCGGCAATGGCAATGCCGGTGGCAACCGGAAGGCCATGCCCGAGCGGGCCGGTATTGGTTTCGATTCCTGGCAGATAATTGCGATTGGGATGTCCGTTGAGCTTGCTCAGCGGCTCCATATAGCTCTTGAGATCGGCTTCGGGAAAATAGCCGGCAGCGGCCAGAACGGAATAGAAAGCCCCGGTGCAATGCCCCTTGCTCATGACGAAACGGTCGCGGGTGGGATCGTTGGGGCGCTTGGGATCATAGCGCAGCACGCCGAAATAGAGCGTTGCCAGGATATCGGCGGCGCTGAAATCACCGCCCGGATGTCCCTGCTGCGCCTCATACACCATCTGGAAGCTGCGGCGGCGGATCCACAGCGCCTTGCTGCGGATCAGTGAAAGAACGTCGTTCTGAAGCATATGCGCGGGCAATGACAATCTGGCCTCCCAGCCAATCGGCGCGGAACCGGCCGGCGCATTGCGCTCCGGCGGGAAGCGCCGTTCCGGCAGCGTGGTCTCCCCTTGCGGACGAGGCGTGCTGCCTGTGCCGTCTCCTTGTTTGTCAAATAGCTACAAGGCATTTTTCTTTCGTGCAATAGCGAAAATTTGCGAATTATGCGTTTTGCTATTGATGGTGGGCGGATAGCGCAATTCCTGAGGTGGTTTTACGCCGAATGCGCGTAACAATGCGCAAATGACCATTGACAGTCTGCGCCTTTCACTCATATTCGTTAGAAATCGCAAGCAAAACAAAATATCTGACGAAGATGCGATGCGCATCACGGGTATGCGCGTGGATGGAGGAGGGGTGCCCGTCACGGCTATCCCCGCGAAATCCGGGAACAACCCGGAACGCCGGCCAAGGCTGCCAAAGGCACGGGCCGTCATGAGGAGGAATGACAATGGTACGGCTTAGCCGATTTCTGCTGGCGCCCGTATTGGGCGCTTTGTTGACCACGACCGCCTTCGCACAGGGCGCCATGACCGATGTGGGCACGCCCCGCAGCGAGACCCTGATCGTGCAGACCTTTGATGGTCGCGCCGCCAATGCGTCGGCGCAGAATCCGATGAATTCCTATGCCATCTGGCGCGGTTTCCGCGAACTGGGCTGGAGCTGGCTGTGGGAAATGGATACGGCCACCGGCCAATCCTATCCCGAGCTGGCCGCCGGCCCCGTCGAAGTGCTCAATGACGACCACACCCAATTCCGCGTCAAGCTGCGCGAGGGCGTCTATTGGAGCGACGGCGTCGAGTTCACCGCTGCCGACGTGATCTATTCGCTCGATACCTATGTGAAATATCGCAGCCAGCTCGGCCGCGTGGCGGTGATCGCCAATTTCGTCAAGAGCTGGAAGCAGATCGACGATTATACGTTCGAAGTCGAAACCACCCGTCCGTCCTACGATTTCCAGACGGTGATGGGCGTTTATACCTGGGGCAGCCAGTTCGTCATCGTCCCCAAGCACGTCTATGAACCGCTGGGCGACCAGGTGGTGACTTTCCAGAACACCAATGCGGTGACCCTGGGACCCTACAAGATCAAGGAATTCGACCCCAACGGCTCCTGGCAGCTGTGGGAATTGCGTGAAGACTGGGAGCGCTCCGGCTGGGGCAATCTGGGCACGCCCAAGCCCAAATATGTGCTCTACAAAGACTTTGGCGCCGAAGAGACGCGCGCACTGGCTTTCGTCCAGAACCAGTATGACGTCGACACCTTCATGAGCCCGGATTCGATCCAGGCCGCCAAGGCGCGCAATCCCAGTGTGGAAAGCTTCTCGCCGACCTTCCCCTATCATGACATGAACGATGCCTGCTCCTATGGCGTCTATATCAACCTGCAGCGGGCGCCATACGACAAGCCGGAAGTGCGCTGGGCCCTTGCCCTGGCGCTCAATATGCAGCAGGTCGGCATTTCCTCGATGAGCGGCCAGTTCAAGGCCGGCGCATTGCCACTGGCCGATACGCCGATCACCAATCCGCTCTATTATGCGCCGCTCCAATCCTGGCTCGAAGAGCTGACGCTGGCCGACGGCTACAAGCCCTACAATACCAATTTCGCCGCCGAACTGAACGAAACGCTGGCCGCCCAGGGCGTGGATGCCTCGCAACTGCCGACGGGCGATGCCGTCGAACAGGGCTTCGGCATGGGCTGGTGGAAGCATGACCCCGCCGAAGCGGCCAAGCTGCTGGAATCGGTGGGCATGAAGAAAGGCGCCGACGGCTTCTTCGCCCTCGAGGACGGCTCGCCTTGGGTGATCGAATTCGTCATCCCCGGCGACTGGAACAAGGTTATTCAGCGCATCGGCTTCTCGATTGCCGATAGTTGGCGCCAGGCCGGATTCAACATCAATACCCGCCAGGTGGACAATGGCGAATGGACCACGGTCCAGAATACCAATGCCCGCAACGAGCTGATGATCAACTGGGGCCAGTCCTGCACCTATAACGTGAACTGGCAGAATTCCTGGCGCCAGTTTGACCCGAGCTATGTGCTGCCGGCGGACTCCACCGACTCGCTCAACGGCAACATCATGCGTGTCACCGACCAGCGGATTTTCGACCTCGTGGCCAATAGCGCCCAGCTGCCGATCGAGGATCCGAAATTCCTCGAGAATGGCCAGGGCATCGCAAAATTGCTGACCGAAGACATGCAGATGATCAATCTCATGAACATTCCGACCACGATCCCGACCAACAAGACCTATTGGACCAACTTCCCCAAGCAGGACAATTTCTACGCTGCGCCCTACACTTGGTGGAGTTCCTTCAAGAAGACGATCGTGTCTATCGAACCGACCGGCCAGCAATAGGCGGCTCGGTCCCTGCGCGAGGCGGTTCTCCCGGCCGCCTCGCCACCCTTCCTCTTGAGGTTTGACCTATGGGTGTCTTGAGCTTCGTGGCCAAACGCATCGGCCTCTATCTGGCTGTTCTGTTCATTGGCCTGACGATTACCTTCATGCTGCCGCGCCTGATGCCGATCAATCCGGTGGATGGCTATATCGGGCAGATCCAGAGCCGCGCCAATGGTACGCTCACGCCCGAGGCGATTGCCGAAATGCGGGTCAACCTCGAGCAGCTCTACGGCCTCAAGGGCGATATTTTCACCCAGTATCTGTCCTATCTGAAGCGTGTGGTGATCGACTTCGATTTCGGCCCCTCCTTCACCTATTACCCGACCGAAGTCTCGACCATGATCGTGGCGGCGCTGCCCTGGACGCTGGGACTGCTGCTCACCGCGACGGTTATCGCCTGGCTCATGGGCAATATGGTGGGACTGGTCGCCGGCTACTTCCACAAGCAGAAAGCCGCCTCGATCCTCGAATTTCTCGGCATCCTGCTTTACCCGATCCCCTATTATATCCTGGCCGTGTCGGTACTGCTGATCCTGGCCTATATCTTCCCAATTTTCCCGCTCTCGCCGACCTTCCCGGTGGGGCAGATGACCTGGCCCAAAGTGGGCATGATCATCTACAATTCCCTGCTACCGGCCATTACGCTGGTGCTGGCGGGCTTTGGCTGGAACATCCTCTCCATGAAGGCCCTGGCGGTGGCGACCACCGAAGAGCCCTATGTGGTCTATGCGCGGCTCAAGGGTGCTTCCAACTGGACGCGGATGACGCGCTATGTGTTCCGCAATGCGCTCTTGCCGCAGGTGACCGCCCTGGCCCTGTCGCTGGGCATGGTGTTCAACGGCGCGCTGCTGACCGAGATCATTTTCTCCTATCCCGGCATTGGCCTGATCATGCGCACGGCCGCGACCGGCGGCGATTATAACGTGCTCTACGGGGCGATCACGCTCTCGATCCTGGCCGTCGCCACGGCCGGTCTCGTCATCGACCTCATCTATCCCCTTCTCGACCCGCGGATCCGCACCAAATGAGTATCGATACCAACAATGCCGATCCGGTGGCGCTGGTTGTCGCGCCGCCCGTTGCAGGCAGGCCCGGCCGCCGGAAAGGGGGGCTGCTCTGGCTTCTCAATGGACGCCTGGCCGTGGGCCTTCTCATCCTCGTCGTCATGGGGCTCGGCAGCTTCATCCTGCCATTCTTCGCGCCGGCCGACCCTTCCGTTCAGGCCACCTATATGCGCAACCTGCCCATGTCATCAGTCCATTGGCTGGGCACCAACGCGCTGGGGCAGGATATTTTCTGGTTCCTGGTCTTTGCCGTGCGCAATTCACTGATGCTCGGCATTCTCGTCGCCGTCGGGGTGACCATCGTCGCCACCATTGTCGGCCTCAGCGCCGGCTATATCGGCGGCGCCTTCGAGCGCGTGGTGATGCTGTTCGTCGACACCTTCATCACCATTCCGCTGCTGCCCATCCTGATCATCCTGGGCGCGCTGATCCGAGGGAATACCTCGTTCTTCACGGTCGGGCTGATCATCATCATCTTCGGCTGGGCCTGGGACGCGCGCACGGTACGGGCCATGGCCCTGTCGCTGCGGGAACGCGAATTCATCAACATGGCACGGTTTTCGGGCGCCAATACCTTCGACATCCTGGCCAAGGAAATTTTCCCCTATGTGTCGGCCTATATCCTTGTCGGCTTCATCAATACCGTGCTCTTCGCGGTCAATACCGAAGCCACGCTGGCGGTGATCGGGCTCTCCAAGGTCGAGGTGCCGACACTGGGCTCCATCATCTTCTGGGCCCTGAGCTACAACGCGCTCTTTACCGGGCAATATCCCTGGATCGTGGCCCCCATCGTCGCGACGATCACTTTGTTCCTCGGCCTGTTCCTGACCTCGACCGGCTTCAACCAGGCATTTGCCAGCAAGCGGGGTGTTGCATGATCCGCCTCAACGATCTCAAGATCAGCTATCGCATCGGCAACCGGACCATCGATGCCGTCGATGGAGTGACGCTGACGATTCCCGACAATTGCGTTGTCGGCATTGCCGGGGAATCCGGGTCTGGCAAATCGACGCTGATGAAGGCCATCTATGGCGATATTCAATCGCCCATGTATCTGTCGCGCGGCAGTATCGACTATGGCCTCAAGGGCGCCGACGGCAAGCCGCTGACCACGGAGAATGTGCGCAAGGAATGGTTCAAATCCATTTCCTACGTGCCGCAGAGCTCGATGAACTCGCTCAACCCGGTGATCCGCATCCGCGACCAGTTCATCGACTTCCCCGGGACCGACAGCAACAAGAAGCGCGTGCTGGAGCGGGCGCGGGCCTATATCGGCAAACTCGGACTGCCGCCCGAGGCCATGGATTCCTACCCCCATCAGCTCTCGGGCGGCATGCGCCAGCGCGTCATGATCGCGCTCGCCACTTTTTTCCAGCCCGAGCTGATCATTGCCGACGAGCCGACCACCGCGCTCGATGTGGTGGTGCAGAAGGAAATCCTGATGCTGCTGATGGAATTGCAGGAGCAGATGGGCAACACCATCCTGGTGGTCTCCCACGACATGGGCGTGCACTACCAGGTCACCCACAAGATGATGATCATGTATGCAGGCCGGGTGGTGGAATATGGCGATACCGAAAGCGTCTTCGCCGATCCCCAGCACGCCTATACCAAGATGCTGATCGATAGCCTGCCCACCATTGGTGACGACAGCCTGCGCGGCGTGATGGCAAGTGCCGCCGGAGCCGGCGGGGACCGCGCCTATCGGGTGGAGCCGGTATTGGTGGAGGTCAAGCCCAACCATTTCGTCGCGCAGCCCCAGAACGCGGGAGCCGCCGCATGACACTCATCCTCAAGACCGAAGGGCTGAACAAGACCTATCGCCTGGGTGGCTTCGGCCGGGCACGGCAGGTTCAGGCGCTGAACGATGTCAATATCACGGTCGAGAGCGACCGCCCGGTTGTGATCGCCATTGTCGGTGAATCGGGCAGTGGCAAGACCACGCTCGCCAAGACCCTGCTGCGGCTCGAGACCCCCACATCGGGCCGGGCCATCGTCTATGACAGCGTGGTGGCCGGCGCGGGTGCGACCCCTTCCAAGAAGGAATTTCTGGGCCTGGTACAGCCTATTTTCCAGAATCCCTTCGAAGCCTTCAGCCGCTACCGTCCGGTCGATGCCTATCTCAACGAAACGGCGCGGCGCGTGGCGGGGCTGGACGAAAGCCAGGCCGAGACGGCGGTGGCCGATGCCCTGCATAATGTGGGGCTGGATTACGGGGAAATCCGCGGCAAATACACCAACCAGTTCTCAGGCGGGGAGCTGCAGCGCATCTCGGTGGCGCGGGCCCTCATTCCCCAGCCCAGGCTGATCGTGGCCGACGAGCCGGTGAGCATGATCGACGCCTCACGCCGGATGATCATCATCAACCTGTTCAAGCGCTTGCGCGACGAGCAGGGGCGCAGCTTCCTCTACATCACCCATGACCTGGCCACGGCCTATTACATCTCCGACTATGTGGCCGTGATGAACAAGGGGGAGGTGGTCGAATTCGGCAAGGCCCGCGAGGTCATGTCCAATCCCCAGCACGCCTATACCCGCCTGCTGCTCGATTCCATTCCCACCACCAAGAGCCGCTGGCGTCCACGCCCTGCGGCCGCCTGACCAGTTTCATCGCCGGCGCGGTGAGCGCCATTCATTTCGACGACGGGAACGACAAATGACCAATACTGCTACCGCCAACGGCGCCGCGTCGCTGTGGGCCACCTATGAACTCGCCCTTTCCGGCCCATCGGAGGGCAATCCATATAGGGATGTCGAGTTGCGGGCTGTTTTCCACCAGGGCGAAAGGCAGGTGCGGGTAACCGGCTTTTATGACGGCGAGGGCAGCTACAAGATCCGCTTCCTGCCCGACAGCACTGGCGCCTGGAGCTATCAAACCAGCAGCAACAGCCCTGCGCTCGATGGCGTCAGCGGCAATTTTGACGTTGCTCCGGCGGCACAGGGCCATCACGGCCCGGTTCGCGTCTCCAATCGCCACCATTTCCGCTATGCCGATGGCACCCGCTACACCAATATCGGCACCACCGCCTATGTGTGGAACCTGCAAGGCGACGCGCTGGAAGAAGAGACCCTGGCGACCCTCGCCGAAGCGCCCTTCACCAAGATCCGCATGTGCGTCTTCCCCAAGCATTATCGCTACAACGAGAACGAGCCCGAACGTTACCCCTTCCCGCTACGCAAGCAGGGAACCAGCCAATGGACCGGCAGCTTCCGTGGCGATTACGGCTGGGACTTCGATTTCGAGCGCTTCGAGCCGGACTATTTCCGGCACCTGGAGCAGCGCATCAACCAATTGGCCGAAATCGGCGTCGAGGCCGATCTCATCATCTTCCATCCCTATGACCGCTGGGGTTTTTCGCGCATGACCCCGGCGCAGGATGATTTCTATCTGAAATATCTCACCGCCCGGCTGTCGGCGCTGCCCAATGTGTGGTGGTCCATGGCCAATGAATATGACCTCATGCCCAGCAAAACCCTGGCCGATTGGGATCGCTTCATCCACATCGTCTCGGACAATGATCCCTATGGTCACCTGCTGAGCGTGCATAATTGCTTCGCCTTCTACGACCATCACCACCCCCGCATCACCCATTCGTCCATCCAGCGCTCTACCGCCGCCATGTCGGCGCTGTGGCGCGAGAAATATGGCAAGCCGGTCTCCATCGACGAGTGCTGCTATGAGGGTACGATTGCCGAGCTCTGGGGCAATATTTCTGGCCCCAAAATGGTGCGCCGCTTCTGGGAAGGCGTGGTCAATGGCGGCTATGTCACCCATGGCGAAACCTTCGGCAACGACACCGACACCATCTGGTGGGCCAAGGGCGGCAAGCTGACCGGGGAAAGCGTCGCCCGCATCGCCTTCCTCCGCCGCATCATGGAGGAGGGGCCCGATGAAGGGCTCGATCCGGTCAAATCGACCGGCGCCTACCGCCTCATGCTGGGCGGCGGGCAGGACAATGTCGTGATGCAGCAATTGTTCGCCCCGCCGCCGGGTGAGGAAGATTGGCCGCGCGTGCAGAACTGGTTTGCCACCGCCGGCCAGCTGCATCGCTATTATCTGAGCTATTTCGGGGAGAGCCAGCCCAGCGAAGTGACCGTCGCGGTGCCGCCCGGCGAGCGCTATAGCGCAGCACTTATCGACACCTGGGACATGACCGAAACCCCGCTCGCCGAAAGCGTCGGACGTGGCGACCTGCTGCATTTCGCGCCCAAGTCATACCAGGCCCTGCTGCTGCGGCGCATCGACGGCTGACCACGCCGGCACTGGCGCTATGACGGACGCCCCACCTTCACGGGTGGGGCGTCAGGATGTGCGCCCGGTGGGGAAGGTTACGCAGCAGCCTTGCCACCGGGGTAGGCCGAATCCCGCTAAGCACCGGCACGTTCAAAGGGAATTGCTGTGGCTCCGGCTTGGCGCCGGGCTGGAGCGCCGCCACGCGGATGCCACTTTCCCCTGCTGTCAAGGTGTATCAGCCATGCGTGGCAGGCGCCCCTCACCTGCCTCCGGCGCGGGTAGGAAGGTGTCTGGCCGCCTGCTAGCCTCCATCAAGTAAAACGTGCCCATGCCGTCCTCCCCACTGCGAAGCGTTCGAGGAACATGATGCCCACCCTGAGTAATGGTAGCGAACTGACTATCTTGGAGGGAGGCGAGCCGCATGTGGCCTACTCCTTCACCTTGACCGATACTGAAGGCAATGTATCGGACCCTATCGGAGCCTTGCCGGACTACTTCTTTGGCTGGGTAACGGTGGAATCTGTCGATGTATTCGATGGCTTCTTTGCCATCACCGGTTTTACCCATGACGGCAAGTACGGGATATTCTCCAATCTCGATACTTACATCTTCGACAATGACGGCAATTTCATTCGCACTGTACATGCCGAAGCGGCCAGTCAGTCGCTCGAAGTCGTTTCCGTCACGGCCGATTCTCCCGATGATTTCGTGGTGACCTACAAGGCCGCCACCATGTATTTCGGCGGCGAGAATACCCAATATGGCGAGCACCAGATCATCGTCGAAAATGGCGTGCAGCAGCCCGATACCTTCGTCAATTCAGCGCCGGTCCTCGCCGATCTCAACCTGGTGCTGACGCCGGGCCAGTCCCTGCTCGATATCGAGTTTCCGGCCAGCGATGTCGATTACGATCTCCTGACCTTCACCATTGTCGACGGGCCCGACCACGGCACGATCGAGCTCGATACGCGGTATGACGGCAATCACTATCCCTTCCCGGAAAGCGAATTCCTGGGCAGCGTTCACTACCACTCGTCTTTCCTCAACGGTAATCTCTTCGACTATTTCGTCGAGGACGGCTTTGTCGGCACCGATACATTCACCGTCATGGCAACCGACGGGCAGGGCAATAGCAACCTGGCAACGGTGACCATTTCGGTCGGCGCGCCCGCGGAAGGGCCGGAATATATCGCGCTGGGCGACGGCATCGACATCCTGCGCTACTTCAACAGCGATCATGCCGTGCTGGTGGCCTCCAAGGGCGGCAACGACGATCTGTCGGGCGGCCGCTTCGACGATAGCCTCAATGGCGGTGCGGGCAATGACCTGCTGCATGGCGAACTCGGCCGCGACAAGCTTACGGGCGGGCAGGGCGTTGACCGCATGCAGGGCGGCGCGGGCAATGACACGTTCATCTTCAATCCCGGCGATTTCGCCGATCCGGCCGACTATAATGGCCGCATGGACCACATCATCGATTTCCACGGCGCCGGCCACTCCGGTCCGGGCGAACAGGATTTCATCAGCCTTTTCGGTTTCGGGGAAAATGCGACGCTGACCTTCGATCACTATGCCAATGACGATCAGACCCTGCAGATCTACCAGGTGACCGACCCCGACAATCCAGACGGCGGCGGGCTCATCATGGTGCAGATGGCCGATGGCACCGCCCAGATCGGGCAGGGTGACTATCACTTCTTCTAGGCTTTGCCGGGAAGAGGCCAATGCCGCCATCGCCAGCACTAGCGCAGCAATCGTCCGGGCCCGCGGGCCCGGTCCCATCGCTCCCGGGGCCGATATTGGCACTGGGTGCGATCAGCCTCGTTTCCAACCTGCTGATGCTGACCGGCCCGCTTTTCATGCTGCAGGTCTATGACCGCGTGCTGGCCAGCCGCTCGGTGCCCACGCTATTGGTGCTGACCGGGCTGGTTTGCGGGCTGTTCGCTTTCTATGCCTTTCTCGATGCCTTGCGCAGCCGCATGGCGCACCGTTTGGCCAATGTTTTCGACGCGCATATTGCCGGCCGGCTTTTTGCGGCGGCGGTCCAGTTCCGCCTCATCGCCGATGCGCCCAGGACTGCCGATCCGCTGCGCGATGGCGATGTGCTGCGGCAATTCCTCGCCGGGACGGCGCCGCTGGCCTTGCTCGATCTGCCCTGGGTTCCGGTCTATCTCGCGGTGGTCTTCCTCTTTCACTATTGGCTGGGTTGGCTGGCCGTGGCCGGGTGCCTGATCATCACGGTCCTCATGATCATCAATGAGAGCCTGGCTCGCCGGCCGACCCAGCAGGCCAACGCCGCCCAATTGCTGCGCCAGCGGCAGGCCGAAAACATCCGCGTCAACGCCGAGACCGTCATTGCCATGGGCATGCTCGATGACCTGCGCAACCGCTGGACGGCGCAGACCGGACGGATGCTGTCGGCGCTGCGCACCGGCAGCGACCGCGCCGCTTTCTTTTCCGCTTCGACCAAGGGCCTGCGCTTTCTGCTCCAGTCCATCGTCCTGGCGCTGGGCGCCTATCTCGTCATTCGCGGGGAAATGACGGCGGGGTTGATGATCGCAGCCTCCGTCGTGACGGCACGGGCGCTGGCGCCGGTCGAGCAGATCGTCGGCCAGTGGCGCAGCTTTGTCGGTGCCCGGCAGGCCTGGTCGCGCATCAGCAAGGTGCTTGCGGTCAAGGGCGCGGCGCCGCGCGACGTTCGCCTGCCATTGCCCACGCGGCTTCTCGCGGTCAAAGGCCTGGCTGCCGCGCCGCAGGGGCAGAGGATGCCGGTCATTTCGGGGATTCAATTCGATCTCGCGGCCGGAGATGGCCTGGCCATTCTGGGGCAATCGGGATCGGGCAAATCCTCGCTGGCACGGGCTCTGGTCGGCGTCTGGCCAAGTCTGGCCGGGGATATCCGCTTCGATGGCGCCATACTTGCGCATCACACGCCCGACCAGATCGGCTCGATGATCGGCTATCTGCCGCAGCGGGTCGAGCTTTTCGATGGCACCGTCGCCGACAATATTTCCCGCTTCCGGCCAAACCCGCCCAGCGAGGCTATCATCGCGGCGGCAAAAGCGGCGGGCGTGCATGATCTGATCAGCGCCTTGCCCGATGGCTATAACAGCCAGGTGGGCGAGCAGGGCGACCTGCTTTCCGCCGGCCAGCGCCAGCGCATTGGCCTCGCCCGCGCTCTTTATGGCGAGCCCTTTCTCATCATCCTCGACGAGCCCAATTCCAATCTCGATGCCGAGGGCGATGCCGCCCTGACCGACGCCATCCACAAGGCGCGCGATCGCGGCTCGGTGGTTATCGTCATTGCCCACCGGCCTAGTGCCATCGCGGCGGTCGACAAGGTGCTCTATATGCGCAACGGCCGGCAGATGGCCTATGGCCCCAAGAACGAAACCCTGCAGCAGATCACCCAGACCGGCGCCAATGTCCGTCCCATCAAGGCGCCCAGCGCATGACGGCCGAACTGGCTGAGCAGCCCTCCGACCTTGCCAGCCTCAAACGGCATGGCTGGGTGGGCCTGGTGGCGGTGATCGGCCTGTTTGGCGGATTGATCGCCTGGTCCGCCGTGACCGAGATTTCCGGAGCCATCATCGCGCCGGGTACGCTGGTGGTTCAGGATAGCGCCAAGCGGGTGCAGCATGCCGAGGGCGGTATCGTCACCCAATTGCTGGTGCGTGACGAAGACCATGTGGTGCAGGGCCAGGTGCTGGCCACACTGGATCAGACGGCAATAGCTGCGGCGCTGGCCATTTCCGAAGCGCAATTGCGCGAGGCCTATGCCAAGGAAGCGCGGCTGATCGCCGAGATCGAGGGGCGCGATACGGTAACGCTCTCCGGCGCCGCGCTTGAACTGTTCGACATGGCGCAGTTGCAACCGCTCGTGGCGCTGGAGCAGCAGGTGCTGGTGGCGCGGCAGGCGACCAAGGCGGGCCGCATTGCCCAGTTGCGCGAACAGATCGTCCAACTCGAACGCCAGGGCGAAGGCTTCGATCTGCAGAAGCAGGCCATCGAGCGGCGGATCGCGGTGATCGAGCTCGAAATCGCCGATTTCGATGACCTTTATGACAAACGCCTGATCGCAGCGAGCCGGGGCACCAGTCTCGACAAGGAAATTGCGACCGCTCAGGGCGAATTGGGCCGGGTCGTGGCCTCCATCGCCGAAACCAATGCCGTGGCGGCCGAGCGCGCCCTCCAGATCGAGCAGATCGGGGACGAATACCTGACCACGGCCCTCGCCGAATTGCAGGAAGCGCGGCGCGTGATCGCCGAAGCCGGTCAGCGGCGTATCGCCGACCGGGACCGGCTGACCCGCACGGAAATCCGTGCGCCGCAAACCGGCGTGGTCCATGAATCGGTGCTGCACACGGTGGGGGGTGTCGCTGCCGCCGGCGAGACGCTCATGCTCATCGTGCCCTCGGATGAACCATTGATCGTCAATGTGCGCATCGAGCCGGTCGATATCGACAAGGTGGCGGTGGGGCAGGAGGCCGTGCTGCGGTTCTCGGGGCTCAACCCGCGCACGACGCCGGAACTGTTTGCCACCGTGGCGCGTGTTGCCCCTGACCTGACCAAGGACCCGGCGACCGGCCAGCAATATTACGATGCCCGGATCGCCATATCAGACGAGGAATTGGCGCGGCTGCCCGACGGCGTCGTGCTGATCCCCGGCATGCCGGTGGAGTCCTTCGTGCAGACGGGCGACCGGACCATGCTCTCCTACATTCTCCATCCCGTCGAAGAGCAATTGAACCGGGCGCTCAAGGAAGATTAAGGCAGCGTGTCGAAATCGCCATTGCTCGCGCGTCATAGTGGTATAGCCATCCGGAGAATGACGATGCCAAAGCTCGACAAATCCTTCGACGTGACGATTGAGAAAAGCCCGGCCAAGGGCGGCTGGAACTATGTGGTTTGGCCCGGTTCTGCAGAATTCTTTGGCACCAGAGGCCTGGTGAAAGTTCGGGCGACTGCCGATGGCGTGCCCTTTCAAAGTTCGTTCATGGCCCTCGGCGATGGCAGACACAAGCTGCCTCTCAAGACGGACCTGCTCAAGGCGACCGGGAAGCAGGCTGGCGACAGCATTACGATCACGCTTGCCGAACGGCTGAACTAAGCCCCGCCCGGTCGCGGTTCCCAGCCGGTCAGGGCTAGTTCCCAATCGGGGAACCAGGTCAGCAGGAGAATCTGGATCTGCCGGTCCCAGCCCAGGAAAATGGCGAGGCCCGTCAGCACCAGAATGACGCCCAGCACCTGCTGGATGCGCGCGGCATTGGCCTGGAACCAGCCCAGCCGATGCACCAGCTGCCGGCCACCCAGCATGATAGCGGCCATGGGCAGGGCCGTGCCCAGCGAGAAGGCGAGAGTAACCGCGACAGCGCCGGCATTGACTTGTTGGTTGAGCGCCAGCGTGATGACCGAGGCCATGATAGGCCCGACGCAGGGGCTCCAGGCCAGGCCAAGGCCCGCGCCCACTGCCAGCCCGCCACCGAAGCCGGACGACGGGCCGCCAGCCGGAGCCCTATTGGCGAGTGCCCCAGCCAGCCGCTCGAACCCCAGATGCAATTGTGGAATGGCCAGCACCAGCCCAAGCAGGATCAGCACGCTGCCCGCCAGCACCCGGTTGAGATCAGGCGGCACGCCCAGCGCGCGCACGAGAAAGCTCAATGCCAATGTGGCGGCGGTGAAGGTGCCGATAAAGCCGATGATCAGCCCGATCGGCCGCGCCTTGCCCTCCTGGGTCGCCGTGCCGAGAATGACCGGCAGCAGCGGCAGCACGCAGGGCGAGAGCACGGTGATGACACCGGCCAGAAAGGCAAAGCCGACGGTAACGAACATCTAGCTTTGGCTATTGGCGTTGAGGCCGTCGACCCCGCCGCTATTCCAGGATTTGACGCCATTGCCGGCATCATCGAGCAGAACGAACGTGTCCTGATAGGTCACCCCGAACTTGCCCTTGAGCGCGGTCTCCTTGTCGTAGTCGGCAATCACCAAAGTCAGGTCCGGATTGACCTCGGCCCAGCGCGCATTGAGCTCGGCCACGGTGGCCCGGCAATTGGGGCACCAAGTGGCGTAGAAGAACACCACCGTCTTGCCCTCGGCGGCCAGGGCATTGACCTGCGCCTCGCTCTGGAAATCGAGTACGGTGGCGCGGACTGCCGCCTGTTCGGTGGCAGGCGCATCCTGGCCAAGGCTGACCACTGGAGTCAGCGTCAGCAAGACAGCGATGACGAGGGAAACGAAACGGTACATGGCGGGCTCTAAACGTTTGGTGCTCCACACTATCGCCGCTCGGCCCTTGCTGCCCAGCGCGCTGGAAGAATAATCCTTCGATCTAAACCCGACCTGTTAGATAGATTTTTTATTTGGCCCCGTGGCTTTGGATCGGCGCGGGGCCGCATTGGCGGAAGAGACGTGGCACTATGAGTGCCAAATCCAAAAACGACCGTGCAAAGGAATGTCGTATGCGTATCAATCTTGCTGGCGCCGCCCTGGCCGCCGCGCTGCTGCTGACGGGCGCCGCCCATGCCGAGCGCCTCACCGACAAGCCGCTGGTGGACGCCGCCTGGCTGACCGAGCATCTGGGCAATGAAAGCCTGGTCATTCTCGATATCCGCGATGTCGCCGAAAATGTCGATCCCTATGCCGCCGGCCACGTGCCTGGCTCGGTTGCTGCCCGCTATTCGGATGGCGGCTGGCGCGTAACGGTCAACAATGTTCCCGGCATGCTGCCGCCCACCGAGCAGATCCAGGCCACCATTGCCGGGCTCGGCGTCAATGAGGACAGCCAGGTCGTGATCGTCCCCGCCGGCACCAATGCTTCCGAATTCGGCGGCGCTACCCGTGTCTACTGGACCTTCAAGGTGCTCGGCCATGATGCCGTGACAATTCTGGACGGTGGTTACGCCGCCTGGACCAAGGCCAATGGCGCTGTTTCCACCGATGCGGTTACCCCCGTTGCCGGCGACTTCAAGGCCGAGTTCCGTCCCGAATTGCTGGCCGGCGTTGCCGAAGTCACCGCCGCCATCGAAAGCGATGCCAATCTGATCGACGCGCGCAGCGTCGCCCAGTTCATCGGCCAGGAAAAGACCAATACCGTCCAGACGCTCGGCCATATCCCGACCGCCGTGAACATCAATTTCGACAAGTTCTACGACGCCCAGAACGCGTCTTTCGCCAGCCCCGAAACGATCAAGCAACTGGCTGAAGCGGCCGGCGTCGCCAACCAGTCCGACTTCATCGCCTTCTGCAATACCGGCCATCTGGCCTCCATTGCCTGGTTCGGCCTGTCGGAAGTTGAGGGGCTCAAGAACGTGCGGCTCTATGATGGCTCGATGGCCGAGTGGACTGCCGATCCGAGCCGCCCGGTCGTCACCAACTGACGAATTTTCCAATAGCTTTATAAGCTTGCCCGGGCCATGGTCCGGGCAAGTCATTTTATTTTGGGGCAATTATGACAGACGCAACGGCGGGATCGATCCGCCCTCCCGCAATTCCTTTTGATCGTGGCCCGGTCTGGTTCGCCAGCCTTGCTTTGGCCATTGGCACACTCGCCATCTGGCAGCTTGTCGATCTGCGCCAGGCCGCCCTGTTCCTGATTGGCAGCCTGCTCGGCCTCACGCTTTATCACGCCTCTTTCGGCTTTACCGGCGGCTGGCGACGGCTGGTGGTGGAAAAGCGCGGTCACGCCATGCGCGCGCAGATGCTGATGATCGGCGTTGCGGCATTGGCCTTCATTCCGCTGCTCACGCTGGGCAATCCCTTCGGCCAGCCGCTGGCCGGCGCTACGGCTCCGGTCGGGGTCTCGGTGCTGTTCGGCGCGGCCCTGTTCGGGCTGGGCATGCAGCTGGGCGGCGGTTGCGGTTCGGGCACGCTATTCACCGTTGGCGGCGGCAGTGCCCGCATGCTGGTGACTTTGGCCTTTTTCATCGTCGGCGCCCTGCTGGGCACGGCCCATCTGCCGTTCTGGCTTACCCAGCCCTCGCTGCCCGCCATCAGCCTTGGCGCCAGCCTCGGCGTGCCGCTGGCTCTGTTCGTCACCGTGCTTGGCCTCGGTGCCGTGGCTTTTGTCACCGTGCTCATCGAGCGCCGCGCCCATGGCAGCCTCGAGGTTATCAAGGCTCCGGCCAATCGCGGCTGGTCGCGCCTGCTGCGGGGGCCTTGGCCGCTGATCGGCGCGGGCCTGGCGCTGGCCGGGCTCAACGTGCTGACTCTGCTGGTCGCCGGCCACCCCTGGTCGATCACCTACGGCTTTGGTCTCTGGGGCGCCAAGATCGCCCAGGCGGTCGGTATCCCGGTCGCAAGCTGGGAGTTCTGGACCTGGCCCGCACAGGCCGAAGCGCTGCGCTCCAGCGTGCTTGAAGACAGCACTTCGGTAATGGATTTCGGGCTCATCCTGGGCGCTGCCCTTGCCGCGGGCCTTGCCGGCAAATTCGCCCCCAAGGCCGCTCTGCCCTTCCTGTCGCTGCTCGCAGCGGCCATTGGCGGCGTGCTGATGGGCTATGGCGCGCGTCTCTCCTTCGGCTGCAATATCGGCGCGCTGTTCAGCGGCATTGCCTCAGGCAGCGTGCATGGCTGGCTGTGGTTCGCCGCCGCTTTCGTCGGCAGCTTCGGCGGCATCGCCCTGCGCCCCCTCTTCGGTCTCGACGGATTCAAAGCCAAATGAGCGCACGCAATACCCTGCTGTTTGGCGCGGCCGCTCTCGTGGCCACCGCCGCTGTCGCCGCCGATCATGTCGCGTCGAGCAATCGCGCGCCTGCCCCGGTCCCGGCCGCCAGTGCCGCGGCCAATCCCTGCGCCGCGGGTAACCCCTGCGCGGCTGGAAATCCCTGTGCTGCGGGCAATCCTTGCGCCGCGGCCGCTCCGGTGGCCGCCAACCCGTGTGCAGCCGCAGCGCCCTGCGCCGCTGCTGCGCCTTGTGCGGCGGGTAATCCCTGCGCTGCGGGTGCTCCTGCCGCTGCGGGCAATCCTTGTGCGGCCGGCGCACCGGCGCCGGTTGCGGCCCCTTGTGCCGCCGCGGCGCCCTGTGCGGCTGCTAATCCCTGCGCCGCTGGGGCGCAGTAAGGAGGCGGGATGGACGAGCAACGCGAACGGGCCGCGCAGGAGGCCGCTTTCTGCGAGCGCCTGCTGGCCAAGTCCGGCGAAAACGTGTTGCGCGAGACCTTGCGCGACGCCGCCTCGGTGGAGGCCTGGGCGCATTACCCGCCCGGCGATGTGTTCGATCCCGAAAGCGGCGGGCAATGGTATTATCACTGCCATATCCCCGCTGCTGACGGCACAGAGCATGGCCATTATCATTGCTTTGTCCGTCCGGAGGGGCCCAACGGCCCGGTGCACCACCTGATCGCCATCGGCGTCGACGCCTTTGGCAAACTGCACCGCCTGTTCACCGTCAACCAATGGGTGGTCGGCGACACCTGGCTTCCAGCCGAACCCAGCATCGCCCTCCTGCCGCGCTTCGATATGCAGCTGGTCAAGCCGTCCTACCTGGTCAATCGCTGGCTCACCGCCATCGTGACGCAATACCAGCCCGAAATCGAAGCGCTCATCCGCGAGCGCGATAAGGTTTTGGCTGAGCGGGCAGGGGAGGGGGATGCGGAGGCCATCCGCCAGGACCGCACGCTGGAAGTGACCTCATCCTTGTTGATCGCCTAGCTTCGGCCGACCTGGCCAACCGAATTCCGTACGATCAGTTCGCTGCGCAGCAGCACCTGCTTGCGCTCGACGCTTTTGCCTTCGAGCAGCGCCAACAGCAGGTCCATGGCTTCCTCGCCAATCTTGAGGCGCGGCTGCTTCATCGTGGTCAGCGAGGGGGAGACGAAGCTGGCAAAGGTGATGTCGTCAAAACCCATCACCGAAAACTGGCGCGGCAATTCATAGCGGCGGGCCGTGAGCGCGATGATGACACCCAGGGCCGTGGCGTCATTGACGCACAAAAACGCCGTGGGGAGCACATCGCGGACGAACATATGCTCGGTAGCCGCACGGCCGCTTTCGGTCGTGCCGTCGCCATCGAGGATCAGCCGTGGGTCGATGGCTATGCCATGCCCCTCGAGCGCCGCGCGATAGCCCTGCTCGCGCAGCACATTGACTGCCTTGCTGGTCGAATGGCCGATAAAGGCGATGCGGCGGTGCCCCTGCGAGATCAGATGCTCGGCGGCGACACGCGAGCCCTCGAAATTATCCACTCCGACAAAGGGCACGTCGCTATTGGATACCGGCTCATTGACCGCCACCATGGGCGGCAGGCGGGACTCGCCGCCTTCGCTGCCAAAGCCATAGGGCAGGTGGCCGGTGAACAGGATCAAGCCATCGGCCTGGTTGGAGCTGATGAAGCGCAGATAATCGGTTTCGCGCGCCGGATCGTTCTGCGTATTGCCGATCAGCACGCCATAGCCGCGCTTGCTGGCCTCAGTCTCGAGCCCCACCAGGATATTGGAAAAGTTCGGGTCGCCCACATCGGGCGCCAGAATCAGGATCATGTTGGAGCGGCGCATGCGCAGCGAACGCGCCATGGCATTGGTGGTGTAGCCGGTTTGGGCAATGGCCTGGGTGACGCGGCGGCGGGTCTCGTCGGCGACCTTGGTAGGCTCGTTGATGGCCCGGCTGACCGTGGCGATGGACACGCCGGCAATCGCCGCAACGTCTTCTATCGTGGCCAGCTTCTGGTGCTGCAATTGGCGCTCCGCCCCGCGCGATCCGGCTCGGCGTCCCGCTTTTGCTGCCTTTAGCAGAAGGCGCGGGTTCCGCCATATCCATCCGGCAACGCTTATACACTTTTCCCTTTGTGTAAACCTTTACATCAAACATGAAAACCTTTACATCATTGCTCATGGACGAAGAGCGGGACTGAACCCGACGCGTTCCGCAGGGGGAGATGTCACGATGACCAGTGCCGCAGGCACGCCAGCCATCCTGTCAGCGCACAGGATCAGCAAGTCGTTCGGCGAAATCCCGGTGCTGTTCAGCGTCGATTTCGACATCAAGCCGGGCGAAGTGCACGCCATTATCGGTGAAAACGGCGCCGGCAAATCCACCCTTATCAAGATACTCTCGGGCATCGAACAGCCCACCTCCGGCACCATCAGCTATGACGGGCAGACCGTAACCCTGCCGCCCAATGGCGAGGCCGAGGCGATGGGTATCGTGCTCATCCACCAGGAACTCAACCTGGCCGAGCACCTCACCGTGGCGGATTCGATCTTCCTGGGCCGCGAGCTCAAGAAATTCGGTTTTCTCGACCTGGCCGAGATGCGCAGGCGCGCGTCCGACGTGATGGAGCGCCTGCATGTGCATGTCGATCCCGATGCGCGCATCAATACGCTCTCGGTGGCCGACAAGCAGATGGTGGAAATCGCCAAGGCCATCAGCCGCGATGCACGTGTGCTGATCATGGACGAGCCGACCGCCGTGCTCTCGGTGGGCGAGACGCAGACCCTGTTCGAGCAGATCCGCCGGCTGACCGCGCGGGGCGTGGCGGTGATTTTCATCTCCCACAAGCTCGACGAGATCATGGAACTGGCCCAGCGCGTCACCGTGCTGCGCGACGGGCAATTGATCGCCACCGTCAGCACCGAAGCGCTGACGCCCGATTCCATCGCCCAGATGATGGTGGGCCGCGAGCTTTCCAATCTTTACCCGCCCAAGCACGAGCCCGATGTCGATGCGCCGGTGGTGCTCTCGGTGCGCGGGCTCAAGGCGCCGGGCGTCAAGGATATCTCCTTCGATCTGCGCAAGGGCGAGATTTTGGGCTTTGCCGGACTGATCGGCTCGGGCCGCACCGCCGTGGCCGAAGCCATTGTCGGGCTCAATCACAAGACCGAGGGCGAGGTTACGGTCGAGGGCAGGGGCGCCAATTTCGCCCATGTGGGGCAGTCGGTCGATGCCGGCGTTGCCTATATGACCAAGGACCGCAAGGGCCGGGGCCTGCTGCTCAATGTGGGCCTGCAGCCCAACCTGACCCTGCTGACGCTCAAAAAACACCTCAAGGGCATTTTCCTCGACGGCAACAGCGAGGCCAAGGCGCTGGAGCGCGCGGTGCGCCGCTTCGATATTCGCGCGCGCGATGCTTCGGTGCGGGTCGGCCAGCTATCCGGCGGCAACCAGCAAAAGCTGATGCTGGGCAAGACCATGGAAAGCGAGCCCGACATCATCATCATGGATGAGCCGACGCGCGGCATCGATGTCGGCACCAAGCAACAAATCTATCACATCATCGCGGCGCTGGCCGCCGAGGGTAAATCCATCATCGTCATCTCCTCGGAGATGCAGGAGGTGATCGGGCTCAGCCATCGCGTGCTGGTGATGCGTGAAGGCCGCCTGGCGGGCAAGCTCGAAGGCGCCGAAATCGTGGAAGCAGAAATCATGCGGTACGCCGCAGGCATCAAGCAGGGTGGGGACGATGAGCGTATCAACGCATGAGGCAGCCAAGCCGAACAGAGGCTTCCGCATCGATCTCAAGACAGCCGGACCGCTGCTGGCGCTGATCCTGCTGGTGATCCTGGGCTATTCGCTGAACCCGGCCTTCCTCAACGAAGGCAATGTCACCAATATCCTGACCCGCTCGGCCTTTATCGGCATTATCGCTGTGGGCGCGACCTTCGTCATCACGGCAGGCGGCATCGACCTGTCCGTGGGCTCGATGGCAGCCTTTATCGCCGGCGTCATGATCATCGTCATGAACTGGACCGTGGGCTCGATGGGCGCCTCGATCTGGACCGTGCTGATCGGCATCGGCTGTTCGCTGATCCTGGGCATCGGGGCTGGTTTCATCAACGGCTTCCTCACCACCAAGGCCAAGATCGAAGCCTTCATCGTCACACTCGGCACCATGGGCATCTATCGCTCGCTGGTGACCTATTTCGCCGATGGCGGCACGCTGTCGCTGGCCTCGGGCGCCCGCGATATCTACCGCCCGGTCTATTACGATAGCCTGCTGCGCATTCCCTATCCGGTCTGGGTCTTCATTTTCGTTGCCATTATCGGCTGGGTGCTGATGAACCGCACCGCCTTCGGCCGCTATTGCATGGCCATTGGCAGCAACGAACATGTGGCGCGCTATTCCGCCATCAAGGTCGACCGCGTCCGCACCGCCACCTTTGTGTTGCAGGGGCTCTGCGTATCGCTGGCCACCATCATCTATGTGCCGCGCCTGGGCTCGGCCTCGGCGGCCACCGGCGTGCTCTGGGAACTGGAAGCCATCGCGGCCGTGATCATCGGCGGCACCATGCTCAAGGGCGGCTTCGGGCGGGTCGGCGGCACCGTCATCGGCGCGCTGATCCTCACCGCCATCGGCAATATTCTCAATCTCACCGAGATCATCTCCAACTACCTCAATGGGGCAGTGCAGGGCGTGATCATCGTGGCGGCGGTCTATCTGCAGCGCGGCTCGCTCCGCGCCGGGCGGAAGAAGGCGGACTGACCGCGCAACAAGCAATTCCACGCCTTTGCAAGGGGCGGGATCACCGGCGCCATTTTGCGGTGCCAAACATTGGTAGGGAGGACTTTTAGATATGTCTTTAAAGGCAATCGCACTGGGCCTATTGGCCACCAGCGCCCTGGCCGGATCGGCTGTGGCGCAGGACCAGATCAAGATCGGCGTTTCCATTCCGGCGGCTACCCACGGTTTCATGGGTGGGTTGAACTGGCATGCCGCCGAAGCGGAAAAGCGCCTGGAAGCCGCTAATCCCAATATCGACATCATCATCGTGACTGCCGACGGCCCGGCCGATCAGGCCAGCGACCTGGAAGACCTCGTTTCGGTTCACCAGATCCAGGCCCTGGTGGTGCTGCCCTTCGAATCCGAGCCGCTGACCGAGCCGGTCCGCGCCGTTGCCGATACCGGTGCCTTCATCACCGTGGTCGACCGCGGCCTGACCGACCCGTCCATCCAGGACGTCTATGTTTCGGGCAACAACACCGAAATGGGTGAAGTGTCGGCCGAATACATGATGACCCGCCTGGGTGAGGGCGACAACATCGTCATCCTGCGCGGTATTCCTACCGTGCTCGATACCGAACGCTTCGACGCCTTCATGGCCAAGATCGAAGGCTCGGGCATCAATGTGCTCGACAACAAGTTCGCCAACTGGAACCGCGATGACGGCTTTGAAGTGATGCAGGACTTCCTGTCCCGCTTCCCCGACATCGATGGTGTCTGGGCCCAGGACGACGACATCACCCTGGGCGTGGTCGAGGCCATCAAGCAGGCTGGCCGCGAAAGCGAAATGTTCGTGGTCGGCGGCGCCGGCATGAAGGAAATCGTCAAGGGCGTGATGGATGGTGATCCGCTCGTGCCGGTCGACGTGCTCTATCCGCCGGCCCAGATCGCCACGGCCATGGACGTGACGGTCAACCACTTCATCTCCAATGGCCCAGTGACCGGCAGCTACATCTTGGGCTCCCCGCTGATCACCCAGGAAAACGCCGAGCAGTTCTACTTCCCGGACAGCCCGTTCTAAGGGCGTTTGAATTGGCAAGGGGCGCTCAATGCGCCCCTTGTTTTTGTTGGATGGGCGAGGATCAGCCAACCCACCGCCGCCTCCCTCGGGCTTGACCCGAGGGCCTTCCTCAACCCGGCATGAGCGGCGAGCGACCCTCGGGTCAAGCCCGAGGGAGGCGATTGTGTTGGTGGAACGATTGTGGGTGGACAGCACCTTAAGCGCCGCACTTTTCACCACCACGATGTCATTCCGGCGCAGGCCGGAATCCATGCTGCGGGCTCTCCACGTATCCGATGCCGCTGATGGCCTTCAGCATGGATCCCGGCCTTCGCCGGGATGACACAGTGAAAAATTGCCGGTCCGAAGCGTGGCCATTCGCTTCACTTCTGCGGCAAATAATCATTGCTGTAATATGGCCCAAAATCCGGCCGTTCCGCGACCACCGCGCCATCGGCATCGCGCAAAATTCCCGCTGTGAACAGATAGTCCCCGATCGCATCCATCTTGGCCGGGTCGATCGTGCCGATCACCCCATCCGCCGTTTGCAGATAATGCCCGTCGATCAGGGCTTGCAGTGATGCGCGGATCAGCGTGCGGTCGAGCATGCCTTCATTGGCCTCCAACAGGATATCGGTCGCTTCATCGGGATGCTCGACGGCAAAGGCGTAACCGCGCTGGGTTGCTGCCATGAAGGCGGCGGCCGTCTCCGGGTTCGCATCGAGATAGGTCTGGCTTGAGCCGATAAAGGTCGTGTGTTCGTCCGGCACGCCGAAATCGGCATAGACGAAGGCGCGTTGTGCCACGTTTTCCAACTCGGCCTTGACCCCTTCCCAGGTGTAAACCTCCAGCGTGAAATCCACCGCGCCATTGGCCAGCGCCTCATAGGCAGAGGTGCCCAGCGTCACAGTCTCAAACTCGCCCTTGCCGCCATCATGGCGAATGATGGTGCCGATCAGCGCATTCTCCCAGGCACTCCCGAAGCCGCCATAGGTGAGGCCATCCAGATCCTTGGGGCTCTGGATATCGGTGCGGTCGGCATTGAACACCACCCGACCGGTCTCGGTCTGCACCACCGCATAGGTGGCAACCAAGTCGGCCCCGGCCGTGCGCTGCGTCATCAGCGAGATCGTGCCCAGAATGCCGAAATCGGCCACGTGATTGGCAACCAGCGCTCCGGCCGAGGTGTCGCTATAGGGCAGGATATCCACATCCAGGCCGGCCTCGGCATAAAAGCCCTTCGCCTCAGCGACATAGAGCCCGATGTGATTGGTATTGGGAGTCCAATCGAGCGCGATGCTGACTTTTTGTGCCTGCGCCATGGTGGGCATGGCGGCAAGGCCCGCCACAAAAGCGGCGGCGAAAAAACTGCGTCGGGAAAGCATGGTCACGTCCTTTGATCCAACTGAGGATTGAGCAGGGTTTCTAGAATGTCGGCCTCGATGGCGCTGGCTTGGGGCGAGGCCAGGTCGCGCCGGGGGCGGGGCAAGGGCACGATGATTTCGCGCAGTACCCGGGCTGGGCGCTCGGTCAGCACATAGATGCGGTCGGACAGGAACACGGCCTCGCGCACATCGTGGGTGATCAGCAGGGCGGTCCAGCTATGGTGTTCCCACATGCCTTCGAGCCAGCGCTGCATGCCGCTGCGGGTGAGGGCATCGAGGGCGCCAAATGGCTCGTCGAGCAGCAGCATGGCGCGGTTCTGTACCACCGTGCGCAGCAAGGCCGCCCGCTGCCGCATGCCGCCCGACAATTGCGCCGGGTAATGCTGCTCGAACCCATCGAGCCCGAATTCGGCAAAGAGCGGCGCCACGCGTTTCCGGGCGGCCTCGCGCGCCATGCCCTGCACTTCAAGGCCAAGCGTCGTATTGTCCACGATCCGCCGCCACGGCATCAGCGCATCGCGCTGCGGCATGAAGGCAAAGGGCCGCGTCTGGTCCGCCAGCGGCTTGCCGTCAAAGCGGATATCGCCGCCATCGGCCTGCAACCCGCCGGTCAGCAGCTTGAAAATCGTGGATTTCCCGGCTCCCGAAGGCCCCAGAATGGAGACGAACTCGCCCGCCCGCACCGATAGCGAAATATCGGCCAGCACATCGAGCTTGCCAAAGCTCCGGCGCACCTGGCTTAACTGCAGCCGGACGCCCCTCATGGCTTGCGCTCCGCGGCCAGCCGTTCCCAGGGCATGGCCAGCCGCTGGATCAACACGGTCGTGCCAAACAACACCAGCGTCAGCGTCGCACTGACCAACACGGCCGCCAGCACCAGATCGGGGCGGAAATTGTTCTTGGCATTGAGGATATAGATGCCCAAGCCTTTGGCCGCTCCGGCATATTCGGCAAAGATCGCACCCACCACCGCATAGGTGATGGAGATGCGCAGCCCGGCGAAGAAATAGGGCAGGGAGGAGGGCAGCCGCGCCAAGAGGAAGATGCGGAGCGGCGACGCCCCCATCGAGGCCAGCAGCGCCTCGATATCCTCGTCTGTCGCCGCGTAGCCCTGCACCAGCGCCACCAGCATCGGAAAAAAGGTGACCAGCGCTACCAGCATGATCTTGGGCGTGAGGCCAAACCCGAACCACAGCACGATCAGCGGCGCGATGGCCACGAGCGGCAGCGTCTGGCTGATGATGAACACTGGAAACAGCGCCCGCCGCAGCGGCTTGAAAAAGTCGATCAACACCGAGAAGAAGAATGCCGCCGCCAGCGAACAGGCAAAGCCCAATAGGGTTGCGCTGATGGTCGGCAGTGTATTCTCGAACAGTGCCGGCCAATTCTGCACCGCCTGCACGACAACCCGTGACGGCGCTGGCAAGGTCGTCGGCGAGATGCCGGAAAACCGGGCATAAACTTCCCAGGCGAGGATCAGCCCTCCGACGGATAGCAAGGCCGGCCCGATTTTGCCGAGGGTGGACGCGAAGACGCGTGATGACTGTGTGGACATGGAGGGATTCCGGGAGGTTTCTCGGCGCCCCAGTAGACCTCATCCTGAGCTTGTCGAAGGACGAGGTCGTGGCACCATCTCGGGCACGACCTCGTGGTTCGACAAGCTCACCATGAGGTCTACTGCGCGTGAGCTAGCGAACCGTCGGGCTATTCGCCGATACAGTCAGGTCGATGGTGACGTGCCCCTCGGGCGGGCCGAACCGGCAGAGCGCCGCCTGCACCGTGGCGAATACCGCTCCGGCGTCGCCGCCCAGCTTGGTGCAGAAATTCTTGGCGCGATCGAAGGTGCCGGACTGCCTGAGGAAGTCGATACAGCCGTAAATTTCGTCCATGTGATCGTTTGTATCCATCACATAGAGCGAGAATTGCGCCGCGCTAGCCATATCGGTCACCGGCGCCGACTGCACGGCCTGCAGCGCCATTTGCTTGCGCTGCTCCAGCGGCAGGACAGGCCCGCCATATTCGGTGGTGTAGCAGACGGCGTCATCGGGTTCGCCCGGGCAACCGCGCGAAATCGTGGCATGCAGCACGCAGTGCTTGCCGCTTTTCGCCGCCGCGACGAACAGGTCGCGCATGGCCGGAAACAGCACTTCGGGTGCACCGACCAAAAGGGTGGAGATATCGTCAGTCTCCACCTGCAGCCGGTCGCGATAGGGATCGAGCGCGCTCAACGCGCCAACAATGACACCGACGAAATCGTCGGTCATAGGATAAATGGAAATCTGTGCGCCAGAATACATGTGCCCGCCTCGCTCCGCTGGTATTACCCAGATCAGCTACTAGGGTTTGCAGGCTTGCCGCCCGCGTCTCAGCCCCGGCTATACGGAGCACCCCTGTGGATGGGCGCAATCAATCAGCTTGCGATGCCAATGGCAAGCGTCTTGTGCAGAACTTTTCCTCTACCCGATAAAGTGCCGCAATAGCCCCGCCGCGGCGACGCCGATGATCACTGTGGGCAGCATGGAGAGCCGCGTCGCGGCCACCAGCGTAATGGCGATGGCGATCAGGTCGGCCGGATTATTGGCGACAAAGCTGGGCGCAATCACCGAGATCAGCACGCAGCCCGGCGCCGCCTCCATGACGGCGGTGGCGCGTGGGCTCAGCGTGCGATTGCGCAACACCAGATAGCCACCGATTCTGGTGCAATAGGTCGCGGCCGCCATCAGCACGATGGTCAGGACGGTCAACGGATCGATCATGCCTCGTCTCCCGTCAGCACATAGGCCGCGATCAGCCCGGACAGGGCGCCGGCTGCCACATACCAGGCCCCCGGCACGAACAGATAGGTGAGGGCGGCGACCACCAGGCTCACTAGCCAGGGCCGTGCCGCGGCAAAGCCCTTCCACATGCCCCGCATCAACACCAGGAACACGGCGGGAAACGCCATGTCGAACCCATAGGCCTCGACATCGCCCATGATCGGTCCAAGGGCCGCGCCCAGCGTGGTGAAGGCCACCCAGGCCACATAGAACACCAGAGCCGTACCCAGATAATAGGGCAGGCTGAATGCCGGATGCAGGCCCCGCTTAGCACGGGCCTTGGCATCCGCAATGCCCAGCGCCCAGCTTTCATCGGTCATGGCGAACAGCGCGGGCAGCGCCTTGCGCTTGGGCAGATGCCGCAGATAGGGCGCGATGGCCGCTCCCATCAGCAGATGCCGGCTATTGACCAGGAAGGTGATGGCGACGATCAGCGCGATGTGGGGCGGGGAGGTCCAGAGCTGGATGGCGGCGAATTCCGATCCGCCGGCAAAGTTGAGCCCCGTCATCAGAGGCAGCTCGATAACACTGAGCCCCTTTTGCGATGCCTGCGCACCCAGCACCAGCGCATAGGGAATGATCCCCAGCAGCACGGGAACGCAGCTCTTCATCCCGCGCACCAGTTCCGAACCCAACGGCGATTGCTCGCCGCTCGCCTCGCCTTCCATGGCAGTCATGTCATTATCCATCACTTCGCAATCGCGTTCTTCTATTCCAGTTTTGGCGCAATCGGGTTGCGAAGAGAGCGCAGTTTTCTCAATTCATGGCGCATGGTACCGTAAAAATCCAATTTCGTGGAATCCAATGCCATGCAACTCGATGACATCGACCGCAAGATACTGCGCGCCCTGCAGCGCGATGGCCGTATGCAGAATATCGAACTGGCCAAGGAAGTAGGTCTATCACCCTCGCCCTGCCTGCGCCGTGTGCGGCTTCTGGAACAGGCCGGCATCATTGACCGATATGTGGCCGTGCTCAACCCCGCCAAGATCGGCAAGCGCCTGACGCTCTTCGCCCGCGTCTGGCTCAAGGCACAGGACGAGGAAACGATCGAGCATTTCGTCGAGGAGGTGCTAAAGCTCCCCCAGGTGCTCGAATGCTATCTGATGCTGGGCGATTGCGACGTGCTGGTGCGCATCGTCGCCGAAGACATTGACGACTATCGCCGCTTCCAGTCCGAACATCTGAGCCGCATCAGGGGCCTGCAAAACGTCAAGACCGATGTACCCAGCCAGGTGGTCAAGCAGACGTCGGAACTGCCGGTTTAGGTGAGGGGCAGGGCCTGCCGGTTCTTGCACGCAGCAAGTTTCCCCCACCCACGGCGTCATTCCCGCGCAGGCGGGAATCCACTCTTCAAACTGTGACGAAGAGAAAGAATGGATTCCCGCCTGCGCGGGAATGACGTTGTGGATGACCACAAAAACGAAAAAACCGAAGCCGAAGCCCCGGTTCTTCCATGTCGTGCCGATGGAGGTCAGTGCACGATGAGCGGCCGCGGTGCATCGCGGCCGTTTGGCTTAGAAGCGGTAGTTCACGCCGAGCGTAACGGCATGATTGGTCAGATCGTCGGTGCGGGCGATGCCGGCAACCGTGCTGTCCACGTCGAAATAGCGGGTCTGCAGATATTCGGCGCGCACGCTGAAATTATTGCCCAGGTTCTGTTCGACACCGGCGCCGAAGACCACGCCACCATAGGTGTCGGTGCCCGACGTGGTGGTGCCGCTCGGCTCCAGTTCGGCCAGCGAAGCACCGGCCGTGCCGTAGATCAGGGTATCGCCCAGCGCCACGCCGGCGCGGCCCTTGGCGGCCAGCGACCAGTTCTGCGTCAGCCCGGCATCGGGGGTGAGTTCGTAGCGCAGTTCATCACTGAGCGTACCCGAGACTTCGGCGCCCACCACGAACTGGCCGAACTGCTGCAGGTAGCCGGCCTGCACGCCGCCCGAGAACGACGTGTTGTCGAAGTCGTCGGCGCTCATCATGCCGCCATGCGCACCGGCATAAAAGCCGCTCCAGTTGTCGGTGGCTACGGCCAGCCCGGCATCGGAATAGGAAATCGCGGCGGGGGCGGGCGTATAGAGGTCGGCGGCCTGTGCGGCGGAAACCGAAGCGACGGCGACGGTGCCCGTCAGCAGGGCGGCGAGGGTGTAGCGAAGGGACACTTGGTCATACTCCTGAAAACAACGCATTGCGGCCATTCTTGGCGGCCTCGGCATGAGGCGGCTCGACCGCTTTGCCTGAAGCGAGAATGTGCCCCCAAGCTTGCGTGGGCCTTACAGGGCTGGAACCGGTTCCGATTTTTTTGCCGCCTGTCGTAAAACCGGCAGGGAGATGATGATGCAGGCCCCGCCCGAGGGCGCATCGGCAATGGTGATATGCCCGTGATGCCGCCGCACAATGGCCTCCACCAGATTGAGGCCGAGCCCCGCGCCATGTGCCGCTGGCTTGACGCGATAGAAGGGCTCGAACACCCGGTCGCGCTCGCTGATGGGAATGCCCGGACCATCGTCGCTGACCGAGATCGTGCCGTCGCGGCCCACATCGACGGTGATTTCACCCTTCTTGCCGCCATAGGCTATGGCGTTCTGGATGACATTGGTCAGCGCCCGGCTGAGGCTGCTGCTGTCGCCATCGACCATCACCGGGTCATCGGGCGCGTTCAGCGACAATTCGTAGCCCGCTGCGATGGCCAGCGGCGCGAGGTCTCCCACCACATTGCCTGCCATGTCGCCAAGCTCGAGCGGCTCGAAATGGCTGTCGCCCAGATCCATCCGCTGCAGGTCGAGCAATTGTCCGGCAAGACTCGCCAGACGCGCGGCGTCCACCAGCAATTGCGCCTGTTCGGGGAAGGGCTCGGCCATCTCGATCCGGGTTTGCAGAATGGCGATGGGTGTGCGCAACTCATGAGCAGAGTCGGCCAGGAAGCGTTCACGCTTAGCGTAGGAATCGTCGAGCCGCGCCAGCCCGTCATTGACCGCCTTGACCAGGGGCTGCACCTCGTCGGGCAGTCCATCGGTGGAAAGCCGCGTGCCGCGCGCATTGATGTCGATCAACTTGGCCTGGTCCGCCACGGCGCTGAGGCCGCGCATTTCCCGCCGCACGATCCTGGGAATGGTGATGGCGCTGGCCAGCCCCAGAACGAAGACAATAGCGAGCGCCAGGATGCCCGAAACGCGCTTGATAATGCCGGCCACGCCCACAGTGGGGCCGCCGCCGGTCATCACGCGGACTGTGCCGACCGGAGATTGCTCGGTACGCACCAGCAGCGAGCCATAGCTGGGGTCGGTGGTTCGCACTTCCACCGATTCCAGCAGCCAGAGTTCGTCTTCGATCTGCCGGTACATCGGGGGCACTTCGCCCAGGGTGGCCGAGGCACCCGACTGGTTGCGCACGTAAAGCCACATACTGGGATAGTCGCGGCGCACCGCCTCGAGTTCGGGCGTCGCGACAAAATTGATCTGCTTGTCCTCCACATCCACCAGGCTATGGGCAAAAACCATCGTCGCCCTCGGGTCGAGCGGCTGGGCGTCGCCCAGGAAATCGACGACCGGCGCCACGACCGTGGGGAAGACCCCCAGACCGAAAAACAGTGCGAGGGTGATCAGCTGCACGCGGATCATGCGGCGTGTCAGCTTGCGGGCGAGGGAAGTGCGGGTGGGTTTCACGTCAGTTTCAGCAGATAGCCGACCCCGCGCACGGGGTGGATGATGACCGAGGCACCCGCATCCGCAAGCTTGCGGCGCAGGCGCGAGATATGGGCTTCGAGCGAATTGGACTGGATTTCGTCATCCGAGCCATAGACTTCTTCTTCGAGCAGATTACGGCGTACCGTACGCCCGGCGCGGCGCATCAGGCTTTCGAGCACCAGATATTCACGCCGCGGCAGGTCCAGCCGCTCGCCATGCACAAAGACTTCGCCCTGGTTGAGGTCGAAAGCCAGATTGCCCAGGCTCAGCGGCTTTGATGCCACCTGGCTGGGCCGCCGCAAAATGGCGCGCAGCCGCGCCACCAATTCGCTGACCACGAAGGGCTTGGGCAGATAGTCGTCCGCCCCGAGGTTGAGGCCTTCCACCCGGTCGTCGGCCGAGCCGCGGGCGGAAAGCACGACGATGGGCACATTAGGGCGCTTCTTGCGCAGGAAGGCGATCAGCGAGGCGCCGTCGCCATCGCCCAATTGCCGGTCCAGGATCACCAGGTCATGCGCCACCATTTCAATGGCTTCGCGAGCAATTTCAATCGAAGGGGCATGATCGGTGACAAAATCATGCTTCTCGAGCGCGCTGCGCAGTAGAGCCGCCATATCGGGCTCATCTTCCACCAGCAATATTCGCATGCAGACTAGCCTCCTGGCTCCTGTGACAGTCGATTGTCCGCGATAACCCTTGCCGCAACCTTGCGGTCCCAGCCCTGCACTATTTGCAGGCCAATCCTGCATTTCATGCTTCCGCTATCAGCGCAATGTTGACGCAATCTTGTCGGGTGACAAGCGGCACGTTGCTGTGGCTTGCCGTCGGCGTCGTGCCGGAAAATGGTTCTGCGTGGGCGGGCCCAGCGACACCCAGTTTTCCCCTTAATCAGGCCGGAGCAGTGCCGTGAACGTCCATGTGGAACGCCCCGACAATAGTATCAAACCCGAATGGGCGCTGACCCGGCGCGAGCGCAAGCGTCAGGCGCTGATCGATGCCGGTCTTGCCCCCCGCAAGTTTCCCTGGTTCTGGGCGCTGGCCATTGTCATCGTCGGCGCTGGCGCGGCCTATATATTGGTGCCGCAGCTGACCGCGACGGAAGCCTCGACCCCGGCCCCGGTCGTTGCCGCGCCCGACCCGGTCAAGCTGGTCCTCAGCGCCGATGTCACGACGCTGGCCCCCCAGACCATTACCGAAACGCTCAAGGCCACCGGCTCGCTCGCGCCACGCCGCACCATTGCGCTGTCATCGCAGGTCAATGGCACGGTGGATGATGTGCGGTTCCGCGTCGGCGATAGCGTTAGAGCTGGTGATGTGCTGGTGCAGGTCGATATCGAAACGCTTAACATCCAGCTCCAGCAGCAAAAGAGCACTGCCGAGGCCACGCGCGCCCAGCTCGCCCAGGCCGAGGCCCAGGTCGAACGCACCGAGCGCCTCAATACCCGCGGGCTGGTTGCATCAGCCAATCTCGATAGCGAGCGCGCCAATGTGGACGCGCTCCGCTCCAATCTCAAGGCGCTCGAATCCCAGGTTGCCGCCGCCGAAATCGGCCTGCGCAACGCCACGGTCATCGCGCCCTTCGATGGCGTCGTGGCAGCCCGTTCGGTCGAGCCGGGGCAGGTGACCTCGCCAGGCGCCGCGCTCATGCAGATTGTCGATCTCTCGGTCATGGAAATGACCGCCTATGTTCCCGTCAGCGCCAGCCCCAATCTGCGCCCGGGCCAGGCCGTGACCCTGACGGTCGAAGGTCTGCCCGGCCGCCAGTTCAGCGGCAGCGTCGCCGGCATCAGCCCCGTCGCCACCGAGGGCACGCGCACCGTTCCCGTATTGGTCACAGTCGACAATCCCGGCGGCGAATTGCGCGGGGGCATGTTCGCCACCGGCCAGATCGTCACTGCCGAGGTCGAAAACACCCTTGCCGTGCCGCCGGCGGCCATCCGTGAGGATGCCGAAGGCCAGTTCGTGCTCAAGATCGTCGATGGCGATCTGGTCCGCCAGGCTGTCGAACCCTCGCGCAGCTGGCGCGCTGCCCGTGTCACCGAACTGGCCTCGGGCCTTGCCGTAGGCGACACCTTCGTCTCCGGCCGGCTCGACGACCTGCGTGCCGGCATGCAGGTTCGCGTGGTGGAGAACTAATCGATGTTCCTCACTCGCATCAGCGTCAATCATCCCGTCTTTGCCACCATGATCATGGTGGCAATCATGGTGTTCGGTATCTACTCCTATCAGCGCCTGCCCATCGAGCAATTGCCCGATGTGGACCTTCCCGTCGTCGCCGTGCTGGTCAGCTATCCTGGCGCCTCCGCTGAATCGGTCGAAAACGACATCATCAAGCCGATCGAAGATTCGGTGAACACCATCAGCGGCATCGACTCCCTGCAGTCGACGGCCCGGCAGAACCAGGCCCTCGTCGTCATCATGTTCGACATGGGCGTGAACTCGGTCGAAGCCTTGCAGGAAGTGCGCGACAAGATGGCCTCCGTCGAGGCCGATCTGCCGCAGAATTCCGACAAGCCGCAAATCCTGCGCTTCGACCCGGCCGCCATGCCGGTCGTGTCGCTGGCCGTGCGCTCCGACACCATGTCGCCCACCGATCTGACCAAGCTGGCCGATGACGTGGTGGTTGAACGCTTGCGCAATATCCAGGGCGTGGGCAGCGTGACGCTGGTCGGTGGCGTTCCCACCCAGATCGATGTGCAGGTCGACCCTGACCGCCTGGATGCCTTTGGCGTGTCCATGAGCGATGTGATGAATGCCATCGCCCAGAACAACCGCGATCTGCCCGCCGGCAGCATCACCGAGGGCTCGGTTGCCCGCTCGATCCAGATCGAGGGCAAGATCAGCAATATCGACGATTTCGACAATATCATTGTCGCCCGCACGGGCGGCCAGCCTGTGCGCCTGGGCGACGTGGCCACAATTCGCTCCGGCGCCGCCGAGGACGAAAGCCTGGCCTTCATCAATGGCGAGCGCGCGCTCTCCATCGATATTCTGAAGGTCCAAGGCGCCAACACGGTTGGCGTGGCCCACGATATTCACAAGACGCTCGAGCTGCTCGAACAGAACGAGCTGCCTCCTGGCGTTCACCTCGATGTGGTGCGCGACAATTCCGTCTCGGTGGAACAGTCCTTCCACACGGTCCAGTCGATGATCATGGAAGGCGCGCTGCTTGCCGTGCTGATCGTGTTCGTCTTCCTCAATTCCTGGCGCTCCACCGTCATCACCGCCCTGACGCTGCCCATCTCCATCATCGGTACCATGGTCGTGCTCTACATGCTGGGCTTCACGCTCAACATGATGACGCTGATGGCGCTGTCCCTGTCGGTGGGTATCCTCATCGACGACGCCATCGTGGTGCGTGAAAACATCATGCGGCACCTGCATATGGGCAAGGGCCACTTCCAGGCGGCGGTCGATGGCACCAACGAGATCGGCCTCGCCGTGCTCGCCTCCACCCTCTCCATCGTCGCTGTGTTCCTGCCGGTGGCCTTCATGGAAGGCATGATCGGCAAGTTCTTCCTGCAATTCGGCGTCACCGTCTCGGTCGCCGTGATGATCTCGCTGTTCGTTGCCTTCACGCTCGACCCCATGATGAGCAGCGTCTGGTATGACCCCGCTTCCGAGCCGGGCGCCAAGCGCGGTCCGATCGGCCGGGTGATCGCCAAGTTCGACGATTTCTTCTCCTGGCTCAGCGAGCGCTACCGCAGCCTGCTGCGCTGGGTGCTGCGCCACCGCATCACCACGCTTGCCACCGCAGTCGTGCTGTTCTTTTCGAGCTTCCTGCTATTGCCCATGGTCGGCATTGAATTCGTGCCGCCGGACGATACCAGCGAATTCACCGTCGAGGTGGAAACCCCGCAAGGCTCCTCGCTCGCCTATACCGGCGACAAGGTTCGCCAGATCGAGGCGCTGCTGCGGGAAATGCCCGAGGTCGAGCGAACCTATGCCACTATCAATGCGGGACAGAGCGCCACCGGCGAAAATTCGGCCAGTATCCTGGTTTCCATGGTGCCGCCCGGCCAACGCGACCGCATGCCTCACGAAATGACCGGGCCGGCCCGCGAAGTGCTGGCTCAGGTTCCAGGCATTACCAGCGTCGTTGGCGTCGCCAGCGGCATGGGCGGTGGCGTCTCCAAGCCCGTCCAGGTCACTCTTTATGGCGATAGCTTCGCCACTCTGGGCCGGCTGGCGGACGAGTTCAGCACCAAGCTCGCCGGTATTACGGGGCTGGCCGATATTGAAAGCTCCCTGCAGGACGCTCAGCCGGTAGTCGGTATCCGCGTCAATCAGGATCTTGCCAGCGAAGTGGGCGTATCCCTCCAGCAGATCGGCGCCGTTCTCCAGCCCATGCTGAGCGGGGAAGAAGTCAGCGAATGGACCTCTCCGGAAGAGGACACCTATAAGCTGATCGTCCGCCTGCCGCCGCAGGAGCGCGATCAGGTTGAAGCGCTCTATAACCTGCCCATTACCCGCAATGGGACCTCCGTCGTGCGGCTGGGCGACATTGCCGATGTGGCCATGTCGACCGGCCCGGGCGAGATCTCCCGCAAGGACCTGACCCGCCAGATCACCATCGATGCCAATATTTCGGGCGTCACCATCGGCGATGTCATGCCCGCCATCCAGCAGGCCATGAACGAGATGGAGCTGCCACCCGGCTACCGCATCTCCATGGGCGGCGATGCCGAGCAATTGGGCGATACCGCGGCTTCCGCCGGTGCGGCCTTGTTGCTGGCGGTGATCTTCATCTACCTGGTGCTGGCCAGCCAGTTCGGCAGCTTCCTGCAGCCGGTGGCCATCATGATGTCGCTGCCTCTCTCGCTGGTCGGCGTTATCCTGGGCCTGCTGGTCGGCGGCTCCACCCTCAATATGATGAGCATGATCGGCTTCATCATGTTGATGGGCCTGGTGGTGAAAAATGCCATCCTGCTGGTCGATAATGCCAACCAGCATGTCAAGCAGGGATGGAACCTCTACGACGCCCTGGTCGAGGCCGGCGGCACTCGCTTCCGCCCCATCATCATGACCACCCTGGCCATGGTGTTCGGCATGCTGCCGCTGGCGCTCAGCATCCATGAGGGCAGCGGGCAGAACGCCCCCATGGCCCATGCCGTGATCGGCGGCTTGATCAGTTCGACCCTGCTGACGCTGGTCGTGGTGCCGGTGATCCTGACCTATACCGATAGCCTGGCACGCTTCACCAAGCGCCTGATGCCCGGCAAGCCCGCCCATCATGGCGAAGGCCACGAGACCACTGATAGCTCGCCCGCCAAAGCCTGATGGCCACCCCGGCAGGCGTGCAGCCCAACCCTCCGGCTGCACGCCTGTTGCTTATCCGCAAAACGGCAAGGACTGCGCCATGACCGCCAGCCCGGCACTGCCCCTGTCCACCAGCGAGAGCTTGTGGACCGTGGGGCGCCTCGTTCATTCTCTCGAAACCGAACTCAACGCGCTCTTCCAGTCGTTCAATCTCTCCTTCAACCGCGCGCAGGTCCTCGTCCTGCTGCTCGATGCGCCGCATCTGCTCAGCCAGGCCAGGCTGACCGGTGCCCTGGGCGTCGAGCACGCCAGCGGAGTCAAAATTCTCAACGGCATGGAGGCCCGGGGCCTGATCTTCCGGGTAGTCGACCGCAACGACCGGCGCGCGCGCCTCATCGGCCTCACCGATGACGGCTTTGCTGTCGCCCAGGACGTCGCCCAACACGCCGAACGCCTCTGCGCCAGGCTGTTCAACGCTCCCTACCGCCAGAACATGCAGGCCAGCTATCAATTCGTCCGCCAGCTTTCCGCCACGCTAAGCCGCGCTGGCTGAGGTGCGGTGCCCTGATGGCCCACGGCCCGCACCGCGAAAATAGGCGCAAACGTCGCCTACCTCCTTGCTCTCCTCCCCGCAGCGCCTCCCTCGGGCTTGACCCGAGGGCCACTCTCAAAGCAGCAGAAGCGGCGAGCGATCCTCGGGTCAGGCCCGAGGAAAGCGATTGTGGTTGGGCAGCATCTGAGAAGTGCACCGATACCCTCCCGCCGAGTCATGCAAGCTGATTTGCCCACCGCTGCCCGATTGTGGCAGCAATGTGCAAACCCTTGCGCCAGGCAATCATTACAATGCGTCCATGTTCAAAAAACATAAGCAAAATCAATAAACTAAGTACGCATAGAAAAATTTCGTTTTCCCGCTTTCCGCAAGCTTGGGGCAAGCTTGCAGACCTAGCTTGGCGTCACCTTCAAGAAAGGAAGACCCCAAATGAAAACCATTACTTTTGCTATTCTCGCTACTGCTGCTGCTGCCTTTGCGCTGCCTGCCAACGCTGCCAGCCTGACCCAGGGCGACGACCTGTTCGGCCACTCCAAGTTCAACATCGAGCGCACGCTTGCCGAACGCGGCATCGACGCGACCGGTCTTGAGGCCTGGGGCCAGTCGATCCGCGCCACCGTCACCAACCCCGATGGCACGCAGACGACGCAGTTCTTCGACAAGGACACTTTCCAGCCGGTTCGTTCCAGCGGCCTGAGCACTTCGCAGAGCACTGGCACCGGCGATACCTATGCTCGCGGCGATTTCGGCTCCAGCAACAACACGATCATCAGCCAGTAAAACGTTACGCAACTGGGGGCGGCCAATCACTGCCCCCGAGTTGCTCTAGATCGAGCGGATCATCCCGCCATCGATCCTGACGCGTGAGCCGGTCACATAGCTGGCCCGCTCGCTCACCAGAAAAACCACCACATCGGCGAGTTCCTCCGGGCGTCCATAACGGCCCGTGGGAATGCTTGCTTTTGAGGCCTGGCGCACCGCGTCTATGTCTATCCCTTGCCGTTTTGCCGCCGCCGCGTCGAGTTCATCGACGCGGTCGGTATGGATACGGCCCTGCACCACAACATTGACAGTGATCCCGGACGCCGCGACTTCGCTCGCCAGCGTCTTGGACCACCCCACCAATGCCTGCCGCAGCGCGTTGGATATCGCCAGCCGCGCAATCGGCGCCTCCACCCCTGACGATGTCAGCGTCACAATGCGCCCCCAGCCGCGCCCGGTCATAGCGGGCAGCAACGCCTGATTGAGCGCAATGATATTGCCCACCATGGCCTCAAACGCCGCATTCCACGCCGATAGCGGCACCGTGCTGGCCTCGCCGGGCGCCGGCCCGCCCGAATTGTTGATGATGATATCGACGCCGCCCTCGGCAACCAGCGCCGCACTCAGCGCCGCCACCGAAGCCCCATCCGCCAGATCAAGCCGCCGACCCACAATCGAGCCATTCAGCGCCTTGTCGACCTGCCCATCGAGCGCCGTCACCAGCTTCACGCTGCGCGCCGCCCCGATCACCCGCACGCCTTCATTGGCCAGCCCCAGTGCAATCGCCGCGCCCAGCCCCTTGCTCGCACCCAGTACCAGCGCGCGCTTACCTTCCAGCCCCAGCTTCACGCCCCAATCTCCTTGAGGCGGATCGCTTGCCGCGCCAGCAAGCGTTCGACATCGGCAATATCGGCCGCCGACAATACCGGCCGCGGCTTGCGCAGCGCGCCCGATTTGATCGCCCCCCGCTTGGCCAGCACATATTTGCGCGCCGCCAGCCCGATCCCCTGCTGCTGCTCGTAACGCGCCAGCGGCAGGTAGGCGTCAAAAATGTCATGCGCCCGCTCGACCTTGCCGTCGGCAAAGGCATTGACCACGCCCACCATCATTTCGGGAAAGCAGAACCCGGTCATCGCCCCATCCGCGCCACGCGACATTTCCTCGGGCAGGAACAGCCCGCCATTGCCGCAGAGAATAGAAATCCGCCGCGTCTCGCCCTTGGCACTCCCGGCCCGCAGCGCCGAAATCTTGGACAGGCCCGGCCAATCCTCATGCTTGAGCATCACGCAATTGGGCACTTCGCGCACAATGCGTTCGATCACCTTGGGTGCGATGGTGACATTGGTGGTCAGCGGATAATCCTGCAGCACGAACGGGATTTCCCCCAGCGCCTCGCCCACCGATTGGTAAAACGCAAAGCTCTGATCATCCGTCTTGGTCGTCCAGGGCGGCGCGACCATCACGCCCGCCGCACCCTGATCCATCACCTTTTCGGCCAGCTCCGTCATCGGCGCCAGACCCGGCGCCGAAACCCCCACCACTACCGGCAGGCGACCATTCAGCCGCTTGAGCATCCGCTCTACCACAAGGCTCGATTCCGCTGAGGTCAGCTTGGGCGCTTCCCCCAATTGCCCCAGCACCGTAATCCCGCTGACCCCGGCCGCCTCGTAGAAATCGACCATGGAATCCACGCTGTCGAGGTCTAACGCCCCCTCATCGGTAAACGGGGTAACGGCAATGACGTAAACGCCCTTTGCCTCTTCGGTGAGCTTGGCCATGGGGACCTCCAGAAAGTGCCGCGGTCAGCGGCTGAAAAACAGGGAATTGGGCGTATCGACGAAAATCTGCTGCCGCAATTGCGGGTCGGGGAGCCAGTGTTCATAGGCTGACAGCAAATCGCCATCGTCCGGCATCCCATCCCACAATTCAGTATGCGGCCAATCACTGCCCCAGAGCAGCCGGTGCGGATGCGAGGCCGTAAGCGCCGTAATAGCAGCCCCCACATCGGCATAATCAGCCCGCGCTGTCAGCCGATAGGGCGCCGAAATCTTGGTACAGATATTGGGCCGGTCGAGCAGCCGCCGCAACGCATCCAGCCGTTCGCCCGTATCCGCCTCACCAAACCGGATAAACGCCAGATGGTCCAGCACCAGCGGAACCTCGCCATGCTCGAGCGCCGCCACATCAGCCAATTGCTCCGCCCGCACCTGAAATTGCACCGACCAACCCAGCGGCCCGACCTTGCCGAGTAATTCCGCTACGGCCTCCAGCGCCACTCCAGCCTTATTGCGCGTATTGATCCGAATGCCGCGCACCCCGCCCGCATCCAGCTCACGCAATGCCCCGGCAGAAATATCCGGCGCCACCACGGCGACCCCGCGCAAACGCCCGGGATCACGCGCAATCGCCCGCAGCATCACCCCATTATCGAGCCCATAAACGCTAGGCTGCACCAGCACCCCGCGCGCAATCCCCGCCGCCTCGGCATAAGGCTGCCAATCGGCAATAGTCAGTATCTGCGGCGTATAGCTGCGCGGCGACGCCAGCGGTGCTCCGGCCTCAAACACATGAAAATGGCTATCGCAAGCGCCCACCGGCAAGCGGGGCAGGGCGCCCAATGGCTTGGGCGGCAGACAAAGCGGCGCGTCACTCACGGCAACGGCCCAGCCTGCAGAAAATCAAAATCGGCCCCTTCATCGGCCTGCATCACATGCTCATGATAGAGCCGGTCATAGCCCCGCCGTGCCGTCTCTGCCGGCGGCGGCAGCGCCACCATGCGCCGCTCGAATTCGGCCGGCGCAATATCGAGATTCAGCACCCGCCCCGGCACATCCAGCGTAATGCGATCTCCATTCTGCACGATCGCCAGTGGCCCACCAGCAGCCGCCTCCGGCGAAATATGCAGGATCACCGTGCCAAAGGCCGTGCCGCTCATCCGCGCATCGGAAATCCGCACCATATCCTTCACGCCCTGCCGCGCGAGCTTGCGCGGAATGGGCAGATACCCCGCCTCCGGCATGCCCGGCGCCCCCTTGGGCCCGGCATTGCGCAACACCAGCACATCATCCGCCGCCACATCGAGGTCGTCGCTGTCAATGCGGTTGGCCAGGTCCTCGACCGAGTCAAACACCACCGCCCGCCCACTATGCTGCATCAGCGCCTTGGACGCCGCCGATTGTTTGATAACAGCCCCGCGCGGCGCCAGATTCCCCTTGAGCACGGCCAGCGTGCCAATCGGCTTCAGCGGCGCCGCCATGCTGCGGATAATGGTCTGCCCCGGCTCATCCACCACCGCATCGATCACCTCGCCAATACTGGCGCCATGGATCGTCGGCGCATTCAGATCAAGCTCGCCCCGAATTTCCTTGAGCAAGGCCGGCACGCCGCCAGCCTTATGAAACTGCTCCATATAATGTTGCCCCGACGGCTGCAGATCGACCAGCAGCGGCACCCGCCGCCCCAGCTCATCCAGCAGCGCCATATCCAACGGAATCCCCAGCCGCCCGCAAATCGCGGCCAGATGCACCACCGCATTGGTCGACCCGCCCATCGCCTGCAAAGCCACCAGCCCATTGCGGATCGCCGCTGGCGTCAACAGCTCCTTGACCGTCGGCCCGCCTTCTGAAGCCAGCTTCGCCGCCAGGCTCCCCGTCGCCTCTGACAGCCGCACCCGCTCCGCCTCGGTCGCCGGTGCCGAACCCGCCCGTGGCAAGCACAGCCCCATTACCTCGGTCAGATTGGCCATGGTGCTGGCCGTGCCCATCACCGTGCAGGTGCCCACCGAACTGACCAGCCGGTTGTTCACCTCGCCAATCTCGGCCTCGTCGATCTCCCCGGCCCGGAACCGCCCCCAAAACCGGCGGCAATCCGTACACGCCCCCAGCCGCTCACCCTTGTGGTGGCCCGTCGCCATCGGCCCGGTCGGCAAAAACACCGCCGGAATATCGCTGCTCGCCGCCGCCATGATCTGCGCCGGCAGCGTCTTGTCGCAGCCCCCGATCAGAATGACGCTGTCCATGGGCTGGGCGCGGATCATCTCCTCGGTTTCCATCGCCATCAGATTGCGCAGATACATCGAGGTCGGCGAGGCAAAGCTTTCGTGGATCGAGATGGTCGGAAACACCATGGGCAGTGCCCCGCCCAGCATCACCCCGCGCTTGGCCGCCTCGATCAGTTGCGGCACATTGCCGTGGCACGGATTGTAGTCCGAATAGGTATTGGCAATGCCCACGATGGGCCGGTCCAACGCGTCGTCGGAATAGCCCATGGCCTTGATGAATGCCTTGCGCAGGAACAGGGAAAAGCCCTGGTCGCCATAGCTGGTCAATTTCCGACGAAGGCCGTTCGACACGCGATACTCCCGTTCCGGCTGCTGTTTTGCCGTCTGCCTGCAAGCTAGTGGCTTCACAAGGATTGTCAATAAAGAAGCGCTGCGCTAAATCCACAATCGCGCCATATAGCCGAAATTTCTCACTTCCTTCGGGCGGTGCATTTCACTATTATTGATAAATCAGTTTAAGGGCCTGGGCATATGCAGAAGCGGCGAGTGGGCATGATTGGTGCCGGTTGGGTCAGTGCCTATCACTTGCCAGCCTGGCAAAAACGCAGCGCCCAGGCTGAAATCGTCGCCATAGCCGACCCCTCCACCTCCGCCGCCCAAGCGCGCGCCGAGGCCTTCGACATCCCCGCCATCTATGCTGATGCCGCTTCCATGCTGGCGCACGAAAATCTCGACATTGTCGATATCTGCGCCCCGCGCGAAGCCCATGCCGACCTGGTCCGCCTCGCCGCCCAAGCCGGGGTGGCAATAATCTGCCAAAAACCCCTGGCCACCGACTTTGCCGCCGCGTCGGCCCTCGTTGCCGGTGTCGCAAACACCACATTGATGGTGCACGAAAACTGGCGCTTCCGCGCCTGGTATCGCCGCCTGCGTGATTGGCTCGATGCCGGTGTGGCCGGCGATATCCGCCAGGTCAGTCTCGAATTCCTCTCCAGCGGCATGATCGCCGGCCCCGATGGCCAGCGCCCCGCTCTGGTCCGCCAGCCCTTCTTCCGCACCCAGCAGCGGCTCCTCGTCATGGAAGTGCTGATCCACCACCTCGACACGCTCCGCTTCCTCCTTGGCGAAATGGATGTCATCGCCGCCCGCCTCGAGCGCAGCAATGCCGACATAACGGCCGAAGACATTGCCGCCATCACCCTGCGCCGCCGCAGCGACGGCCTGCTGATCCACGTCACCGGCAACCTCGCCGTCCACGGCGCCCCACCCGCCCCACGCGACCACCTGCGCATGTTCGGCACAAGTGGCACGATCGAACTCGACGGCACCCAGCTTACCGCCCTTGGCGAGCACCCTCACACCGAGCAATTCGACGCCGACGCTGTCTATCAAGGCTCCTATGATGCCGCGATCGCCCATTTCCTCGATTGCCTCAACGCCAAAAAGCCCTTCGAAACCGCCCCCGCCGACAATATGGAAACCCTGCGCCTCGTCGAAGCCATTTACGCACTGGCACAGTTCGACCCGGCGCAAGAACCGCGATAGAATGTTCGGATCAGCCAGGAGCAGCCCTTGGATAGCTTGACCGAAACCGGTGCCGAAGAGCACGACGATCTCTCCATCGCCCGCGCGCTGGAAGAAGACATCATTTTCGGCCGCCTCGCGCCCGGCACGCGGCTCACCGAGGACATGCTGCTGGCGCGCTTTGCCGTCACCCGCCATTTCGCCCGCCAGGCGCTGGTGCAGCTTGAATCCATGGGCATCGTGGTGCGCGAGCGCAATCGCGGCGCCACTGTCCGCTCGCTCACCGCCAGCCAAGTCAAGGAAATCTACGCCGTCCGCGAATTGCTGCAGCGTCAGGCCGCGCTCTGGATTCCCCTACCGGCCCCCGATAGCCTCATTGCCGAACTCAACGCCATCCACGAAGAACACGGCCGTCACATCGAAGCCGGCTTCCTGCGCGGCGTGCACGAAACCAATGACCGTTTCCACCTCACCCTGTTCGGCGCCTGCGGCAATGCGCATCTGGTGCAATCCATCGAACTCTACATGCGCCTCAGCCTCCCCGTCCGGGCCAATTCCATGGCCAACACGGCGTCCCTGCGGGTGTCTCACGAACACCACCGCCTGATGATCGACATGCTCAAGGGCACGGATAATTGGGTGCTGGCGCAGCTCTGTGTGGATCACCTGCAGCCGAGCAAGGCGCGGTATCTGGATCGCGTAGGGTAGGGGATACCCCCTCCTAACCTCCCCCTGATAGGGGGAGGGACCGCCTTGTGGCCCAAACTCGATCCAGTTCAAAGAGTGGAGATATCCCTCCCCCTATCAGGGGGAGGCTAGGAGGGGGTACTCCGATCCCTCAGTCATCACCCCAAAACAAAAACGAGCGCGCCCGGGAGGAAGGGCGCGCTCTTTGCCGCATTACCAGTCGAGACGAAGCAGGGAGACACCTTGCCGCGGCAGAGTAGTACGGAGTTCAATTTTCCCATCAGTCACAGCAACACTTGCCTTATCCTCGATCTGCGCCAGCTTCCCAGCCGCCTCAAGCTTGGCATAGTCAGCCCCCTGCGGGTTCTCGGGCTTGCCCATCGCCTTCCAAACGCCAAATGCATTGGAATGGCTCTCATCCATCCGGAAATGTTTCAGGCTCGCCGGCTTGCTGCCCCAGCCCTCAATGGCAATGGAAACCTCGGCATCCGGCCCCGCGATATCATCATCATGATAATGCCAGACCAGCACGCTCACGCCCTTGTCGTCGCGCGTCGCCACGATATTGACGTCCGGCGCCTCGCGCACGCCATGCTGCATGATCTCGCCAATGTCGCGGCGATGCGTGCTGGCGGTTTCCAGCCATTCCCCGCCCAATTTGCCCAGCATGCGGAACCCGTTGAGCACCGCCTTGTCGACGCCATTGGTGGCCAAGTCCCGGAACCCGTCAAACCACGGCTGCTGGTCGAACATGAAGGCCCAGGTCACGGCGCCCTCGATCTCGATATTGGCGCGCTGGCTCAATTCATAGGTCCGTATCATGCTCTCCACCACATAGACGCCATAGAGCGGTCCATTGCGATAGCCGTTCTGCGGATGCACGCGCGCCGAACAGGCCGCGCACCCTTCGGGATCGGATTCCCCGATGATCACCGGCAAATGCGTCAGTGACGGAAATTCATTGATGATCGCCAGATTGGCCTCGATATCGCGCAGATGCTTATGCAACCCCATCCGCACATGATCCTGCCAGATCACGGGATTGCCCTTGGCGTGAAAGGCGATGAAGTCGATCGGCGAATTATTGTCCACCACATGCTTGAGGAAGGCCCGCAGAAAGGTCTGCGCCTTGGGGTTGGAAAAGGCCCCGCATGTATGTGGTCCGCCCACCCGTGCATCGGGCAGCACCTTCTTCACCGCCCGCGCACTCACATCATACATGGCGCAGAATTCGGGGATTGTGCCCTTCCAATAGATGCCGTCCGGCTCGTTCCACACTTCCCAGGGCCAGGCGCTCACCGTCTCCTTGCCATAGCGATCGGCCAGATGCTGCGCCCAGGCCTCGATCAGCGCGCCCCATTTCTTGAGGTCATTGGGCGGCATCGCCCAACCCGTCAGGATGGTGGCGTATTTGTCGGCGGGCTGCCAGCTATGCTGATAGGGCCCCGTATCGTCCGACAGCGCCTCGGGCGTAAACCCGATCTGCACCAGCGGTGTATTGCCCGCCTCGGCATAGGCGTCGAAAATCTGGTCCATAATGGTCCAGTCATAGACGGGATTGCCGTTCGCATCTTCGGTATAGGCATTGGTCGAGCCCCATTTGAGTGCCGCCACCCCATCGCCCGAAGTCAGCAGGTTATGCGTGCGGATATGCGGCGATACCGGGCTCAGTTCCGTCAGTTCCGCCAGCAGCTTCTTGCCATGCTCGGTATAGGTGTAGTTCGGCTCGTCATAGCCGAACCAGGCCCATAGCGGCTTATATGCCCCCGTCGGGCGGTCGGCGCGAACACTCGTCTTCACATCGATAGGCTGGCTCATCTGTCTTCCTCAGGAGGCGGGCGCGCAGGGTTGCGCTGGGGCGGGTGGTGACGTCAGTCAACCTAAGTCAGTCAGCCGCTTTGTCAATAATAAGATACATGGATTATCGCCAATCCACCCGCGGTCACGCAAAAATCCGCGCAAAATATCGAATTATTGAAACTAGCGGTTGTGGTCCGCGCAAAAATTGTCGATAAAGACGCCGCAACGACGAAATCCGCGAGGAGAGGTTCAGCGTCTTTCAAGACGCGGCGCGGACAGACGGAGCGATGGGGCTGAGCCCTAACGATCACGGGAATTCATCGCGTCAGACGCGCTTAGGGAGGAGACCTATGAGCTTGTTCAAGAAAATCGCCATTGCCGCAGTGGCGTCCATGCTGGCGCTGCCGGCACTGGCGCAGGATTTCATCGCCGGCATTCCCCGCAATGAGGCGCTGATTGTGCAGGGCCCCACCGCGCAGAACGCCGATTGGTTCAATATCTGGGCCCCCGGCGGCGGCTCCAACGTCAACGGATTGCAACAGCTGACCACCGATACCTTGTGGTTCATCAATCCCGAGGGCGGCGTCGATGCCTGGCAAAACGCACTTGCCGCCGAGCCACCCATCTATAATGACGACTTCACCGAAATGACGGTGAAGCTGCGCGAGGGCATTTTCTGGAGCGACGGCGTCGAATTCACTGCCGATGACCTGGTCTATACCGTCCAGACCCAGATCGATCACCCCGGCATGGGCTGGAGCGCGCCCTTCTCCATCAATGTGGAGAGCATGGAGCAGCCCGACCGCAACACGGTCATCTTCAAGCTCAAGGCGCCCAATTCGCGCTTCCACACGCTCTTTACCGTGCGCTGGAATGCCGCCTGGATCATGCCCAAGCACGTCTTCGAAAAGGTCGAGGACCCGCTGGCCTTCAACAACAATCCGCCGATCTCGCTCAGCGCCTATGTGCTGCACAATTACGACAAGGCGGGCAATTGGGCGATCTGGAAGCTGCGCGACGATTGGCAGCGCACCTCCATCGGCATGGATTGGGGCCAGCCCGAGGTCAAATATGTGGTCTATGCCGCTTCGGGCAATCCCGAAGCTCGTGTGATAGCCCAGCGCAATCACAATCTCGATGTGATCAATGACATCGCGCCCGAAGGCATGTTCTCCATCATGCGCGATGCGCCGGGCACGGCCGCCTGGCTGCCCGGCTTCCCTTATGCCCATCCCGATCCGACGCTGCCTTCGGTGCTGTTCAATCTGCAGAAGGAGCCCTTCAACAACAAGGATGTGCGCTGGGCCCTGGCTTTGCTCATCGACATTCGCGCCGTGGCGCTCGGCGCCTATCGCGGCGCGGCCAATCTGTCGGCACTTGCCGTGCCGCCCACCGGCTCGGCTCCCGACGATTATTTCGTGCCCATGCAGGATTGGCTGACCAATTTCGAGCTCAACACCGGCTCGCGCACCATCAAGCCCTATGATTCGAGCCTGGCCGGCCAGCTGGCCAATATGGTGCGTGGCCAATGGCCCGATATTCCCACCGACGAGGCCCCGCTGGAACGCATGTTCGGCTTTGGCTGGTGGAAGCAGGATGTTCAGGCCGCCACCGAATTGCTGCAAAAGGCCGGCTTCACCAAAAATGGCAACCAATGGCTCAAGCCCGACGGCACCCCGTTCGAAATCCGCGTCCAGGTCGAAGGCGATGCCATCCCGACCCTGGCCCGCGCCGGCACGGTGATTGCCCAGCAATGGAGCCAGGCCGGCATCAAGGCCACGGTCGATGTCGCCGGCCCCACGCATGGCCAGCGCATGGGCACCGGCGATTTCGAAACTGCCATCTTCTGGACCGTCGAAACCTGGGGCGGCCATCCCGATCTCAGCTTCTTCCTCGATAGCTACCGGTCCGACTTCATCAAGCCGCTGGGCGAAATCCAGCCCCCGCGCAATCTGCAGCGCTGGCAGGATCCGCGCCTCGACGAGATCATCGACAAGAACCGTTCGCTGGCCTTCGACTCGCCGGAAGTAAAGGCCCTCGGCATCGATTTCCTCAAGCTCGCCGTCGAGGAAATGCCGATGATCCCGCTGATGGCCTACAACAAGTTCGCTCCCTTCGACACGACCTATTGGACCAATTATCCCTCCGCCGCCAACCCCTACGCGGCCTCGGGCCCCAACTGGTCCAACCTGCGCTACATGGTGGTGAGCCTCAAGGCCAACCCGAACGCACCGAAGCCGTAAGGGCAGGGGACCGGCTGGTCATCCCGCCGGTCCCCCAACGTCCACAACGTCATTCCCGCGCAGGCGGGAATCCACTCCGGCGATAGCGCGCCGGAGCACAGGAAAGCTGGATTCCCGCCTGCGCGGGAATGACGCCGGGAAAGAGCGCGGTAGATCGTGAACCACCAGCCCCATCCCCTCGCCCCTCCGGGGAGAGGGTCAGGGTGAGGGGACCACACCAGGGAAGGGCACCAATATGGGTTTCATAGTCACTGCCATGGGACGCAAACGGATATGAACGGCTACCTCACCTATGTCGCCAAGCGCTTCGGACAATTCCTGTTCGTGGTCTTCACCGGCGTCACCCTGGCCTTCCTCATCGCCCATTTCTCCCCGGTCGATCCGATCGAACAGACCGTGTCGCTGCTGACCAATTTCGGCTCCACCGATCCGCGCACCGTCGAAATCCTGCGCCAATCCCTGCGCGAGCTCTATGGCACCGATGGTTCCCTGCTCGATCAATACCTGACCTTCTGGGGCCGCGTGATCCGGGGCGATTTCGGCCCCTCGCTCTCGGCCTTCCCCACCCCGGTCATGACCATTATCAGCCGCGCTCTACCCTGGACGGTGGGTCTGCTCACCCTCGCCACCATCATCTCATGGATCATCGGCAACACGCTTGGTGCCATTGCCGGCTATTTCCGCAACAATCGCACCATGAAAGTGGTCGGCGTGCTGGTCATGGCCATGCAGCCCATCCCCACCTACATAACCGGCCTCACCCTGGTCATCGTCTTCGGCTTCCTCTGGCCCATCCTGCCCATCAGCGGCGGCGCCCAGCTCAATCTCGACCCGGCCATGACCTGGACCTATATCCAGTCCGTCATCACCCACGGCACCCTGCCGGCGCTGACCCTGGTGCTGGTCGGCATGGGCGGCTGGTTCATCGCCATGCGTTCGCTGGTCTCCAACATCGTCACCGATGATTATGTGGTCTATGCCGAACTGGGTGGCGTGCCCTCGCGCACCATCTTTTCCCAATATGTCGCCCGCAACGCCATGCTGCCCCAGGTCACGGGCCTGGCACTGAGCCTCGGCAATGTGTTCGGCGGCGCCGTCATCGTCGAATTCATCTTCAACTATCCCGGCATCGGCAAGCTGATGGTCGCGGGCATTTATGCCGGCGATTACAGCCTCGTGCTGGGGGTGACCACCATTTCCATCATCGCCGTGGCCGCCGCCGTATTCCTGATCGACATTCTCTACCCCCTGATCGACCCCCGCGTGAAATTGGGATAGCGCCGATGTTCAAAGTCCTCTTCGATCTGCTGCGCTACAATCGCGAGTTCCTCTTGGGAACCCTGCTGATCCTGATCATCCTCGCGCTGATCGCCTGCTCCTTCTTCGCCCCCTATGGCGAAAACGACATCTATGTGGTGATCCCCGACATGCCCCCCTCGGCCGAATACTGGCTGGGCACCAATTCCCGCGGCCAGGAAATTTTCTGGCAACTCGCCATCTCCATGCGCAACACCCTGATGTTCGGCATAGTCGTCGCCGCCATCAGTCGCGTCATCGCCATCGTCGTCGGCCTCGTCTCGGGCTATATCGGCGGCCGCACCGACCAGATCATCATGGCCATCAACGACACGCTGGGCGCGCTCCCCAACATCCCAATCCTGCTGTTGCTGGTCTTCGTGCTGCGCGACCAGATGACCTGGCCAGTCCTGGCGCTCACCGCGGCTCTGCTCGGCTGGACCCATGATAGCCGCCTGATCCGCTCGGTCGCCCTGTCCCTGCGCACCCGCGAATTCACCCGCCACGCCGCCTTTTCCGGCATGCGCACCGGCCAGATCCTGTTCCGCGAACATCTGCCCTATGTCATGCCCATCGTCTTCTTCACCACCATGAACAACCTCATCTGGGCCATTGGCCTCGAGGTCACGCTCTCCATCCTGGGCTTTTCCGACATCAACCGCCCCACCATTGGCGGCATGATCTATTGGGCCAATGCCCACTCCGCCATGGTCGCCGGCATCTGGTGGTGGATCGCCGTGCCGATGATCTTCGTGGTCATCCTGTTCCTCGGCCTGTTCCTGCTCGCCATGTCCGTCAACGAATATATCGACCCCCGCAGCCGCCTCGCGCGCATGGGAGCCTGAGCCATGACTGAAACTCTCCTCGCTGAACGACCCGCTGTGACCAATCGAGACGTCCTCACCATCAAGGACCTCAAGGCCTATTACATCAACGAGCATTTCGGCGTCCGCCGCGAAGTCCGCGCCGTAGATGGCATCGATCTCACCGTCCGCCGCAACGAGGTCTATGGCATTGCCGGGGAATCCTCCTCGGGCAAGACCTCGCTGATCAAGACCCTGGCCGGCGCCATTCGTCCGCCCATGCGCGTGGTCGAGGGGACAGTCAAATTCGATTTCGGCGGCAAGCATATCGATGTCTATGCCGAGCCCGCCAAGATGCAGGCCGCCCGCTGGCAACATCTGAGCTACATCATGCAGGGCTCGATGAGCGTGCTGAACCCGGTCCGCCGCATCAAGCGTGCCTTCAACAATTTCGCCTATCGCCACATGGGCCTCGACTCCGCCGCCTTCCGCCACCGCGTCGAAAGCCACCTCCAGCGCCTCGGCCTTGATCCCAGCGTCCTCGAAGCCTTCCCCCACCAGCTGTCCGGCGGCATGCGCCAACGCGTCACCATCGCCCTGGCCACCGTCTGCGAACCCGAATTCATCATCGCCGACGAACCCACCACTGCCCTCGACGTGCTGGTGCAGCAAGACGTGCTCGGCCTGATCAAGGAAGTGCAGGGGCGCCTGGGCTCATCAGTAGTCTTTGTCACCCACGACATGTCCGTCCACGCCGCCATCACCGACCGCCTCGCCATCATGTATGCGGGCCGCCTGGCGGAGGAGGGGCCCACCCAGGCCCTGTTCGACAATCCGCAACACCCCTACACCGCCCACCTCATCGCCAGCCTCCCCCGCATTGGCGATATTTCCACCCGCAAGAGCCTGGCCGGCAAGCCGCCCAGCCTCGCCAATCCACCATCTGGCTGCCGCTTCCATCCGCGCTGCCCCATCGCCATCGATCGCTGTTCCAAGGAGGTGCCGCAAATGCTGCCCAGCACCACTGGCGGCCGCGTCGCCTGTTTCCGGGCCGGGGAGATATCGGTGCAATGAGCCACAACCTGCTCGAACTCGACCACGTCACCAAGCGCTATGGCGTAGGCGGCCTCTTCTCCCGCCAGTCCATCACCGCCGTCAACGATGTCAGCTTCTCGCTGGCCAGTGACACGCCGGAAATCTTCGCCATTGTCGGCGAATCCGGCAGCGGCAAATCCACCATGGCCAAGATGATCCTGGGCAATGAAGTGCCCGATGGCGGGCGCCTGGTCTTCGACGGCACCGATATCGGCACCATCCGCACCCGCGCCCAGCGCGAGGCCTTCATGACGCGGGTGCAGCCGGTGTTCCAGAACCCCTTCGAGGCGTTCAACCCGCTCACCCATGTCGATACCTATCTCTACGCCACCGCCCGCCGCTTCACCGGCGCCGACACCAGGGCGCAACAGGAGATCAAAGCCGACGAAGCCCTGCAACGCGTCGGCCTGTCCCTTGCCGAACTCAAGGGCCGCTTCTCCCACGAACTCTCCGGCGGCCAACTCCAACGCGTCGCCGTCGCCCGCGCCCTGATCCCATCCCCCAAACTGATCGTCGCCGACGAACCCGTCTCCATGGTCGACGCCAGCCTGCGCATGTCCATCGTCAACCTCTTCCGCGCCCTCCGCGACGATCTGAAGGTGTCGATCATCTACATCACCCATGACCTGGCGACGGCCTATTACATCTCCGACCGCGTCATCATCATGCAAAAAGGCGAAGTCATCGAAGCCGGCAACGCCCGGGCCGTGCTGGATAACCCGACACATCCCTATTCCATCGCGCTGAAAAACGCCGTGCTGCCGCCAGACCCAAAAACGGCCGCTGCAGCGATCCGGCAGAGACGAGCGTTGGTCGAGGGCGTGTAGTCTTCGGCCACATCCTCCTCAGATCAAGAGCCCCGATCTGCTTCCCTCCCCCTTGAGGGGAGGGATTGAGGGTGGGGGTGTCGAGCCATCCACCAGCATAGAGTTTCATGGAGGCCGCGACACCCCCACCCTAGCCCTCCCCTCAAGGGGGAGGGAACCGGATCGCGGCCCTCACGCCCCCTGCAGCTGATCCACCGCCGTAATAATCCCGCGCAGTTCCGCCAGCCCCTTGAGCCGACCGATCAGCGAATAGCCCGGATTGGTCTTCTTGTGGATGTCGTCGGCCAGCAGATGCCCATGGTCGGGCCGCATCGGAATAACCGTATCGGCCCGTCCGCTCGCCTCCCGCCGCCGCTCCTCGGCCCGCAAAATGCTGATCATATCGACCATGTTGACATCGCCGCCCAGATGCTCGGCCTCGTTGAACGAGCGGTCCGGCTCGACGCTGACATTGCGCAAATGCACGAAATTGATCCGGCTGGCGAATTCGCGCGCCATGCCCACCACGTCATTATCGGCCCGCGATCCCAGCGATCCCGCACAGAACGATAGCCCATTGGCAGTGCTATCCACCGCCCCCAGCACCGAGCGCATATCCGCTGCCGTCGAAACCACGCGCGGCAGCCCGAACAGCGAAAACGGCGGATCATCGGGGTGAATGCCCAGCCGCACGCCTTCCTCCTCCGCCACCGGCACGACTTCCTTGAGGAATTCCACGAGGTTGGACCGCATGTCATCGGCGCTGACATCGTCGAATTCAGCAATCCTCCGGCGGATGCCCTCGCGGTCATAGCTGTCCTCGCCGCCCGGCAGGCCGGCAATGATATTGGTCTCGAGCGTCGCAATGGCGCTCTCGCTCATTCCGGCCAGCTTGGCCTGCGCCGCCGCCAGCAGCTCGGGCGCATAATCGCCCTCGGCCCCGGCGCGCTTCAGCACGAAGGCGTCATAGGCGACGAACTCGGCCATGTCGAAACGCAGCGCCAGCCCCGTGGTGGGCATGACATAGCGCAGGTCAGTGCGCGTCCAGTCCACCACCGGCATGAAATTGTAGCAGACCACCGGCACTCCGGCGCGCCCGAGATTGGCCAGGCTCACCTTCCAATTGTCGATATAGTCGCGATACGGCCCCCGGCGCAGCTTGATCGAGGTGTGGATCGGAATCGATTCGCAGACCGACCAGACCAGCCCTGCTGCTTCCACCACGGCCTTGCGTTCGGCAATATCGGCAGGCGTCCAGGCCCGGCCATCGTAAATGTGATGCAGAGCCGTGACGATGCCGCTCGCCCCCGCCTGCCGCACCTGATCGAGCGTCACCGGGTCATTAGGTCCAAACCACCGCCAAGACTGAAGCACGCATTCCTCCTAGATAAGCAATACTAACATGTTAGCCGTCCTAGCCCGCGCCGCCAAGAATAATCGGGCTTTTGCCCGCCTATGCACTCGATGTCGCTGACTTTTTGGACTGTCGCGGATACCGCACTTGCCGTGCGCACAGCCAGAACAGGCATCGGCCGGACCGGGGCATTTGTCGCAATCTTGGCGCAAGCCAGACGTGGCACTTCTGCGTCAGTCGCGGCAAAACTCGATAACCGCCCGGCCGGCAAGACTAGCGAAATGGCAATTTTGCGACATATTATTGGCAGCGCAGCCATTTCTGGTGCGTCGGTAAGGGCAGAATGGCACGGCAGACCACTATCGAAACCAGCGCGACCGGCGGATCACTGATCCGTTGTTCCGGCGATTGGACGTCGGCCACCGCCCGGTCCCTGGAACGTGAGCTGGCCGATCTGGCGCTGCCCGGAGCAGAAACCGCTCCTGTTCAGCTTGATCTCGATGGCATTGGCCGGCTCGATACAGTGGGCGCGTGGCTGCTGGGCAATTTCCGTCATCGGCTGGGTGACGGCCGTGTCGAATTTGTCGGGGGCACCGAACAGCATAAACACCTGCTCGACCGCATAGGTGATAACCCGCTCGAACAGGTCGCACCCCCCAGCCATCCCAATTTCCTGGTCTATCCGTTCGACCAGCTTGGCCGCGCGCTCATCGGCGCGGGACAGGATATTTTCGACGCCAATGTCGTGCAGGGCCGCATCATCACGGCCTTTGCGCGCACCCTTTCTTTCCAGGCGCCGCTGCGTTTCCCCAGCTTTGTCAATCAGTTCGAGCAGATCGTTCTGCGCGCCATCCCGATTGTGGCGCTGATTTCGCTGGTCGTCGGAGCCATCATCACCCAGCAGACCATTCTGCAGCTGCGCAATTTCGGCGCCGTGATTCTGGTTGTCGATCTGGCCGCCATCCTGATGTTCCGCGAAATCGGCGTCCTGCTCGCCGCCATCATGGTGGCCGGCCGGTCCGGCTCCGCCATCACCGCCGAAATCGGCTCCATGCGCATGCGCGAGGAATTCGATGCCCTTCAGGTCATGGGTGTCGATCCCTATCAGGCGCTCCTGCTGCCCCGCGTCGTGGCGCTCGTTGTCGGGCTGCCCCTGCTGGCCTTTATCGGCGCCATGTCCGGCCTGGTTGGCGCGGCCATCGTCTCGCTGGTCTATGGCGACATTCCCTTCGATATTTTCATCGGTCGCCTGCAGGATGCGATGAGCATCAAAAGCGTGATCGTGGGCATGGTCAAGGCGCCGTTCATGGCGTTTCTCGTGGGGCTTATTGCCTCGATCGAGGGGCTCAAGGTCGAAGGCTCGTCCGAATCGCTGGGCCGCCGCACCACCTCATCGGTGGTGAAGTCGATCTTCATCGTCATCGTCGCGGACGGCCTCTTTGCGGTGTTCTTCGCCGCGGTGGGGATTTAGCCCATGGCGGAAACCACCTCCCCACCCGTATTGAGCGTGCACGATCTCAAGGTCGAGATTGGCGGCCGCAAGATCATCAACGGCATGAGCTTTGAGGCCCATCGCGGGGAAATCCTGGGGCTGATCGGCCCCTCGGGTTCGGGCAAGTCCGTCACCATGCGCGCCATTGTCCGCCTCCTGCCCAGCACCGGCGAGATCCGCATTCTGGGTCGCAACTATGCTGAACTCGACCGCGAGGAACGCGTCGCCACCCAGCGCAACTGGGGCATTCTGTTCCAGCAGGGGGCGCTCTTCTCCTCGTTGAGTGTTCTGGAAAACATCGAATTTCCTATGCGAGAGCACCTGCATCTGTCCTCCACGCTGCGCCGCGACATCGCCCGCATCAAGCTCGACCTGGTTGGCCTGCCGGCCAAGGCCGCCCAGCTTTATCCCTCCGAGCTTTCCGGCGGCATGATCAAGCGGGCTGCCCTGGCGCGCGCCCTGGCGCTCGATCCGCAGATTCTGTTCCTCGACGAGCCCACTGCCGGGCTCGACCCTATCGGGGCCGGCAAGTTCGATGAACTCATCGTTACTCTGCGCGACACGCTGGATTTGACGGTGCTTATGGTAACACACGATCTCGACAGCCTGGCGACCGCCTGCGACCGTATCGTGGCGCTGGCGGATGGCAAATTGCTGCTGGCGGGCACGATGGCAGAAATGCGGGCGAGCACGCATCCTTGGCTTCGCGACTATTTCCACGGGCCTCGTGCCCACGGCCTTGAAGGTTAGCCTATGGAAAACAATGCCAATTACGCAGTCGTTGGAGTGCTGGCTACCGCGGTGGTCGCGGCGCTCTTTGCCTTCGTTTACTGGTTTGCGGCGCCCACGGCCAATATCGCCCAAAAGCCCTATGACATCGTCTTCACTGGCACTGTCAGCGGTATAGCCCGCGGCACCGACGTTCTCTTCAACGGCATCCGCATCGGCCAGGTCTCGACCGTCCAGCTCGATCCCGAGGATTCCAACCGCGTCGTGGCCCGCGTCGAAGTCGACGCCACCGCCCCCGTCCGCGCCGATACCAAGGTCATGACTGGCTTTCAGGGGCTGACCGGCGGCGGTTCGGTGCAATTGACCGGCGGCACTCCGGGCGCCGGCGAGCCGCCCATCGGCCCCGGCCGCTCGGCGCCCACCCTTTATGCCCAAGTGTCGGATTTCCAGTCGATCATTGATGGCCTCTCCTCCTCGGTCAATGGCGCCTCAACCGCCGTTGCTCGCATCAATACCCTGCTCGATGACAATGACGACAAGATCAACACCACCCTCGCCAATATCGAGAGCTTCAGCACTGCCCTGGCCGCCAATTCCGATGGTGTGCAGGCGGCCCTTGCCAGCATTGCCGATGCCGGCAAGCAGATCGGCCCCATGGCCGACGAGATCGGCTCGCTCTCGGTCAAGGTGAGCGCCCTGGTCGACGCCGTCCCGCCTGAGGACGTGACTAAGGTGGTGGCCAATATCACCACCTTCTCCGATAGCCTGGCGCGCAATTCCGATCAGATCGACAAGTTCTTCGCCAGCACTTCGGTGCTCTCGGACAATCTTACCCAGCTGACCGAAGGCCTGCACAGCGCCGTCACCGTCATCGATCAGGTTGCGGCCGAGGTCGATCCAGCCATTGTCGGCCGCGTCATCGCCAATATCGATCAGTTCGCCACCTCGCTTGGCAACAATTCGGAAAATGTCGATACCATCGTCGCCAATGTGACCGCGGTTTCCGACTCGCTGACCCGTTCGGTTGAAAAGGTCGATTCCATCCTGGCCCAGGTCGATGCGTCCGTATCGAGCGTGGAAGGGCAGGGGCTGTTCAACGATCTGGCGGAGGCCGCCCAATCGGTGCGCGACCTGGCCGATCAGCTCAACGCCAATACGGCGCGCATCGCTGCGGGATTGAACGATTTCACCTCCCGCGGGTTGTCCGAATATACTGCGCTTGCCGTCGATGCCCGTGGCACGCTCGCGCGGCTTGACCGGGTGGTGCGCAACCTGGAAAACAATCCGCAAGGACTCATCTTTGGGGGAGAGACCGTTCGTGAATACACCAAGCAATAAGGGCCGCAGATGAGCCTCGCACGACGTTCGTTCATGGTTGGTGGGGCTTCGGTCCTGGCCCTGGGTCTGGCTGGCTGTTTTGGCGTTCGCGCCCCGGTCACCTACGATCTGGGCAGTGTGGATGGCCTCAACACCCGCCGCCGCTCGTCCCGCGTGGTGGTCATTACCGTGCCCAAGACAGTGCAGACCTATGATTCCCAGCGCGTCGTCGTCCGCGATGCCGGCAATGTGCTGAGCTATCTGCCCGAAGCACAATTGTCCGATACCTTGCCGCGCCTGGTGCAGACCCGGCTGCTGCAAACCTTCGAAGCCAGCAATTTCCCCAATGTCGGCCGCCCTGACGATCAGCTGCGTGTCGATGTGACGCTGGCGACAGAATTGCGCGCTTTCGAGATCGATGTGGGCAAGGGTGGCCAAGCCACTGTCACCATCAATGCCAAATTGGTCGATGAGCAGCGCGGCGCCATTTTCGCCAGCCAGGTCTTCTCTGCCTCCCGTCCCGGTGTGGTCGAGCCCGCAGTCGCCGCCATCGCTGCCCTTGATGGCGCCCTGGCCGATGTCATGGGCCAGATTCTGGTCTGGACCGCCCGCAACGCGTAAACCCTTGGCATAGACCGGTCAGAGCACGCGTCTCTGCCGGTCCCCTGGAACTCCGCCACACCGGCCACGTTGTTATTGCGTGAACAGCGCAAGCAAAGGATGGCCGGGTCAGGTTGCTGAAACACCGGTCCCATCCAGTCGGATGGCACCCATGACCGAATCAGCGACCGATCTCAGCCCGGTCCACCTCTTCCCGCCCGCCACAGCCCTGTGGACGCTGGAGCGCGGCATTTCGCCCATTATCGGCACGGCCATCCACAATGGTCATCATGTCCGCCCCGAGGCGCTCGATCGCATGGCGCTCGACGAGGCCGGTCGCCTGCGCGAGGAAGACCCGTTCACGGCCTACGCCATTCTCGATGTGCCCAACCAGATCGTCTTCCACCGCTCCCGCTTTGAAATCGATCTCAACCGGGCCCGCGATGGCTCGGTTTACCTGCGGCCCGAGCAATCCTGGGGGCTGCAGGTCTGGCAGGAGCCGCCATCGCCGGCCATCATCGCGCGCTCCCTGCGCATTCATGACGCCTATTATGCCATGCTGCGCCAGACCCTGGCCGGCATCGAGGCCGACCATGGCCAGTTCGTCTTGCTCGACGTCCACAGCTACAATCATCGCCGCGCCGGCCCGGACGACCCCCCCACCGATCCCGACCAAGCCCCCGACATCAATATCGGCACCTTTTCCATGGATCGCGAGCGCTGGGGACACATTCTCGATCCCCTCATGGAAATTCTGGGCAGCCTGCGCTTCCGCGGTCGCTTCATGGACGTCCGCGAGAATGTGGCTTTCGAGGGGAAGGGCGAACAGACCCGTTTCGTCCACCAGAATTTCCCGCTGACCGGCTGCGCCATTGCCATCGAATTCAAGAAATTCTTCATGGACGAATGGACCGGGGAACCCGACCTTGAAGCGCTCGACGCCATACGTGCCACCATCGCCGCCGCCATCCCCATGCTCGAAACCGCGCTGGAGGCGGGGCGATGAGTGCCAAGCCGGCCGGCCTGCGGGAAAAGGTCAGTGCCGCGCTGGACGCCGGCACGCCTATTCGCCTCGATCTCGGCAATGGTAGCCGGCTCCATATCGATCGGCCCATGCCTTTTCTCTGCGTCCACCTCGCGCGCCGCAGCCAGCCGGCCGCCCGTGACATCGCCATGGCCAATGCCGCCTATCTCATCGTGCGCAATCTCGGCGAAGCGGTCACGGTCATCCGTCTTGTGGGCGAACAGATGCAGGCCCGCTTTGGCGCCTTCCTGCTGCTCGATGTCGGCGAATTGGCGCGCGATCAGCTCGCCAAGGACTCCCCCTATCTACCGCCATTCGAGCTGGGGCTGTCGGCACCCGATGACGCGGTGGCGCAGGCGGCGCTTTCGGCTTTTGTCGGCTCGGTCGAGGCCGTGACCAATAAATTCCGCGTGCCGCGCATCGCCAAGCATGCTTTGGCCGGCGATCCCCATGCCAGTCTCGCCCGCCGGGTGCCCATGTTCCCCACGCTCACCGTGCGCTTCGCGCCCATCTACCGCGTCTCCGGCTCCAAGACCTTCTATCCCGCTCTCCGCGAACGGGTCGTCGCCAATATCTTCGATGCAGGCCTGCAGGCCGCGGCCAGCTTTGCCGCCGCCACCACCAAATTGGCCTTGCCCAGCCACCGCGCCCTTGGCCGGCAGGTTTTCATCGATGCCGTTGGCCGGGCAGATAAAGCAATGGACGAGGTGGCCCAATCCTTCGATTTCCTGCTCGCCGTGACGCCCATCAATGCCGAGGCCGCCTGGGCGCAGTTCAAGGAAGGCGGCTATCACCGGGCACCCAATTTCCTCTATCGCCCCCTGGCCATAGCGCCCGACAGGCAGAAAAAGGCGCTGTTTTCGATAGCGCTCGACCATTTTGAAGACCCGGTCCTGACCCAGCTCTATCGCGAAAAGCAGCAGGAGCTCGATCTGCAACTCTCCCTGCTCGCTGCCCGCGAAACACGGCGCTTCGTCGAGCTTGGCCGTGCGCTTTACGGCTCGGTCGAACCGCCACTCCTGGCCATGGCGCAATCCATTCTCGATACCACCGCCAAGCGGGCGGGCCGCAAAGACACCGAGCCCGATACCGCCGACCATGCCTTTGTCGAACGCAAGGCGCAGGCGATGATCGCCACCTATGCCAGCCAATACGACGCCTTCGCCGCCACCATCGAGTTGCGCGACGACCTGCCGGCTGGCCTCATGGTCACCAATGGGCGCCTGCTGATTTCGCGCAGCACCACCATGGCGCGCCAACGCGTCGAGGCCCTGCTCAGCCATGAAGTGGGCGTCCATCTGCTCACCTATTACAACGGCTCCGCCCAGGGCCTGCGCCTGTTCCGCTCGGGCCTTGCCGGCTACGAAGGCGCCCAGGAAGGGCTGGCCGTACTGGCCGAATATTTGGCCGGCGGCATGACCGTCGCCCGGCTGCGCCTGATCGCCGCGCGCGTCCTGGCCTGTGCCGCCATGCTCGATGGCGCGACTTTCCAGGACAATTTCCGCCTCCTGACCAAGGATCTCGGCTTTCCCCTCCAGGCCGCCTTCAATCTGGCCCTGCGCGTCCATCGCGGCGGGGGCCTCGCCAAGGACGCCATCTATCTGCGCGGCCTGCTCGAAATCCTCAAGCACCTCGAAGGCGGCGGCGCGCTCGAGCCGTTCTGGATGGGCAAGATCGCCGCCACCCATTTTGCCGTCATGCAGGAACTCAATACCCGTGGCCTGCTCAAGGGGCCGCGGCTCATTCCCGAATTCCTGTCCATCAAGGGCGCCGAAGAACGTCTGGCCAAAGCCCGTTCCGGCCTCGCCCCCATCGATCTCATCGCGCGCTAGGAGAACTCATGCGTATCGCTTTTTTCGTCAATTCCATTGCCGGCGAAACCGCCAATTACACCACCACCGTTCTGGCATTGACCGCCCTCAATCGAGGCCACGATATCTGCTATGTCACCCCCGGCGATTTCGTGCTGCGGCCTGACGATAGCCTGATGGTCCGCGCGCTCACCCTGCCATCGGCCAGCTACAAGAAAGCCGAAACCCTGCACAAGGACCTGCAGGGCGACAAGACCAGCGTCCAAACCATCGATGTCAGCGAGATCGATATCCTGATGCTGCGCAACGATCCCTCCCAGGATGCCGCCGAGCGACCCTGGGCTGCCAATACCGGCACCATTTTCGGCCGCCTGGCCGCTGCGAGGGGTGTTATCGTTCTCAACGATCCCGATGGCCTCGCCATGGCGCAGAACAAGCTCTACTTCCAGGATTTCCCCGCCTCGGTCCGGCCCGCTACCCTCATCTCCAAAAGCATCGAGGAGATCAGGACCTTTATCGACGGCCAGAAAAAGGGCGCCATCGTCAAGCCGCTACAGGGTTCGGGCGGCAAGAACGTCTTCAAGATCGGCTCCCCCAAGGATGCCAATCTCAATCAGATTTTCGAGGCTGTGAGCGGGGAGGGCTATCTGATCGCCCAGGACTTCATCCCCGAGGCCTCCGAAGGCGATGTCCGCTTTTTCCTGATGAACGGCCGGCCCCTGCTGCGCGATGGCAAATATGCCGCCTTCCGCCGCGTCCCCGCCAAGGGCGAAATCCGCTCCAACGTTCATGTCGGCGGCGGACCCGAGCCCGTCGACATGACCGATGCAATGCTCGCCATAGCCGAAACCGTCCGCCCCAAGCTGGTCGCGGACGGCATGTTCCTGGTCGGCCTCGATATCGTCGGCGACAAGATTCTGGAGATCAACGTCTTCACCCCGGGCGGCCTCAACAACCTCTCCGAAATGTACGACACCAATTTCTGCGACAGCGTCATCGCCGCACTCGAGGCCAAGCTTGCCATCCGCCAGGCCTATGGCCACGCCATCATCAATCGCGCATTGGCAACGCTTTAGAGCATCGTGCGGAAAAGTGGGCTAGAGCGACGCTTTGCGTTCGTCAGAACGCCCGTTGCTCTGGTTATTTCCAATGCGCGGCCAGCGTCGTGGGCGTGTGCATATTGCCATAGAGATAAGCCCAGAATTCCGCACGGCGCTCCACCGGCACGGTCTTCCACACCGCATGCACCGCCACATCGCCGCACCAATAGGCGTAGACGAATGGCGCCCGCAGATTATGCCCGAGAAAGGCCAGCCGCGACCGCGCCGTCACCTTCTCCTGGAAACCGCCCGCGGCAATCACCGGCACGATCTCGTCCAGGCTCTTGCCCTGGCTATGCATCATCCAGGCCGCATTGCAGCGCAGCGCCCCCCGCAACCGCTGCAGCGCCACGCCCAGCTCATCCTCCGGTCCCTCGATCCAGTCGAGGAAGAACATGCCATTGTCGGCAATGCCCTCGAACAGCGCGCTGCTGGCCGAGCTGGTCACCACCTGGGCGCCATCGAGCGGCATCTTGCCTTCGGCCACATAGCGCTCCCGCAGCGCCAGATGCACCAGGTGCCCCGGGAAAACTTCATGCGTCGCCAGGTGCTTGAGGGCGAACCGTGTATAGGGAAAGTCGAGGTTCATCAGCACCTTGCGGGCCGGATAGTCGCAATAGGCCGAGAATGGCGCCGCCGTCACGCCCTCCGGCTCCATCCATTCGTCGGTCATCGGATACATGGTCGTGCTGACCTTGTGCCGCGCTTCCAGCGTCAGCGCCCGCATTGTATCGAGTACGTCATCGGCCGGAACCCGCACCTGGGCTTCCCACCGCGCCAGATCGTCCGCCAAGGCGCCGCCGGCAAAGCCCATCTCATCGAGCTTTTCGCGGATGATCGCGCGATAGCCGTCCAGCACATCGTCGCCAACCAATTGCGTATCCACGCGAATCTGTCGCCGCACGCGGTCGGCGAATGATATCTCCTTTTCAGCGAAGGTCGTCACCAGCGCGAGCAGCGAATCCACCATCTCACCCAGATAATCCCGGCGCAGCGCGCTTTCCGCTTCCCCGGCAAGCCGCCCGCGCAGGGCGAGCAGAGCTTCGGTCGCCTCGTCATAATCCCGCAACTGGCGCGGCTCCACAGCGGCGACTGCCACCGGGATCAGTCCTTCGCGATCCAGAAAGCCGTCGCTGCGGGGCGTGCTGCGATAAAGCTGGTCGATACCGGCGGTGAGCTCGGCCAGTTCCTTGCCAAGGTTCATGGTTGTGTCCTCACTGATGTCCGGCAACGGGCTTGGGATGATAGGGCGCTTCCATCAGCGCCACGTCTTCCGCGCTGAGTTCGATGGCCAGCGCCGCCACCGCATCGTCGAATTGATGCAGCTTGGAAATGCCCACGATCGGCGCCGAAATGCCGGGCCGGCTGGCCACCCAGGCATAGGCGATCTGTGCCGGCGGCCGGCCATGGCGCTCGGCCACCTGCCGCACTGCGGCCACCACCGCGTCATCCTGCTCCCGCGACCGGTCGTAGAGCGCCGCCGCGGTCTTGTCGGTCTGCGCCCGTGTCGTCGCATCCCCGGCACGCCCCGCCAGACGGCCGCGCGCCAGGGGGCTCCAGGGGATCACGCCGATCCCCTCGGCGCGGCAGAGCGGCAGCATTTCGCGCTCTTCCTCCCGGTAGATCAGGTTGTAATGCGGCTGCATCGATACGAAAGGCGCCCAGCCATTGGCGCGCTGCAGCCCCAGCGCCTTCATAAATTGCCAGGCATGCATCGAGGAGGCGCCGAGATAGCGCACCTTGCCGGCGCGGACCACGTCGTTGAGCGCATCCAGCGTTTCTTCCAGCGGCGTTTCATAGTCGAAGCGGTGCAATTGGTAGAGGTCGATATAGTCGGTCCCGAGCCGCTTGAGGCTCCCGTCCACTGCCTCGAAAATATGCTTGCGCGACAGGCCCCGGTCATTGGGGTCTCCGCTCATCGGATTATAGAGCTTGGTCGCCAGCACCAGCTTGTGGCGCGGCACCGGCGCCAGGATGCGCCCCACCACTTCTTCGCTCGCCCCCAGCGAATACATATCCGCCAGGTCGAAGAAGTTGATGCCCAGCTCGAGCGCCCGCTCCACGATCGGACGCGAGGCAGCTTCGTCAAGCACCCACGGCGCCCAGTTTGGCGACCCGAAAGTCATGCATCCCAGAGCCAGCCGCGAAATTTTGAGGCCGGTTCGACCAAGGTTGATATAGTCCATTAGCACACCTTCTCTGGGCCGTTTGGCGGCCGCTGCTCCCGTTTTGCCCTTGGGTTTGTCTGTTTTAGTCAGATATTCCCAGAACTTTCGGGGCTTCCACGTATATTTCTGCACACATTTTTGGCGAATGCAAACTGTGTACAAAAAATTCTCATTCCCTATTGCACTCAGAAAATCCGGTGTTACGGTTGGCGTGTACTGAACTGGTAGCACACATGTTCCCCATTGACGCATCCAGCATTGATAAGTCGCTGCCCGTTCCGGTCGGCACGCAGTTGCATGGCTTGCTGAGCTACACGCTGGCCTTTGGTGACATGGTCTATGGCACCAAGCTCCCTTCGGTGCGCCAGTTGGCCGCCGAGCTGGGTATTGCGCCCATGACCGTCAGCCAGGTCTACCAACAGTTGCGCGACGCCGGCCTTATCGAGATGCGTCAGGGCCTTGGCGCCTTTACCGCGCGCGATCCGCGCCTGGCGGTTGATGATCGGCAGCCGATCAATGCCCTGCGCGGCGATATCGAAGCCATTGTCAGCCGCGCCGAGGCACTGGGCGTCTCCACCATGGAACTGGTGTCGATGATCAATGCGCAGGCCCAGTTGCGCCGCCCTTCGGTCGGGCTGTCCATGGTGTTTGTCTGCATTTTCGAAGGCCCCGGCCGCGACTATGTCGAGCAGATCAGGCCGGTTCTGGCCGCCAATGACAGTGTGCAGCTGGTGACGCTCGAAAGCCTGCGCCAGCCCGGCGCCGAGGTGGATGCCTGCCGCGCCGCCGACCTCGTCATCACTTTTGTCCATCGCGAGGCCGAAGTGCGCACGCTGATCGAGACCGATAATGTGCTGGGCCTGCGCCTCATCCCTTCGCAGCGTACGCGGCAGAACCTGGCCGGGCTCGATCCCCGCAGCCGCGTCGCCGCCGTGACCCACTTTCAGGAATACATCGCCATCATGCGCCCCAGTGTGCGCGAATTTGCCCCGCACGTCTCCGATATCCGGGTCACCTGGTCGTCCTCGCCCGATCTCCAGGAGATCATCGCCGGCTGTGACGCGGTGATCTACGCCTCCGGCGCCGACCATGTCGCCGATCTCGTGCGCCCCAATGTGCGCTGTTTCGAATATCGCCACGCACCCGATCCGGGGGCGCTGGAAAATACGCTCGCGCCGCATCTCGCTTTGTTGCGACAGCGGCGGATCGCCCGGGAACCGGAACCCGAGGCTGCTGCCATCGAGGGAATGGCGCCAGCCTGACTGCCGGCCTCCGACACTTCATGCAAAGGGAACACCAGGGAATGAAAAGCTTTCTTTTGACCACCAGCGCCATCGTGGCGCTGAGCTTCATGCCGGCTCACATGGTCATGGCGCAGGACGCCCAGACCGTCGTCGTCGGCACCGATGTCGACGCCGGCACGCTCGATCCGCGCCTCACCCGCGACACCACGGCTTCGCGCACCGCCGACCTGATCTATGCCGGTCTCGTCCACATCACCCCGGCGCTGGAACCCGTACCAGACCTGGCCGAAAGCTGGGAAAATCCCGATCCGCAGACCTTCATCTTCAAGCTGCGTCCGGACCTCAAATTCTCCGACGGCAGCCCGCTGACTGCTGACGACGTGGTGTTCACCTACACCACCCTGATCGATCCCGATTTCAACGCCCCCGCACGCGCACTCTATACCCCGATCACGGCCGTCGAAGCCGTCGATCCGCTCACCGTCAAGTTCACGCTCAGCGCGCCCTATGCGCCGCTCCTGAGCTATCTCGACGTCGGCATCGTGCCCAAGGCCCTGGTCGAAGGCGGCACCGATATCGCGCTCAATCCTATTGGCGCTGGTCCGATGAAGCTGGTGTCATGGAACCGCGGCAGCGAAATCGCGCTCGAAGCCAATGCCAATTACTGGCGCGGCGCTCCCGAGATCGAAAACGTCACCATCAAGATCATCGGCGACAATTCGGCCCGCGCCCAGGCTTTCGAAGCCGGTGACCTCGACGTCATCCAGTCCCCGCTCTCCCCGCAGGATATCGAGCGCCTCAAGGGAGATGACCGCTTCGGCAATGTCATCACCGCTGGTCTCGGCGTGAACTATCTCAACTTCAACACCAAGGACCCGCTGCTGTCCGACCCCAAGATGCGCCAGGCATTTGCCATGCTGGTGGATCAGGACACGATCGTGAACGACATCTACCAGGGCGTCGATCAGGTCGCGCACTCGATCATCCTGCCCTCGTCCTGGGCCTATTCCGACACCATTTCCCAGCCGACCTTCAATATCGAAGGCGCCATTGCCCTGTTCAACGAACTGGGCTGGACCGACAGCAATGGCGATGGCGTGCTCGACAAGGACGGCAAGGACCTCGCCGTGACCCTGGCGACCCACAGCGAAGACCCCAATCGCGTGCAGACCGTGGAATATATGCAGGCCATTTTTGAATCGGCCGGCGTCAAGGCGACGGCGCAGATTTCCGATTGGCCATCCTTCTCGACCAATTACGTGCAGAAGAGCATGCACCAGATCGCGCTGCTCGGCTGGCTCAATATCGTCGATCCCGATCGCCTGATGTTCGCCCAGCTCACCACGGGTGGCTCGACCAATTGGGGCGGCTATTCCAACCCCGAGGTCGATACCCTCCTGCAGAACGGCCGCTCGACCCTCGACCAGGCCCAGCGCGCCAAGGATTACCAGGCCGCAGCCACCATCCTGGCCCAGGATCTGCCCTATTACATCGTCTCGGCTCAGGGCTACCAGATGTTCTATTCCAAGGACATTCCGGTGACCGTGCAGGCCACCCCGCGCGGCAATCTGCGTGGTCTCATCGGCTTCACCGATTGATTTCCTGACAACTGCGGCCGGTATCTGCCCGATACCGGCCGGCTTTTTTCCAAATTCATGAGACGATAGATGGCGTTCCACCAGGTCCTCGGACACGACTATTATGCCAAGGTTCATGCCGATATCCGCACGCGGATGGCTGCGGCCGGCATCGATCTGCTGCTGCTCGATTCCAACGATGACGTAATCTACACGACCGGCTTTTCGCATTACACCACCGAGCGCCCGGTGGTCTTCGCGATCAGCCATGACGGCGCCTGGCTGCTGCTGCCCAAGCTCGAAGAGAGCCACGCGGCGCACCAGAACATCGCGGCCGAACCCATCATCTATTTCGAATTCCCCGGCATTGACCGCCCCTTCGACGTGCTCGGTCGCGCCTTCCCTGACATGACTGGCGTCGTTGCCTATAGCCACGCCATTTCGCTCGCTCGCGTCAGCCAGATCGAGGCTGCTTTCCCCAATGCCGCCCGGGTCGTGCCCTGCAATATCGTCCAGCAGATGCGGCTGATCAAATATCCCGAGGAGATCGTGCTGCACCGCGAGGCTGCGCGGATTTCCGACGAGATGGTCGTCGCCGGCGTCGGCCTCATCGCCGAGGCCATGGCATCGGGTGGCACGCTGCCCAGCGAAATCGAGATCGAATCCTTCGTCTCCCGCCACGCCATGAAGATCATGCATGAGGAACATGCCGATCTCATGCTGGTGCAGGGGCTCGCCAGTGGCCTCGTCTATTCCGGCGCCCGCTCGGCCTTCCCCCATGGCATGCCCACCGGCAATCCGGTCAAGCGAGGCGAAAGCATCATCCTCTCGCTCGGCTGCCGCGTCGGTGGTCGTGCCGCCGAGAGCGAACGCACCCTGTTCATCGGCGAACCCAGCAAGATCCAGCTCGAACATTACGCCGTGGCCTACGAAGCCCAGCGCATGGCCACCGCCGCGCTGATCGCCGGGCACACCTGCGCCTCCGCTGATAATCTGGCCCTCGCCTTCATTCGCGATAGCGGCATGACCGACTATCTGCTGCACCGCGTCGGCCATGGCATGGGCGTCATGTTCCATGAATCGCCATGGGTCGAAGCAGGAGACGAGACGATCCTTGAACCCGGCATGATCACCTCGAGCGAACCGGCAATCTTCGTGCCCGGCTTTGCCGGCTACCGCATTGCCGACACCGTGCTGATCGCCGCCGAGGGGCCCGACAGCATGACCCACTATCCCCGCAAGATCGACGACGTCGTCATCGGCTGATCCGCCTTGCTTTTCTCGAACATAAAGGAGCCGACGCAATGATCGCCTATATAGTCCGCCGGCTACTGCTGCTCATCCCCATGGCCATCGGCATGGTCGTGGTGACCTTCGGCCTGCTTTTGCTCATCCCCGGCGACCCCGCAGCGGTCCTGCTTGGGCAGGACGCGACGCCCGAAGCCATCGCCAATCTGCGCAATTCGCTCGGCCTCAACGATCCCTGGTATATCCGCCTCTGGGACTATTTCGCCGCGCTCCTGCACGGCGATATGGGCCGCTCGATTTTCCAGAACCAGCCCGTGGCCGAAATCATCGCAGGCCGTCTCGGCGCCACCATTGAGCTGGCCGTCGTATCGCTGATCCTCGCCACGCTGATCGGGCTGACACTCGGCGTGCTGGCCGCAATCCGCCAAGGCTCGTTCATCGATACGGCAACGATGCTCTTCGCCCAGCTCGGCGTCTCCATGCCGGTCTATTGGCTGGGCCTGTTGCTCATGTTGCTGTTCGCCGTGCAACTGGGCTGGCTCCCCGCCATCGGCCGCGGCGTGCCGCTGCATGAAGCCCTGTTCGCCGCCGTCACCGGCCGCCCCCAGGTGCTGTGGGATTCGATCAGCCATATCGCCCTGCCGGCACTGGCTTTGGCCGCCAATTCTGCCGCCATCATCTCCCGGCTGGTGCGCGCCTCCATGCTCGAAGTGCTGCGCGAGGATTTCGTGCGCACCGCCTATGCCAAGGGCCTGCGCCGGGGCAGGGTGGTCATCCGCCACGCCCTGCGCAATGCCTTGCTGCCCGTGCTCAGCGTCATCGGCCTGCGCTTCGGCGCTCTGCTCGGCGGCGCGGTGCTGACCGAATCCATCTTTGCCTGGCCGGGCCTGGGCCAGCTCACCATCGCGGCCATTTCGCAACGCGACCTGCCGCTCATTCAGGGCATCGTTCTGACCTTCGCCATCGTCTTCGCGCTGGTCAATCTGGTGGTCGACCTCCTCTATGCCGCGGTCGATCCGCGCATCCGCCTCGGGTGACCTCCATGCGATTGCCAAAAGCCTTTCAGAATACCTCGCTCATGGTGGGCGCGGTGATTTCCCTCGCCATCATCCTCTGCGCCATTTTCGCGCCCTATGTCGCCACCCATGGCGTCGAGCAGATGGACATGCGCAACCGCTTTGCCCTGCCCACTGCCGGGCACTTGCTGGGCACCGACAATTTCGGCCGCGACCTCTGGTCCCGCCTGGTCTTCGGCGCCCGCATCTCGCTGACCATCGCCATTGTCTCGGTGGTCTGCTCAGCCTTTATCGGCACGGTTGTCGGCCTCGTCGCCGGCTATTTCGGCGGCTGGGTCGATCAGCTCCTGATGCGCATCACCGATATTTTCCTTGGCTTCCCCGCCATCGTCCTGGCGCTGGCCATCGTCGCCGTACTCGGGCCCGGCGTGCTCAACGTGTCCTTCGCCATCATCGTCGTCGCCTGGACCGAATATGCCCGCGTCGTCCGCTCGACGACCCTCGTCCTGCGCGAACAAAACTACGTGCAAGCCGCCCGTGCGCTGGGCGCCAGCCCCATCCGCATCATCTTCAAGGAAGTGCTGCCCAATGCGCTGGGCCCGATCATCGTGCTCGCGTCCCTGGGCCTGGGCACCGCCATCATCTCGGAATCCGCCCTGAGCTTTCTCGGCTTCGGCCTGCCGCCGCCCACCCCAACCTGGGGCTGGACGCTCTCCTACGGCACCAAATTCATGCGTGACGCGCCGTGGCTCTCCATCGTTTCGGGCGCGACCATCATGGTCACCGTGCTCGGTTTCAATCTCCTGGGCGATGGGCTCAGGGACGTTCTCGATCCTCGCCAGCTCTCGCGCGGCGGGGCCAAGACCAAGTAACTAAAGGAATAATCGAATGGTAAAGTCCATCAACCAGCTTCGTCCCAAGTTCACCACCAATGCCGATGGCAGCGATGCCGTATTGTTCGTGCATGAATTGGTGGGCGAAGAAGATGGCCCCACCATCGGCATCTCGGCCTCGATCCATGGCAATGAGAATACCGGCTCGCAGGCCATCCTCGAACTCTTCCACATCCTCAAGACCATGCCGCTCAGGGGCCGTATCCTGCTGCTGCCGGTCGCCAATCCCTCGGCCTTCGCGGTCAATGAGCGCTTTGCCACCATCGACAAGGTCGATCTCAATCGCCAATTCCCCGGCAGCCCCAAGGGCACCTATAGCCAGCAGCTCGCCTATGCGCTGACCGAGCATTATTTCAACGTCATTGACGTCCATATCGACCTGCATAGCGGCACCGACCGCCCCACCGTCGACTATGTCTATATCTGGAACGACGAACAGCTCTCGCGCGCCTTCGGCTCCAAGCTCCTCTACCGCCCGGTCGAGAACAAGCAGGGCACCGTCTTCGGCGGCACCACCAAATCGGTCACCCTCGACAAGCGCAACATTCCGGTCTCGGTCATCGAGCTGGGCGGCGGCATTCTCGACCAGACCCCCTATATCAAGCGCACCGTCGATGGCGTGCTCAACATGCTGCGCACCAAGGGCGTCATTCCCGGCACGCCGTGGGAAAATCCCAAGCAGATCGTGGTCAACGAACTGGCCGGCATCCGTCCCAGCCAGGGCGGCTGGCTCGAGCCGCTCTGCCCCGCCAATGGCGAGGTCATCAAATCAGGCCAGCTGCTCGGCCGCGTCGTCAGCCCCTATAATTTCGAAGTGCTCGAAGAGATCCCCACCCCGTTCGCCAACGGCGTGATGATCATGCAGCACCTCACCCGCAACCTCGTCCAATCAGGCGATTACGGCTTCATGGTCGGCAATCTCGAAGGCGCCACCGACTGATATTGGCATTGCGGCGCGCCGCACTGTCTTAGGCAAGGAAACGACAACGATGAGTGTCCTCCCACACGCTTCCCCGGCGCCAGTGCTCCAAGTCACCGATCTCGACATCGAGATTCGTGGCGCCAATGGATCATTCGCTGTCGTTTCCGACATGAACCTTTCGGTGCGGGCAGGGGAAACCCTGTGCATCGTGGGGGAAAGCGGCTGCGGCAAATCGATGACTGCCCTCGCCTTGCTGCGCCTATTGCCGGAGGCGGCCCAGGTCGCCTCCGGCAAGATTTTGATCGATGGCGTCGACTTCCTCGCCATGAACCAGCGCCAGGTCGAAGATTTTCGTGGCGAGCAGATCGCCATGATCTTCCAGGAGCCGCTGACCGCGCTCAATCCCGTGCTCAAGATCGGCGAACAGATTGCCGAAGCCGTGCGCCAGCACCGCAAATGCAGCCACAAGCAGGCTCGTGCCCGCGCCATCGAAGCCCTGCAACTGGTGCAAATGCCCGATCCCG